>DXAW01000006.1 GCA_019116865.1 Candidatus Coprenecus stercoravium | reverse complement strand
GTATCATAGCAGTCCCAGTTCCAGTAATGCCTCGTCACTCATACGGGACTTGTCCCATGGCGGGTCAAATGTTATCTCTATGGCCACGTCCGTAACTCCCGGCGCATCGGCCACAGCCGTATGCACGTCTTCCAGCAGTATGTCCGACATAGGGCAGTTAGGCGCGGTCATGGTCATCTTTATGAAGACTTTATGGTCATCATCTATAGTGATGTCGTAGATGAGACCGAGATCGTAGATGTTGACCGGTATCTCCGGGTCGTACACCTGTCTGAGGGCCCGCACGACATCGCGGGTAAGCGCAGTTTTATCCATATCCACGTATTTCTATCTATTGTTACTGTAGCGGAGAGCGTCCTCCTTTATCTGCTCCATCATGGACACCAGTCCGTTGGCCCGGGTCGGAGAAAGGTTCTCCTTGAGACCGATCCGGTCGATGAAGCTGTTGTCCGCAGCCAGTATCTCATCAGGAGTCCGTCCGTTGTACACCCTTATAAGCAGGGAGATTATGCCCTTGGTGATGATGGCGTCGCTGTCAGCCGTGAAGTACAGCCGTCCGTCACGCAGCTCGGTGTTGAGCCACACCCGGGACTGGCAGCCCTTGATGAGCCGGTCCTCCTGCTTGTTTTTCTCGTCTATCACCGGCAGGGACTTGCCCAGCTCGATGAGGTATTCGTATTTGTCCATCCAGTCGTCAAAAGCGGAGAACTCGTCCACTATCTCCTGCTGGACATCCTGTACTGTTGCTTCCATTATCGTAACATTTTAACGGTTCTTCTAAGTGACTTGATGAGATACTCACACTCTTCCAGAGTGTTGTACGGTCCCAGGGATACGCGTACCATGCCTGTCCGGCCGAATTTGCCTATAAGCGGTTCCGAGCACATCAGGCCCGAGCGCACCGCGATGTTCATCTTGTCCAGCAGAGTGGCGATATCGCTGTGATGCGCCCCGTCCACCGTAAAAGACAGCAGAGGGCATTTCCTGCCGCCCGTGCCGTACAGCCTCAGCCCGTCTATAGCATTCATCTCACTGATGAGATAGGATGTCATCTCCTTCTCATTGGATCTGACTTCAGGTATCCGTATTGAGGTAACGAAATCAATAGCCGGCTTTAAAGTGGCTGCCGATATAAAGTTTGGAGTTCCGGCCTCAAATCTCAGCGGCACCGGAGCATACGTGGTCTTCTGGAAGGTCACGGTATCGACCATCTCCCCTCCCCCCATCCAGGGCGGCAGAGTCTCCAGCAGATCTTTCCGGCCATAGAGCACGCCCGAGCCGGTGGCTGCATACAGCTTGTGTCCCGAAAACGAGTAGAAATCGCACCCTATGCGCCTTACATCCACCTCCTCGTGGACAATTCCCTGCGCTCCGTCCAGATGCACGGCGGCACCGTGCCTGTGCGCCATCGCCACAAGCTCCTCGACGGGATTGACGATGCCCAGGACATTGGAGATGTGAGCGGCGGAGACCAGCCGGACCCTGCCTTCGGACAGTATCCGCTCAGCCTCCCGCAGATCCCATTCGCCATTCTCTTCCACATGGATAAATCTCAGGCGGGCACCGCTGCGCTCACAGAGCATCTGCCAGGGCACCAGGTTGGAATGGTGCTCGCCCTCCGAGACCAGGATCTCGTCCCCGGCCTTGATGTATTTTGCTCCGAAAGTATTGGCAAGCAGATTAATCGATGCCGTAGTGCCGGAAGTCAGCACTATCTCGTCCTTCGATGCGGCATTGAGCAGAGAGCGTACAGCCTCGCGGCCGGCCTCGTAATGGTCGGTAGCCTCTGCCGCCAGACCGTATATGGCCCTGTGTACGTTGGCATTGGCCTCAGCCAGCCATGAACTCATGCAGAAGATGACGCTGCGGGGCTTCTGCGAGGTGGCCGCGCTGTCCATATACACCAACGGCCTGCCGTCCCTCACCGTACTTTCAAGATACGGGAACTGCGCTCTTATATTTTCTATTACTGCGTTCATACCGTCTTTCAAAAATTTCACAAAAGTAATTAATTTTGCAGAATAATATTTACGTATCAGGATTATGTACGACTATATAAGAGGCAGTATCGAGGAGCTCAATCCGGCGGAGGCCGTGATAGAATGCTGCGGCATAGGCTATCTGATGCAGATATCGCTGAATACCTACGAGAGACTCCGGGATGCCCGCGAGGCACGGCTCTATGTATATCATCACGTGAGGGAGGACGAGGAGACGCTGTACGGCTTCTTCGACAAGGAGGAGCGGCGGATATTCACCCTGCTTATCTCGGTATCGGGCATCGGGCCCAACACGGCCAGGATGATGCTCTCGTCCCTCACCCCGGACGAGGTGTCCGCAGCTGTGGCCTCTGGTGACGTCAACCGCATCAAGGCCGTCAAGGGCATCGGACTCAAGACCGCCCAGAAGGTCATAATCGAGCTGAAGGACAAGATCGCCCGCGGCAGCGGAGCGGCACTGGACCTGACATCCGGCGGCACAGGGGCCAATACACAGGAGGCCTGCTCGGCCCTGATAATGCTCGGATTTACCAAAAACGCTGTGGAAAAAGCCGTTGCGTCCATAGTCCGCAAGGAGCCGGGACTGAGTCTGGAGGACATCATCAAAAAAGCCTTAAAAATCTTGTAGGGTCTTTTACTTTTTAATACATTTGCAGCAGTTTAACATTTAATTATAACCGGTTATGAATATACCTAGCAATTTGAAGTACACAAAAGATCACGAATGGGTCAAAGTAGAGGGCGATATCGCTACTGTAGGTATCACTGACTACGCTCAGGACCAGCTCGGAGACATCGTTTTCGTTGACATCCAGACTCAGGGCGAGAATCTTGCAAAAGAAGAAGTATTCGGAGCCATCGAGGCTGTGAAGACCGTTGCGGACGCCTTCATGCCTGTATCAGGTGAGATTATCGAGATCAACGCAGCTCTGGAGGAAGCTCCCCAGACTGTCAACAGCGATCCCTACGGAGAAGGCTGGATGATCAAGATCAGGATGTCCAACCCCGCCGAGGTTAACGAGCTTATGGACGCTGACGCATACGCAGCCATCCTCTAAGCCATTCGGAACATATACAGATAAAGCCGGACCCGTTGTCAGCTGTCCGGCTTTTTTATTCCCCTCCCTCCCAAAGCCCGGACGAAACAACCATTGCGGACATTGCAAGTTTTATTAACTTTGCATTACATTCACTCCTGCGCTGAAACGACTATGAAAAAACGATTCTTCATACTGCTGACGACTTTTATTCTGCTTTTCGTTACCGGCAGCCGGCAGGAGGTTCTATCATATGACAGACACAGGAAAGACTCTGTCGATTTACGCCTTGAACAACTCAAACAGCTCTGTGA
>DXAW01000005.1 GCA_019116865.1 Candidatus Coprenecus stercoravium | reverse complement strand
CGCCGTTCTCCTTTACAGGGGCCAGTCCGTCGATGAACGACCGTATCTCCTCGTATTGGAACGGGATGACCATGGCACCGCTCCGGTTGATGAAGCCCCATTTTCCGTCTTTACATGCGCCCGCAAGTTTTTCTGAGAAATATGTGGCGTCATCGAACTGGCAAGGGATTGCAACTTCTCCCTCTGGGTTGATATATCCCCATTTCCCATTCATGCACACACCGGCAAGACCTTCTGAGAACTGGCTGGCAAAGTTGAACTCAGGGGCAATGACCCAGTTGCCGGTGGAGTCCTTGAATCCCCACAATCCGGATGCAGTGTCCTGCTGTCCAATAAGATTCTGTGCAGATAATAAAGTTGTTCCCAGTATGATACCGATTATTGTCGAAAAAATCCTTCTCATATTTTAAGTTCTTGAGCGTAGACGGCAAAGTTAACTCATTTTTCAAAATAATATAGCCGTAGAGCGGTATTTCTGCGCAGGTGCTCCTGATACAGGGTAAGCTCCTGCAGGTGATAGTTGCCCAGGGGGAATGTCGATGCCAGGGACGGTGCGTAGTAATGCTCCGGGTCCAGGCCGTCCACTATCAGCAGATGACTGACGGTATCTACGGTGACGGTTACCGAGTCGTTGAGGACTGCAGGGGTGGCGTCAGTGGTCCAGTTCACCGGATTGATGCAGACATCGGTAGGGGAAAGTACCCCGCAGGCGGCTTCCGGAGCGGCGACGGAGTTGTAGCAGATGATGGTGCCGGTGCCGGTCGAGTCTGTGGCTGGAAGCAGTTGGGGGTATTGCGCCAGCTCCTCGTCCGAGATGCGGTAGCCGATGGCGTAGGCGGCGGCCATCCGCTCATAGGCTTCTGCCGGGAGATGCTTGACCAGTTCCACCACTGCCTTGCCGCCCTGACTGAATCCGGCCAGGACGAACGGCTTCCCGTTATTGTAATGTTCCAGATAATAGTCGAATGCTTCGCTGACATCCTCCATCGACAGGGGGAACAGTTCTTCGACAGCTGCCTCTCCGTCCATCCAGACGTTGAGGGTTATCTGCCGGTAGTAGGGGCAGTAGAATCCGTATTGTCCCCGGGCGAAGATGTCCTCCGCCAGTTCGACCGAGGGCAGGAACGCCTCTATGTGGTCGGTGCGGCTGTAGTCCGAATAGCGGCAGAGCTGTCCGTCCTCAGCGGTCCAGTCCCAGACGCAGGTGGGCAGGATGTAGAAAATGTCCGCTTCCGGGGCCGCTGCCGGTTCTGAGATATACCAGGCCGCTTTGTCCGACCAGTCGGGAGCTGTGGGTATAAAAGTATCAGTCCCGCCGCTTTGGGTGCGGCAGGACGATACTGTAACTGTTGCGAATGCCGCCAACGTGAGCAGCAGTACTGCGGATTTACTTGGTGCCGAAGAGTACATCGGGGCCCTGGATGAAGAAGATGTCCTTGGGAATACCGGCTGCGTTGATGCGGTCGAGGTCGGCCTGGAGAGCGGGGGTGATGCCGCCGTTCTTCTCACGGAACTCGGTGGCGAAGGCTACGTCACCGTTGCCCTGAGTGGTCAGAATCAGGTCGGCCCATGCATTGATGGCTGCCTTGGATTTCTCGAAGTCGATTACGTAGAGGCCGTCGGCATTGCGGGAGAAGGCGCCCTGCTGCTCCATGAAGTTGAAGCACATCATATTGGCCTTGCCGTGCGAGGATGCGGCTCCGAAACGTACCGAGCGGAGGATACCTGCGATGTAGGTGGTGATGGCGTCCTCGACTGTGATGTCGGTGATCTCGCCCTTCTCAATCAGGCGGCATACCATGAAGAGTCCGAGGATGTCGGCTTTGGCCTCTTCCCATGAAGTCTTCTCTGTGCCCATTACCGCATCTACGCTGCCCTTGCCGTTGATGGTCTCCTTGACACCGAGTCCGTGGGCTACCTCGTGGAAGGTCACGTTCCAGAAGAAGGCATCGAATTTCAGGTGCTCGTGGTCCTCAGGGGCGAGGATGAGCTGGCCGATAGGCAGGAGGATCTTGTCAAACTTGGCCTGCATCGAGTTGCGCAGCTGGAGACGGCGTGTGCCTTTGAGGGCATGTACGCGCTCGTCGTTGGGCAGGTTGATGGCTATGGTCTTGCTGCCGGCGTTGCAGTCTCCGGCGTAGTAGACTACGTCATATACGTTGAGGTCGGAAGAGGTGCCGGGTACGAAGGTCTTGTATTCGGGCTTGCAGGGCAGCTCTTTCTGCAGGGCGGGAAGCATGGCCACGAATTTGGCCAGGTCCTTGCTGCGCTCGGTATCCTTGAGCAGGATGAATGACTCATAGGAGGTCTTGGTCTCCTGGAACTTATCATCGTAGCTCTCGATGGGGCCGATGACGAAGTCTATCTTGCTGTCCTTCATGTCCATCCAGGCGAGGTCGCTGGGAAGGTATTCGTCTGTCCTGAAAGACTCGATGCGTTTGAGCAGGTAGTTTTTGAGACCGGGATCCTCGGCCAGGTCTGCGGCCTGCTGCATAAGGGAGCACATCTGAGCCACTTCCTCTGCGTATTCCTCGTGATACCATACTGTTTTCAGTCCTCCGTTCTCGTCACGGCGAAGCACTGTGTACCATGATGACTTGTCAGGGTTGTCATATGCGTTGAACTCCTCGAGGGTGATGTCGGCGGGATAGTAGGTGCATACGTCCGGTTTGGGACCATAGCCGTCGATGAATGGCTTGTTATCGTCGAGACGGTCCCACGGGCCGTAGTTGATGTAAGCGAACTGTCTGGCGAATGGATCCTCTATCTGTTCCATCAGACTTTTGTCCCCGAATGTCTGCTGCCAGAAAAGATTGTCTGCAATCTGCGCTATCTGGAAGAAGATGTCTACAATCTCGCGTTCGTTGTCGCTCAGCTGGGCGGCCAGCGGTGATGTCAGTTCAAACGGAGCGTACTCCATTACTTTCTGTTTCATGGGTGATTCGGTCTGGTTTCCTGCGCAGGATGATACTCCTGCCACTGCCGCAGCCCCGATCAGGGCCGCGCAGATGGATTTTGCGGTGATGTTGACTTTCATTTATCAGTTGTGTTTATTCGTTATCCCTGCAAATTTAACAATAAATATAGATTATTGATTGTTCTTGTTAATGAGATTGACAATAACCTTGACCATCATGTCCATCTCTTCCATGCGGCTCTCTGCTATCATCAGCGTAAGAGCGACGAGCGTTGAGCACCTGGTTGGCCCAGATGCGGAACTGTGTGCCGCGCAGGGAATTTACTCTATATCCTACAGATATAATTACATCCAAGTTGTAGTAAGGTATATTTCTTCTAATGGTCCGTTTGCCTTCAGAACGAACCTGTGCAAAAATTGCACAAGTTGCATTTTCTTCCAACTCGGAGGATTTGTAAATGTTTTTAATGTGTTTTAGAATAGATGTTCTGTCTGTCTGAAAAAGTTCAGCCATCTGGCTTTGTGACAGCCATACGGTGTCATTTTCCAGTTTCACATCGATTCTCGTCTGCCCGTCGGCCGTCTGGTAAATTACAATCTTCTCATTCTGCTCCATGTCTCAAGTAATTTAAAAGTCAGTTCAACAAAGTTAGCAGATATCCTGAGAAAATGATAAATAAGGGTAATAATCAATAAAATAAATTTACGAAAATGGAAAGCCGATATAGGAAGAAGGTTGACCAGTGGTGACAGGGCTGTATGATTTTGCGTACATTTGCAGCCGGTATGAAAAAGGTGGAATTGAAGTCAGGCACGGGGCAGGAGGAGACTGTGGTCGGAAATCTGCAGTGGGACGGTCTGCACCGGCCGAAGATATATTATGCGGTGGCTTCGATATGCTGCGGTATCTTTCTGTCGGTGATGGACGGCAATATCTGCAATGTGGCCCTGCCTACGATAGCCCGGGAACTTGGAGTGTCCTCGGCGGATTCAATCTGGATAGTCAATTCGTTCCAGCTTATAATCATGATGACTCTGCTGGCCTTCTCATCGCTAGGAGAATTGCTCAGTTACAGACGAGTGTATATCTCAGGAGTGGTTCTGTTCACGGTAGGCTCGCTGTTCTGCGCCTTGTCGCATACTTTGCCGCTGCTGATTGCCTCCAGGGTCTTTCAGGGTATAGGTGCGGCTATGATAATGAGTGTCAATACTACATTGATAAAGATAATCTACCCTAAGAAATACCTTGGAAAAGGTGTAGGCATCAATGCCACGGTGGTGGCTATAGCTTCAGTGGCCGGACCGACTCTTGCCGCGGGAATCCTGTCATTCGCTCCGTGGCCGTGGCTGTTCGCCATCAACATCCCGGTCGGGATAGTGACTTTCTTCATGGCATTCCGCCACCTGCCGGACAATCCGACGCATGTCAAGGGACGGCATTTCAACTTCAAGGACGCTTTGCTCAATGCCGCCGTGTTCGGTCTGCTGATAGGCTGCATAGAGATGTATTCGCACGGCGCAAGACCCACGACAGTGCTTATCGGGGCAGCCCTGTTATTGATCCTAGGCTATATCTATGTCAAGAGCCAGCTTGACCGGAAGTATCCTATGCTGCCCTTTGATCTGCTGCGCATTCCCGTATTTTCAATATCCGTAGTTACAAGCATTGTCTCCTTTACCGCCCAGATGATGGCGATGGTGGCAATGCCTTTCCTGCTGCTGCATACATTCGGAATGAATGCCGTGGAGACCGGACTGCTGATGACCTCCTGGCCGCTTATCACCGTATTCGTGGCTCCGCTGGCCGGGTCGCTTATAGGCAGGATTCATCCCGGAATCCTGGGATGTTTCGGCTTGCTGCTGATGAGCACCGGATGTTTTCTGCTCTCGTTTATCCCCGAGGATGCATCGCATCTCGATATAGCATGGCGTCTGATGATGTGCGGAGCCGGATTCGGATTTTTCCAGTCTCCCAACAACCACATGCTGCTCAGCTCTGCCCCTAATCACCGCGCCGGAAGCGCAGGCGGTATGCTGGCTACGGCCCGCCTTGTGGGTCAGTCCACCGGCGCGGCCCTTGTAGCCCTGTTCTTCCACCTTTTCGGGGATATGGCGCCTCATGACGCCATGCTTCTGGCCGGTATCCTTACTGTCTGCGGAGCCGTTTCCTCGGTCAGCCGTCTCGGCCTCCGTCCGCCGGTGAAGGAACGGTAGGTGTTGCAGCGCCATGAAAATGTAATCACTCGCAGATCAGTGTGTTACCGGACCGGGGTGTGCTTCCGGAGCAGTCCGCACATCCCCAAAAGAACACACTGTGTTGCTAAGCCATTGATTACTGGCAGATTACAAAAAGAGCATGCTCTCTTGCTTGCCGTTTCTCTATTTTGCGTACTTTTGTTGCAGTCAAATGGAAGAGGGAAGAATCACCGGCAATATGGATTGGGACGGACTGCACCGTCCTAGGATTTACTATGCCATGATTGCAGTCTTCTGCGGAATCTTCCTGTCTGTGGTGGACGGCAATATCTGCAATGTGGCCCTGCCGGCCATAGCACAGGAACTGGGGGTGTCTTCAGCGGATTCGATATGGGTCATCAATGCTTTTCAGCTCGTGATAATGATGACTCTGCTGCCTTTTTCCACTCTCGGAGAACTCTACAGTTACAAGAAGGTCTACCTGAGCGGAGTGGCTGTGTTCACAGTGGCATCCGTCCTGTGTACCATGTCCCATACTCTGCTCATGCTTACCGCCTCAAGGGCTTTTCAGGGCTTGGGAGCCTCGATGATGATGAGTGTCAATACTTCCATAGCCAAGTTGATTTTCCCTAAACGTCATCTCGGCAAGGGAGTTGGTATCAATGCTACGGTAGTGGCTCTTGCAGCGGTGTCCGGACCTTCCATCGCCGCCGCTATCCTGTCTTTCGCATCCTGGCCGTGGCTGTTCGCCATCAATATCCCGGCCGGTATAGTTACGTTTTTCATGGGATGGCGTTTTCTGCCGGACAATCCGACGCATGTGGCCGGGCGCAGGTTCAATTTTAAGGACGCTCTGCTCAATGCCGTTGTATTCGGTCTGCTGATAGGATGTATTGAACTGTATTCTCATGACGGGAGTCTGACTGTAGTACTCATAGGTGTTGCCTTCCTGATAGTGTCGGCGTGGTTTTACGTCAGGAGTCAGCTCAGGCGCGAATATCCGATGCTGCCTTTCGACCTGCTGCGCCGTCCGATGTTCTCGATGTCGGTGATAACGAGTATCGTGTCCTATACGGCCCAGATGCTGGCTCTGGTGGGTATGCCTTTCCTGCTGTTGCATACTTTCGGGATGAATGCGGTGGAGACCGGGGTAGTGATGACCTCATGGCCATTTGTCGTGATGTTCGTCGCTCCGCTTTCCGGCTCGCTGAGCGGCAGGGTGCATCCCGGTATACTGGGCAGTGCCGGTCTGCTGCTGATGAGCGCCGGATGTTTCCTGCTGTCATATGTCCCTGAGGACGCATCCCATTGGGATATAGCATGGAGGCTTATGATGTGCGGAGCCGGATTCGGATTCTTCCAGTCTCCCAACAACCACATGCTGCTAAGCTCGGCACCTAATCACCGGGCGGGCAGTGCAAGCGGGATGCTGTCCACTGCCCGTTTAGTGGGCCAGTCCACCGGCGCTGCTCTGGTGGCTCTGCTCTTCCATCTTTATGGGGACAAGGCTCCTCATGACGCCATGCTTCTGGCCGGCATTCTCACCGTCTGCTCCGCCCTCTTCTCCTTCCTCCGCCTCCGTGCGAAATAGTGGTATGGCGGTTCGGGGAAAAAGAGTATCTTTGCAGGTTGAGACAAATGATTAGAAATATGAATGTCAAGAAAATACTGAAAAAGGCACTGCCGTATGCGGCCATAGTGGTCGGATTTGTAGTAATAGCATACGGTTATGCTCCGCAGGTGCTTCAGGGTAAGATAGTCGATCAGTCGGACATATCCTCGTGGAACGGAATGGCCCATGAGATAGTCGAGTGGAACAGTGAGCATCCGGATGATCCGGCGCTTTGGACCGGCTCGATGTTCTCAGGAATGCCGGCTACGCAGATATCGGTGCAGTATAAGGGAGATGCGACTACTCCCATTTATGATTTGCTGTTCTGGGGAGAGCGTCCGCCAAGCTATCTTATAATCTCTATGCTCGGAGGATTTCTGCTTTTTCTGGCTTTCGGTGTCAATCCGTGGCTGGCGGCCGTGGGTGCGGTTGCGGTGACGTTCTGCTCGTACAATATGCAGATAATCCAGGTCGGACATAATTCCAAGATGGTGGCCATAGCGTTCATGCCGTGGGTGCTGGCCGCTCTGGTTTATGCATACAGGAGGAACGCCGTGCTCGGTGCTGTGTTCTTCGCCCTGACTCTTGGTTTTCAGATCAAGGCCAATCATCCGCAGATTACCTATTATCTGGCGTTCATCGTTTTCGGCTATGCGATAGCCGAATTCTGCGGAGCATTGAGATCCAGGACTTTTCCTAAGTGGCTTAAGGCCTCCGTGCTGGTGCTGGCCGGAGGATTGCTGGGAATAGCCACGAATGCCAATAAGCTCATTCCTACCTATGAGTATGCCGAGTACACCATGCGCGGGGGTTCTGAGCTTACTCATGACGAGGACAATCAGACCGGTGACGGCCTCAAGCTCGACTATGCCACCGCCTGGTCCTACGGCATAGAGGAGACACCCAATCTGCTTATTCCCAATTTCAACGGAGGCGCCTCTTCCGGAGAGCTGTCCAGGGAGTCGGCTACTTACAAATACCTTCGTGACCATGGGATGAATGCCGAGAGCCTGCGTATGAATATGCCTTTGTACTGGGGGCCTCAGCCTTTCACGGCCGGTCCTATGTATCTCGGAGCCGTATCGCTTTTCCTATTCGTATTCGGACTGTGCGTGATAAAAGGCCGTTACAAATGGTGGATAGCCGGAGTGTCGCTGCTGGCTCTCCTGCTGGCCTGGGGCTCGCATTTCATGTGGTTCTCCGAGCTGTTCTTTAAGTATGTTCCGCTGTACAACAAGTTCAGGACCGTATCCATGATACTGGTGATATTGCAGATTACTGTGCCGCTTATGGGTATCCTGGGTGTCAACGCCGTGTTTTTCGGAAAGGAGCCTGTGCCTGACAAGAGGGTGAGGGACAGTCTGTTTACCGCTCTTGGAGTGACAGGAGGCATATGTCTGCTGTTTGCATTGTTCCCGTCGCTTGCCGGAGACTTCGCATCATCGTCCGATGCCATGTTCGGAAACAATGCCGCTCTGCTTGAGGCCATACGTGACGACCGGAGGCATCTTCTCCGCTCCGATGCTTTCCGCTCGCTGATATTGATAGCACTGACGGCCGCAGTCGTCTTTTCCGGATGGAAGGGCAGTCTCAAGTCAGCTCCCGCAGTGGTGCTGCTCGGGGTATTTCTTCTGGGAGACCTGTGGGATATCGACAAACGCTATCTCAATAAGAGTCATTTCGTGACAGAGCGTAATTTCGACTCGCAGTTCAACCCCAGACCGGTGGACAATGCCATACTTCAGGATACTGACTTGTCTTACAGGGTGCTGGACTTGAGTGTCAATACCTTCAATGATGCTATAGTGAGCTACCACCACAAGACCATAGGCGGATACAGCCCGGCCAAGCTCCAGCGTTATCAGGATTTGATAGACTTCCACATCGTTCCGGAGATGAGACGCCTGATTGCCGATATCAATTCGGCGGCATCCACTGCCAGGACGATGTCCGATATATCGGAGTCCATCGGATATTATCCGGTGCTGTCCATGCTCAATACCAAGTATATCGTATTGGACGGAGGAAGCATGCCGCTGGCATATGACAAGCGTCTTGGAAACGGCTGGTTTGTCTCCAGGGTGCGCACAGCGTCCACGGCTGATGCCGAGATGGCTGCGCTCGGGGAGATTGATCCTGCCGTTGAGGCGGTGATATTTGAGCCTCAGGCTGCGGACGGGACGGTTACGGAATATCCCGGTGCGGCTGGAGGAAACGTAACGATGACGTATTATTCGCCCAACCGTCTAAGATATGATGTGTCGGCTCCTGCAAAAGGCCTGGCTGTCTTCAGTGAGGTATGGTATCCGGCCGGATGGAAAGCTTTTGTGGACGGGAAGGAGGCTCCTGTCCTGCGCGCGGACTATGCGCTCAGGGCCGTGCTGGTGGAAGAAGGGGACCACGAGGTGGAATTTGTATTTGACCCTGAGTCCTTTACTGTAGGCAAGAACATATCGCTGGCCAGCTCTCTGACCATCATCCTGCTTCTGGCGGGCTGCATACTGTATTATTTCCTGTTTGCCAATAAGAGAAAATTGCCGAGATGACTCAGACCGTAAAGGACCGGCTCGTATCCCCGAGCTACTGCCTGATACTTGCCGCCAATTTTCTGCTGTATTTCGGCTTCTACCTGCTGATGCCGGTTTTCCCGTTTTTTCTGGTAGAGGAATTCGGGGTTACTGAAGGGGCTGTCGGAGCGATACTGGCCTGCTATACGGTGGCGGCGCTGGCTGTACGTCCGTTCTCAGGATACCTTCTGGATACCTTTGCCCGCAAGCCTCTGTATCTGTTGTCGTTTCTGATCTTCACCCTGATATTCGGAGGCTATATTGTCACTGGTACCGTCCTGATGTTCATAGTTCTGAGGGTGGTACACGGACTGTCGTTCGGCACCGTGACAGTGGCGGGAAACACTATCGTCATCGATATCTCTCCGTCATCACGAAGAGGCGAGGCTGTCGGCTACTACGGTCTGGCCAACAATATTGCCATGTCGCTCGGTCCTATGACCGGTCTGTTCATGCATGACCATGTATCTTTCGATACTATATTCATCACGGCTCTTTGCTGCTGTTTCGCAGGTATGGTGTTCGCATCATTTATCAAGACTCCGAAAAAACAGCCCATGCCGCGCGCTGCCTTGTCGCTGGACCGTTTCGTTCTGCTCAAAGGCATTCCTCTGGGCATAGACTTGCTGCTGCTCTCCATTCCATACGGTATGACGACCACTTATGTCGCCATGTATGCCAAGAATATAGGCATTACAGGAGGCACCGGCCTGTTTTTCACCTGTATGGCGGTCGGTCTGGCGATTTCCAGGCTCTTTTCCGGCAAACAGGTGGACCACGGACATATCACCGAGGTGATACATGTGGCCTTTTATCCGGTCATATTGTGCTTCCTCAGCTTGTTTTTCTGCGAGAAAGTGGCGGATGTGTCGATGCAAGCGACTTCTATCATGCTGTATGCCACGGCTTTGGTCCTCGGAGCAGGATTCGGAACCATGTTCCCTGCCTTCAATACCATGTTCGTCAATCTGGGGCGGCATGACCAGCGTGGTACGGCTACATCCACGTATCTGACTTTCTGGGACGTCGGCATCGGTATAGGTCTTATCCTGGGAGGAATGATCGGAGAAAGCAGCTCGTTCTCCTATGCTTATCTTATGGGAGCCGGACTGAGTCTGATATCATTGTTCGGTTTTGTCCTGTATGTGGCACCTCATTTTCACCGCAACAGGGTGGAGTGACATTATTATTTGCCTTCCTGCATGGTGTCCAGCAGAGCGGCGAAACGTCCTGCGAGAGACCGGCGGGTGTAGGCGGAGATGGCGTCAGGATCCGGGTCAAACGCCGTTGTTCCGGTATACAGGGCGGTCAGATATTCTTTCAGAGGTGCTTCCTCGTCCCAGTCGAATAGACGGCCGGTACGGGTCTGGGCCAATGATTGCTCCAAAGAGCTGTCGTGTTGCCCGAACGCCACTATGGGACGGCCCGCAGCCAGGTATTCGAAATATTTTCCGGTAAGAGCGCCGGCTGCTTCCGGCTCCTTGTGCAGTGGCAGCAGCAGGATGTCGGCACCTTTCTGCAGGCTGTTGGTCTCGTGGTGGGGACGGTATCCAAGGTCTGTGAGACAGTCCCCGAGTCCCGCATCCTTTACAGACGCAATGACTTCGGCATCGGTCTTTCCGGCGAATATGAGATGCAGGTCTCCGGCAAATCCGGGAAGCTCTCTGCGCAGCTCGGCAAGTACTTTCCAAAGTATCTGAGGATTGCGGTTGGAGAAAAACAGTCCAGTGTGTACTATGTTGAATCGTCCGGGCAGATCCGCCGGGGTGATGTCAGCGAAGTCGGCTTCATCGTATCCGTTCTCTATGACGTGAAACTTGTTTTTGTACGGATAGTCCGGGCTTAATACACTGAGTATGTCCTGAACTGACAATTCGCTTACTGACACTACTTTGTCCGCTTCTTTCAGTACCGACTGCTCAAGTCTGCGGTGGCGGCGCAGGCTCCGTCTGCTCAGCGGAAGGTGCTTGAAGAAGACAATTCCGGTCCACGGGTCTCTGAAATCGGCGATCCACGGTATCCCTGTGGCCCGGTGTACGCCCTTTGCGATAAGGTGCATGGAGTGTGGCGGTCCTGTGCTTATAATGGCGTCCACCGGATGCTCCCTGAGGTATTTTTTCAGGAATCTGACGGACGGGCGTATCCACAGACACCTGGGGTCGGGGATGAATATATTGGCTCTGACCCATAGGGACAGTCTCATCATCAGCGATTTGTGCTCGGATACGCTGATGGGGTTGATGGCTCCTGTGCCTTTCTTTTTCCCGGTGACGGCATTGAATACCGCATAAGGCTCTATGATGCGTCTTTTGACGACCTCCACTTCCGGCCCTATGTCCTGAATCAGGGACTGGTCAGTTACGTCGGCCTCCGGATTCTCAGGAGTGTAGATGACCGGCTGCCATCCGTACTGCGGCAGATATTTCGACATCTTCAGCCACCGCTGTACTCCGGAACCGGATGTCGGCGGCCAGTAATATGATATTATCAGTACCCGTTTGCTCATTTTATATTTTCCGAAAAATTTAAAGTCTTCAAAAATAACGATAATATCTTAATTTCCCCGGATACTGTCCTGTATTTTCATACCTTTGGTGCAAATAGGAGTTATTATGGAACTGGAAACTATCAGGAGTATGATTTATGAGGTGCGCGGAGTGCGTGTCATGCTGGATTTCGACCTGGCAAGGCTTTATCAGGTGGAAAACAGGACTTTGAAGCAGGCGGTGCGCAGGAATATGGACAGGTTTCCCGGGGATTTTATGCTCAAATTGACTAAGGAAGAAGCTAATATGCTTATATCCATAGGGATATCACATTTTGTGATATCCCCTGACTATAATCCTGGACCGGGAACTGGATAATGTGTATGCGGCTTTGTCGGAGTTGGCCGGAAAGTCGGAGGATAAACCTGTGCGGCGGCAAAAGATAGGTTATGTAAAAGAAAGCGGCGGGTAAATGTTATAATTTGTTATTTTTGCCTTTCTTAAAAGGAAGTGACTAAATGGCAAAGGATAAAAAGGAAAAGGAGGACACACCGCTTATAAAACAGTACTACAAGTTCAAGGCTGCCTGTCCGGAAGCCCTGCTGCTGATGAGAGTGGGCGACTTCTATGAAACATATGGAGAGGATGCGGTGAAGGCCAGCAAGGTGCTGGGCATCGTACAGACCCGAAAGTCCAATGGAGAACAGGGCTATATAGAGCTGGCCGGTTTCCCCCATCATTCGCTGGAGAGCCATATGCCGAAGCTGGTGAGAGCCGGTTATAAGGTAGCCGTCTGTGATCAGCTTGAGGATCCTAAGCTGACCAAGAAGCTTGTCAAGAGAGGCGTTACTGAGATAGTCACTCCGGGTGTCGTGTACAGCGACCAGGTCCTGAAAGGCAAGGAGAACAACTATATAGCCTCGCTGTGCTTCTATAAGGATAAGGGCGGTGTCGCTTTTCTGGATGTGTCCACCGGTGCTTTCAAAGTGGCCGAGGGAGATCTGGACTATCTGGATTTGTTGATATCCGATTTCGCACCCAAGGAGATTCTGGTGCAGAAAGGTTTTGAGAAAGGAGTGCGTGAGCGTTTCACTTCTCCGGCCTCCGGTATCTATATCTCCACGATGGAGGGCTGGGCATTTGTCTATGAATCGGCATACCGCAAGCTCATAAAGCATTTCAAGACAGATTCTCTTAAAGGATTCGGAGTGGAAAGTCTCAGGCTGGGCGTGACGGCGGCGGGTGCCTTGCTGTTCTATTTGGAATCCAACCGTCTGGAGGATACGGAATATGTTCCCGGCCGTACTCTGGCCCAGATAAGCACCATATCCCGTATCGATGAGGGTGCTTTTGTCTGGCTGGACCGGTTTACAGTCCGCAATCTGGAGCTGGTGGAGCCGGCTTCTCCGGGAGGAGTGACGCTTCTGGAGGTCGTGGACAAGACTTCGTCTCCCATGGGAG
Source organism: Candidatus Coprenecus stercoravium (assembly GCA_019116865.1). Classification (GTDB taxonomy): domain Bacteria; phylum Bacteroidota; class Bacteroidia; order Bacteroidales; family UBA932; genus Coprenecus; species Coprenecus stercoravium. The sequence goes on along the minus strand of DXAW01000005.1, from coordinate 3,240 downwards.
CCCGTCTGCTGCGCTCCTGGCTGACCATGCCGTCCAAAGATTTGCAGGAGATAACGTCCAGACAGGATGTGGTGGAGGCGCTGCTGTCCGATTCAGAGCTTTCAAAATCGCTTTCGGACAGAATATCCGATATGGGAGATATGGAGCGGATACTTTCCCGTGCGGCTTCAGGACGTGTGTCGCCCAGAGAGGTGATGCAGCTGCGCAGGGGAATCGATCAGTTGTTGCCGGTAAAGGAGGCTATTCTGGATAAGGTCCGCAAAGGGCCTCTTGCCCGCTTGGCCAAGGATATAGACGAGTGTGCGGAGTTGAAGGCCGTGCTGGGCAGGACTCTGTCGTCGGATCCGGCTGCCCAGATAGGCAAGGGCGAGGTCATAGCCGCCGGAGTGGATGCGGAGCTGGACGAGCTGAGAGGTATCGTCATGCACGGCAAGGATATCATAGCCGGCATACAGCAGAGGGAGATAGAACGGACAGGTATATCGTCCTTACGTATCAGTTACAACAATGTATTCGGCTACTATCTCGAGGTCCGCAATACTCATAAGGAGAAGGTGCCGCCCGAATGGATACGCAAGCAGACACTGGTCTCCGCCGAGAGGTATATCACGCCTGAACTGAAGGAGTACGAAGAGAAGATAGGCGGTGCCGAGGAGAAGATATATGCTATCGAGTCACGTATCTACAATGAATTGATAACAAAAATTCAATCCTTTATTCCGGTAGTTCAGAAAAATGCTGCTTTGGTGGCCCGTCTTGACTGTCTGCTTTCATTCGCTGCGGCAGCCAGGGAATACGGCTACTGCCGTCCGCTGGTGGATGACGGCGACATACTCAAAATCGAGCAGGGACGTCATCCTGTTATCGAGCGGATGATGCCGGCCGGGGAGGAATATGTGGCCAATGACCTGTATCTGGACAAGGAGACCCGGCAGATAATCATCCTCACCGGCCCTAATATGTCCGGTAAGTCAGCTTTGCTGAGGCAGACGGCCTTGATAGCCGTATTGGCTCAGACAGGCTCCTACGTGCCTGCCAAGTCAGCGCATATCGGCTTTTTCGACAAGGTATTTACCAGGGTGGGAGCTTCCGACAATATTTCCAGAGGAGAGTCCACTTTCATGGTCGAAATGCTGGAGACTGCCGCTATCCTCAACAATATGACTTCCCGTTCACTGATTCTGCTTGATGAGATAGGCCGTGGTACCAGCACTTTCGACGGCATGTCGATAGCCTGGGCCATCGTGGAGTATATTCATGAGCACGGAGACGGAGCCAAGACCCTTTTCGCCACCCATTATCACGAGCTCAACGAGCTGGAGGAAATTTACAAAAGGGTAAAAAACTTCCACATAGCGGTGAAGGAGTCTGATGGAAAAATCCTATTTTTGAGAAAACTTTGCGAGGGAGGTGTCGCACATAGCTTCGGTATCCATGTGGCCAGATTGGCCGGAGTGCCGCCTGAGGTCGTCAGCTCTGCCGAGAAGATACTCAAGAGGCTTGAGGCCGGCTCTTCCGGCAGTGATTCCATCAAGGGCAGGGTCCAGTCCCTGCGTCAGCGCAAGCGGGACAGGAGCGCAGCGGAGAGCGAGGTGCAGCTTTCCATCTTCCAGCTCGATGACCCGCTTCTGGAGAGCATCAGGGACACATTGAAGAAGATGGACATGAACTCGATGACGCCGATGGATGCCTTCGATATGCTGCGGGAGCTACAGCGCAAGGTGGGTATAACAAAATAACAGTCTGTCTATAATGAGAAAGTTTGTGAGGAAGCTGAGGATTGTGGGGGGATTGGTTGCGGAGAGTGCTTCTTTCGCCTTTTTCTCCATCAGGTCCGACAAGTTGAGGACGTTTCTGTCCTTGTTCGGCGTGACTGTGGGCATATTTTCCATAGTTGCGGTATTCTGTGCCGTGGATTCATTGAAGACCAATATCATGGAGGGCGTGAGCTCTTTCGGAAGCGAAGTGGTGTATGTGGACCGCTTCCCCATGACGCAGCCTGAGGACGGGACGCAGCTGCAATGGTGGGATTATCTCCGTAGACCGGAGATTACGGAGGAGGAGTTCGTGTATGTGTCCCGCAATGCGTCTTTGGCCGGAAGTGTTGTTTACATGGTAATGGGCAGCGGCAATGTCTCGTGCGGGCGCCGCAGTTATGGAGATGCATACTTGCTGATAACTACTGACGGACTGGAGGATGTTATGGGAATCGGGATAGAGGAAGGCCGGGGGTTTTCGGCATTGGAGGCCGGTGGAGGAACCAATGTCGCTGTTATAGGTCATACAGTGGCCTTGCATCTTTTTGGAAGTGAATATCCTGTGGGCAGGAAGATAAAGGTAAGGGGACGCAGTACGACGGTCATAGGAGTGCTTGCCGCACAGGGAGAGAGCATGGCAGCCATGGTGGATGCTGACAATGCTGTGATTATGCCGCTCCAATACGGCAAGACAGTGCTGGAGTCGGCTTGGAGCCCGGGTATGATGATGGCCGTGCCGGGGGAGGGAGTACGGCGTCAGGAGTTTCTGGACGAGCTGCGCATGCTTATGCGCTCATGCCGTGGACTGGCTCCGTCCGAGGAAGACAATTTCGCCATCAATGAGATGACTTTCTTACTGGAGATGCTTGACGACGTGTTTGCCGGTATCAGCCGGGCAGGTTGGATAATAGGTGCGTTCTCGCTGCTTATAGGAGGTTTCGGGATAGCAAATATCATGTTTGTCTCAGTGCAGGAGCGCATGAGCCAGATCGGCATCCAGAAGGCCCTCGGAGCCAAGCGCTACGTAATCCTGACCCAGTTCATGGTGGAGGCTTCCTTCCTCTCTCTGGCCGGCGGCCTTGTGGGCATTCTTCTGGTCTTCCTGCTTTCCATGCCGGTCAATGCCGTCGCCGGATATTTCACTATTCACATCTCTGTCAGCAATGTTTTTTCCGGGATGCTCATAGCCGTTGTCCTCGGCATCCTCTCCGGCCTCATCCCTGCCTGGAAAGCCGCTTCACTGGATCCCGTCCAGGCCATCAATGCCTGAGATTTGAACATTTTGTAGTAGAGATTTGAGTATTTTGTAAGAACAAATTGAACATTTTGTACGATAGATTTGAGTATTTTGCATATATTTGTCTCAAAATATAGAGGCAGTTATGTTCAAAAGACCACAATTCAAAGAGCTTGCATCGCGCATATCGGAAAGCCGCAACAAACTTCAGGCAATAGTAGGCCCGCGCCAGGTTGGTAAATCCAC
>DXAW01000038.1 GCA_019116865.1 Candidatus Coprenecus stercoravium | reverse complement strand
ATGCCGTCCTGACCGTCCGAGGCGGTGCATATTTTAGCAGGTGATTCGGTATCTGTAATTCAGTTATTGCCTTAACGCACATATATTCAGTTGTTTACCACCGCAGGGTCATAACAGATACGGTACCTTTTGTGGGGAATCCGCCTCAAACCGGCCCTATCTGTTTTGCTGTATTTTGCATATTTGCTTGTCACATAGTTGTTTATGCGAAAAATGAAATTACAGATACTGGGGTGTACCAAATTACAGATACCTAGTCAGGGGTACAAAAAAAGTTGGACACAAAAGCGAGAGTCATGAAAGAAAAAGATAGTCACCGAGTCGGGGAGCTTGTGCTCCTGAAGGAGAGTTGTGAAGGCGGTTGAGTCACCGTGAGTCGTGCCTGCTGCACGGTGTGAGCTACGGCACGGGCCGCTATGCGCTCTACTGGTGTCGCAGGATGCATCTCTGTGCGGAGGCCTTCGTGTCCAGGCAGAATGTCTCGAGTATCCGCAGTACAGGCGGAGATGTGCGAAACCCGCGTGGACAAGTTCATTAAATGGTATCTGTAAGGAAGAGGAACAAATGATATGGAATCCTCAAAAGCCAGGTGGTTGTCACCAACCAAAAATGTCAATTATACCTCCACATGAAGGGGAGAGTTGGTCGCAGTGCTCCGGATGAATCAGTCGATTCAGACCCTTTTTGTGCCCAGGCGGGGCGCCTTTGTTGGTATAATTGGAGGACCGTCTGGGACGCCGGTGCCTCAAAACAGAAGAAGCCGCAAATCATATTGCGGCTTCTTCTGTTTTGAGGTACCAAGCAGAATCGAACTGCTGTACACGGTTTTGCAGACCGTTGCCTAACCACTCGGCCATGGTACCATGGTGAATTGGGAGCGCAAATATAGATACTATTTTGCAGATTCGCAAATTATCCTGCACAACATCTCAAGATAATGACGATCAACCTCGTCAAAAGCACTCAGAAACACACTGTCTATATCCAGCACTCCGAGGACACGTCCTCCGTCATCAAATACAGGCACCACTATCTCCGAGCGTGATTTCGAGCTGCACGCTATGTGTCCGGGAAATGCCTCAACATCCTCAACCACGACACTGCGCCCCTCTTTCCATGCCGTGCCGCACACTCCTTTGCCATAGCCGATACGGGCACATGCCACGGGTCCCTGAAAAGGTCCAAGCACTAATTCATTCCGAGTGTCATCCACGAGATAGAAACCCACCCAGAAAAAATCAAAAGCCTCATGCAGAGCGGCCGAGACATTGGCCAGATTGGCCGTCAAATCTGTCTCGCCGGCGATAAGCGAGCGTATCTGAGGCAGAAGTTCCTCGTAACGGGACGCCTTGTCTTTCCGGGTCAATACAAGCTCATGCATATCACAGCGCATCGCTATTCGACATAAAGCAGCAGGCCTTTGAGGTAATCGCCTTCAGGATGGTAAATATTGACCGGATGGTCAGCCGGCTGGGTAAGCCTGCGCAGGATACGCACACTGCGGCCGGTCTGAGCTGCCGCCGAGAACACAGCCAGTTCGAAAGCCTTGCGGTCAACCGCCTGGGAGCAGCTGTAGGTAAAGAGCAAACCGCCGGGAGCTATCTTGGATATGGCCGCCGCATTGAGACGCCTGTATGCCCTCAAGGCATTGTCCAAAGCGTCACGGTGCTTGGCGAAAGCGGGCGGATCCACGACCATGAGGTCAAATTCTCCGGGCCTGGAATCCCGCAGATAATCTATGGCATCAGCACAGACAGCGGAATGCCTTCGGGCAGCGTCACTCTCTCCGGAATTAAGCTCCACATTACGGCGGAGCATCCCGACGGCAACGGCCGACGAGTCCACTGAGACCACGGACGATGCGCCGGCATTCAGAGCATACACCGAAAAGCCCCCTGTATAGCAAAAAAGATTCAGCACTTTTCTGCCGGCAGCATAAGAACCCACCAACTGACGGTTGTCCCTCTGATCCAAAAAGAATCCGGTCTTCTGTCCGGCGGCCCAGTTGACAAGAAACTTATGGCCGTTCTCCGATACAGCCGTCTCGTCAGAGATGCAATCTCCGCAGATATATCCGTCATGAAGATCAAGTCCGGCCTTATGAGGAGCCGTACCCTCACTCTTATTGAACACGGCCCTTACTCCGGCACAACTCATAAGAGCCTCGGCCACAAGGTCTGCGGAAAGATACATGCCGGCGGAATGAGCCTGAAGCACAGCCACGTCTCCGTATATATCCACAATCACACCCGGCAGTGAATCACCTTCGCCGTGTACCAGCCGGTAACAGTCGGTACCGGATGACGGCAGTCCCAGAGTACGGCGCATGTTCAAAGCCTTGCCTATACGGTCCTGCCAGAAAGCCAGCGGCATACGTCCGTCCTCTGAAGGCCTGAAATCCTGCGTGAAAGTCAAAATCCTCACGGCGATAGAACCTTTCTGATAATGCCCGTAGGCCAGAAAATGTCCGTCATGCGAAAGCACCTCCACCACCTCTCCCTCATAAGGTGCTTCCTCCACAGAAGCAACAGCTCCGGAGAATATCCACGGATGGAAACGGCGCACAGACTCGTCACGGCCACGTTTCAGTACGATACTTTTCATCATTTCCCGCCCTCTGATTTGAGTCTAAGATACATCTCGCGACATACCCAGGCGTCGATGGCGGCATATTTGAGCTGTGCTCCGGAAAGCTGAGGCGCCTCCCAGTTGGAAAGCTGCTGTGTCTTGGACACCTTCTTGCCAAGAATAATAGCAGACATCTTGCGCACACTCTTGTCTGTGATGCCGTATTCAGCCACTATGGTCTGCAAGTCCACAAAGGACCTGGGAGTAAATTTACGATAATAGTACAGGCCGCGCACATCCTCCTTGACCGCAGCACCCACTTTGACAATCCTGTCGTCAGAGAGCACCGATGCAAGAGGAGCCGGCAGTCCCAGCAGGTTGAGCCGGAAGATATAAGCCTTGTCGGCTCCCGAGAGCTGAAGCAAGGCCACATGATGACGCGGTGAGTTGGAAGTGAAGCATGGTTTGGTTTCAGTATCAAAGCCTATCACAGTCTGGCCCTTCAGATAGTCCATAGCCTCGGCAAAATCCTCGTCGACATCGGACACCACCACGATAGGCCCCCCGAAGTCAACTGACTCCAGCTGAGAGAGCTCTTCTGCGGAAATACTTGCTGGATACTGCATCTTAATAAAGGGAATTTCTTATCAATAAGTATGTGTAAGGATTATTTTTCTCTATGTAATTCATCATCTCCGGATCCACATAACGCGGAGCGAACGGAACTATCTTGGTAGACAGCGTATCGGAGCCGCACTTACGGCTGTATTTATACGAGTCCTTGAGTCCTCCGTCCGCATTGATATCCTCCGGCGGCACCGAACCGGACGGAAGGGAGATAAACGGCATAAGACGGGTTCTGTCTCCGCTTAGCGCCAGATGACCGTCCTCACGGAGAGTTCTGTAAGCCTCCATAGCGGCACACTCCGACGGGTCTATAAACTTGAAGTCAGGAGATATTCCCGTACGGTAAAGGTAAATGCTGCCCCTGCGGTAATTGTAAAGCTCGTCCATGACTTTCTGCAGGATCGGCATCAACTGATGATAGCCGGCATCAGCCAGGATTATGGACGACACAGGTATGCGGCTGCCGCTTCTGCGGTGCCTCTCAATCATGGACACCAGATGATAACGCACGTAGTTCTCCACGGAATTAAGCTGTACGCCGGCATTGGATCCGGGGACAGAGTACAGCAGGGCATTGCCTGATGTATCAAATCCGTATCTGTCGAAAAGTGAAAGATCGATATTGTTGTAGCTTATACCTGTGACAGGTCCGCGGTAACTATCCCGCACCGCTGTCGCTGACGTATCTACATACAGTGTATCCCCTCTCAGCGCCCTGTCCAGACCGACAGCTTCCTGACCGAGCACCTGAACGTCGCCCGTGACGATTCCGGAAGCCGCCTTTCTGATTGCCGTCTCATACTCGATTGACGACACTCCTCCTGGAGGGAAAAGCACTCCCACACATAAATCTCCGTTTCCGTCAACTCCTGACACCGCCTCTCTGATTCCGGACTCCATAACCCCTACCGCCTTCACTCCGGTGCCGGTAAGTGCCAGAAATTCATTCACCGCAGACAGACCGTGGAGATCCGCCACAGGAGACGACACCACTATAAGCTTGACCGGAGACTTGAAACCGGAACGGTACTCGTCGACGGCAAGATTATAGAAATTATCATCCATCATAAAGAGGGTATTGCCCAGAATAATTTCCTGCAGGAAATCGAGATTGCCGGCTGCGACATAACCGCCGTACGGAGCATTCGCCCTGTCGGAAAGAAACTGAATATTCTCCCCGCCGAAATCAGCTATGCCGTCAGGTCTCTCTCGTCCGGTAATATTGTCAAAACGGTCCAGAGTAAGGAAACGCTCCACTACTTCGAATCCGTTTACGCTACAGTCAAATATGCCTATAGGAAGAGAGCTCAGTTCCGGATATCCGCTAAAGTCATTATAGTAAACAGACGTACTGTCATTCAACGCCTTGTCAACGATGAACGGAAGAGTCTCCTCTACATCTCCCCCCCTGCATGACAACAGCAGCACAGAGATGAGCAGAGCCTGTGCGGTCCTGTATATCGGAGCGACGGACATCACTACTTCTTATAAATGAATTTACCGTTCTCGCCGGAAATCACCACCTCGGTCTCCTGCGAAGCCTCTACCCTGCCTATAATCCTGGCATCCACGCCGAACGAGCGGGATATGTCAATCATGGCAGAAGCGGACTCCTTATCGGTATATATCTCCATGCGGTGTCCCATGTTGAACACCCTGTACATCTCCTGCCAGTCAGTGCCGGACTCCACCTGCAGAGCCTTGAACAGCGGAGGTACAGGGAACATATTGTCCTTCACCACTCTAAGAGAATCGATGAAATTAAGCACTTTGGTCTGTGCTCCGCCGGAACAGTGGACCATACCGTGAATCTTGTCCTTGTGGCTCTCGAATATCTTCTTCATCACAGGCGCATATGTCCTGGTCGGAGACAGCAGCAGTTTGCCGTAAGTCAGACCTGTCTCCGGCTCTTTCTCCGTAAGCAGGCGGCTGCCCGAATATACAAGCGACACAGGCATGGCGTGGTCATAGCTCTCGGGATATTTGTCCGCCAGATAGTGGGCGAACAGATCGTGACGTGCTGAAGTAAGGCCGTTGCTGCCGGTACCTCCGTTATACTCGTCCTCGTACTCAGCCTTTCCGAATGAAGCCAGACCGACCACGACATCTCCTGCGGCTATTCTGGAATTGTCTATTATGTCACTGCGGCGGACTCTGGCGCACACCGTACTGTCCACAATCACCGTCCTCACCAGGTCTCCGACATCGGCGGTCTCTCCTCCGGTAAGGGTCATCCTGATACCGTAGCGTTCCATCGAGCGGATAAACTCATCCGTTCCGGATATAATGGCGGAGATGACGTCCCCGGGAATCAGATTCTTATTCCTGCCTATGGTCGAGGATACCAGGATCCCGTCAGTAATACCCACGCAAAGCAGGTCGTCCGTATTCATCACCATCGCATCCCTGGCGATACCTTTCCATACGCTCATGTCACCGGTCTCCCTCCAGTAAATGTAAGCGAGAGACGACTTGGTGCCGGCTCCGTCGGCGTGCATCACCAGACACCAGTCAGGGTCGCCTGTGAAACAATCCGGTATAATCTTACAGAATGCCTTGGGAAACAGTCCTTTATCTATGTTTTTTATGGCGTTGTGCACATCTTCTTTTGCGGAGGAGACTCCTCTCAGCATGTATCTGCTCTCAGTGTTGCTCATATTTCTTCTTGCAAGAATTACAATATTTCGTTAACAAAATACAAATTT
>DXAW01000037.1 GCA_019116865.1 Candidatus Coprenecus stercoravium | reverse complement strand
GACTCGATGCGTATTGCCTTCCGTGACAGATGCCTGGACCTGAGATTTGACTCAGTGTCGGTGGAGGGCAACCTGACTGAGGATCAGAAGCAGTATATAAGCACCACGATTACGGATAAGAAGAAAGAATTTTCATTCGAGCAGGCAAAAAGGGGATATTACAGGGTGCTCTCGACAAATGCCATACAGTCATTCTATCCTACGGCTGTGCTGGGGCAGGTTTCACTTTTCACTCTCCGCCTGCAGACTGCGCCGAAAAATGTGCTGTCCCTTTCAGTAGGCGGAAACATCTCGTCATCGTCTCTGATGCAGGGATATGTAGGACTGTCCCACATTCATTTCTCCAAGCACCCGTGGAATGCCGCGATAAATCTGGACATAGGACAGTTCTTTACAGGTGTAGGACTGTATTTCAGGCAGCACATAGGTATCAAGCCTCTGTTCCTGTATGAGGTGATGCTGAATGCGCAGTCTTTCGATTACTTCAGGAGCAGCCAGGGAATACTGCAGTCCAATTCGCTGGCCAAGAATATCCGCGAGACCGAGTATTTCTTGACGCTGAACATGGGTACTCCGATCTCCTACAACAGTAACATCCTGCTGGAATTCGGAGCCACAGCCGGTGTCAACAGATATGATTATTTCCCGGCTGAGAACTATTCCCAGTACGACAAGAAGGACAGGACGTATCTGTCCTATCTCACAGCCAGGCTGAAGATGGCCCAGACTACTCTGGATTACAATATGTATCCCTCTTCAGGGCGGCACCGTCTTCTGGAATTCCGCTATATACTCAGTCATGAGAAACACTTTGAGGGAACTATGTATGCGGACGGTACGTCAGTAACCCAGCCGCTGAAGAGCACTCTTCTGGCCCGGCTCAATCTGGAGGATTATTATGACCTGGGCAGATGGTTCTCTCTGGGTTACAATCTGGACATTACGGTGTCCACTCCGCTTGATCTCTGTGATTATACATCCACGATGATGGCCATGCCGGCTTTTCAGCCTACAATACACAGCAGGACCCTGATGCTGGAGGCTTACCGGGCTCCGATATATGTGGGTTTTACCGTAAATCCTGTAATAAAGTTTACAAAGACAGTGTTCCTGCATCTGTCCGGAGGTTATTTCCAGCCATATAAAGAACTGTTGGAGACGGCAAGTGGAGGATATACTTATTCGCAGCCTCTTCCCCGTGGCGGTTTTGTAGGCAATGCCGCTATTGTATGGCAGTCTCCGATAGGGCCTATATCGCTTTCCTGCGCCTATTATGAGAAGGCGGAGAAAGCCAAGTGGTATCCTTCGTTCAACATAGGTTTTCTGATATTCAGGGAACACGGTCTTAGAAATTAAATGCGGCGGGCTATGGGAATGAGACAGATATTGGGCAAACTGGCCGGGCAGACGGCAATCTACGGGACGAGCACCATCGTGGCCCGTTTCCTGAACTATATGCTGCTGCCCCTGTACACCTATACACTTTCCACTTCGGATTACGGAGTCCTGACGGAGTTCATGTCCTATATCGCTGTATTTCAGGTGCTGCTGACCCTGGGCCTTGAGACAGGATGCTTCCGTTTCGCCAACAAGGAGGGATATGAGCCCAGGAAGGTCTTCTCCAGTGCTCTTCTGGCAGTATCCGCTGTGTCGGCGGTCTTCCTGTTGCTGATGATCCTGTACGGCAAGGACCTGGCCGTGAGGATGGGGTACGGAGGGTACTGGAACCTCTACATCTATATAGGAATAATTCTTTTCTCCGACTGCTTCACAGCGATACTCTTCGCCCGGCTCAGATGTGAGTCAAAGGCATGGAGGTTCGCCGCCTTCAAGACTATAAAGATTCTGACGGAGGCCGGGACCAATCTGCTGCTGTTTCTCTGGTATCCCGGATATGCCGCCGCGCATCCGGACAACCTGCTGTCGGGACTGATTCCGGCGGTGCCGGATTTCTCCTATCCGATATTCGCCATCGTCGTGAGCTGCGTGGTGTGCTTCCTGCTCTTTATACCTGACCTGCTCAGACTGCATCTGTCTCCCGACAGCGGCACTCTTAAGAAGATGCTGCGCTACTCCCTACCGCTGATGGTGGCCGGACTGCCCGGAGTCATGAACGATTTTCTGGACCGTATCCTCTTCCGTTTCTTCAACGTGGACGACTTGCTGTGGAGGGCTGATCTCGGTATATATCAGGCCGGAGTGAAGGTGGCGGTCATCATGTCGCTCTTCGTGCAGATGTTCCGTTTCGCGGCCGAGCCGTTCTTCTTTTCCAATACCGGGCAGAAGGACTTTAAGCAGGTCTACGCTTCTGTTATGGAGTATTTCGTGATGTTCTGTATGCTCATCTTCCTGGGTGTTGTCTTTTACCTGGATGTCATCGAACTGATAGTCGGGCGGGATTTCCGGGCCGGTATGGATATCGTGCCGGTGATGCTGCTGGCCTATATGATGATGGGGATGCTCTTCAACGTCTCCATGTGGTACAAGCTCTCTGACCGTTCCTCATTTGCGATATACATTACCCTGGCCGGCCTGGCGGTGACGGCTGTCATCAACATCTGTTTCCTGCCGGTGTATTCCTATCACGCTGCTGCATGGGGACATTTCGTCAGCTATTTTGTCATGCTTGTGCTCAGTACAGTCCTGGGCAACAGGTTTTATCCCATACCTTATAAGTGGGGCCGGATTCTCTCGGTCATAGCCTTCGCGCTGCTGCTGTACGGGGCCGCTATGGCCCTGCCTGACTCCGTCCCTTACGGATGGACCCTCGCACTGCGGACTCTCCTTATCGGAGTGTACCTGGGCGGACTTTATTTTTCCGAAAAATATTTAAAACGATATAAGCGACATGAAAGTAAAGATAGTCAATAACTCCCCTTTCGGGCTGCCTTCCTATTCAACTCCCCTTTCAGCGGGGATGGACCTTCGGGCTGCTCTCTCTGAACCGGTAACTCTTAAGCCGCTGGAGAGGCAGCTTATTCCCACCGGACTGCATATTGAGTTGCCGGCCGGATACGAGGCGCAGGTGAGACCCCGCAGCGGACTGGCCGCGAAGCACGGTATATCCATTGTCAATTCGCCCGGGACGATAGATGCTGATTACCGTGGGGAGATCAAGGTGATACTTGTGAACCTTTCAACAGAGGATTTTGTAATCAATCCTGGGGAGCGCATAGCCCAGATGGTGGTGGCCCGTCATGAGAGAGTTGAGTGGGAGGAGGTAGATGTACTGGAGGCCAGTGAGAGGGGAGAGGGCGGCTTCGGCTCTACAGGAAGAAAATAATCTTGAGTATGAATAAAGAATTGGAAAACAGGCTGTACGATGCGTTTGTCTCCAGCAGCGGGGTTTCTACCGACAGCCGCAGGATAGAGAGCGGAGCGATGTTCTTCGCTTTGCGCGGAGACAATTTTGACGGCAATCGTTTCGCTCAGCCGGCCTTGGACAAGGGCGCGGCGTATGCGGTGGTGTCCCGGGACAGCGGGTTTGCCGACGGCGGCAGGTTCATAGTGGTGGACGATACTCTGGAGGCTTTGCAGGCCCTGGCCCGGGTGCACCGTTCCCGTTTCCGCATACCCGTTATTGGCCTGACCGGGACCAACGGCAAGACCACCACGAAAGAACTTCTGTGTTCCGTGCTCTCTGCAAAATACCGCGTGACGGCCACTGCCGGTAACTTGAACAATCACATCGGAGTGCCGCTTACCTTGCTGCGCATTACGGAGCGGACGGAGATTGCGGTGGTGGAGATGGGGGCCAATCATCCCGGGGAGATAGCCGCGCTGGCTTCGATCGCGCTTCCGGACTACGGACTTATAACCAATGTCGGCAAGGCGCACATAGAGGGCTTCGGCTCGTTCGACGGGGTCAAGAGGGCCAAAGGTGAACTTTATGATTATCTGCAGAGGACGGCGGATACCGCTTTTCTCAATGTGGATGACGACAATCTCTGTGCGATGGCCTCCCAGCGGCCTGACCTGCGGACTGTGCGTTACGGAGTGGAGTCTGCGGGAGTGGAGATCCTGCCGGTGACTGCAGAAGATCCGTATCTGAGACTGGATGTGCCGGACGGAGACGGGATGCTGTGTGTCAATACCCGCCTCATAGGCTCTTACAATGCACCCAATGTGATGGCGGCCCTGTGTGTGGGACAGTATTTCGGCGTAGCCTTGAAGGATGCCGCTGCGGCTGTGGAGGCATACGTGCCCGCCAACCTCCGTTCGCAGCTGGAGCGGACGGAACGCAACCTGCTGGTGCTGGATACCTACAATGCCAATCCTTCAAGCATGAAGGCCTCGCTGGACAATTTCTCCGCATCGCGCTTTCCTCACAAGATGGTGATTCTGGGGCAGATGCTGGAACTCGGCCCGGATTCGTCGGACGAGCACCGGAGGGTTATAGAAAGGGTGGCGGCCATGAAGGACTGTGAGAGAGCGGTCTTCGTAGGGGAGGAGTTTGAGAATGCGGCGGCTGTCTGTCCGGTGGCAGGGGATGCGCGTTTCAGGTTCTGCCATGATGTCGCTGGGGCCAGTGAGGTTCTCGGAAAAGAACCGGCGGAAGGACTGTCAATATTGATGAAGGGCTCCAATGCTGTCGGTCTGCCTTCACTGAAAGATTTATTATAGGTGCGGCTGATTATGTCCTCAACTG
>DXAW01000036.1 GCA_019116865.1 Candidatus Coprenecus stercoravium | reverse complement strand
GGCATAAGGTGTGGTGTATTCAGGGGAAAGCCAGATATTGCCTTTCTCGGTCTTTCCGAATTTGCCGCCGTCGGACTTGGTCATCAAAGGCCATGTCAGTCCGTATGCCTCTCCGCCCAGTTTGCGGCGGATAAGCTCGGTACCGGTGGTGATATTGCCCCACTGGTCGCTTCCGCCCATCTGCAGCCGACATCCGTAGTGCTCGTACAGATACATGAAGTCGTAGCCCTGAAGGAGCTGGTAGGTGAACTCGGTGAATGACATGCCCTCACGTCCCTCGCCGCTGAGTCTTTTCTTGACAGAGTCCTTGGCCATCATGTAGTTGACTGTAATCAGCTTGCCGATATCCCTGGCAAAGTCAAGGAACTTGTAGTCCTTCATCCAGTCGTAGTTGTTGACCAGTATGGCGGCGTTGGGCGCATCGCTCTCGAAGTCTATGAATTTAGCGAGCTGTGCCTTGATGGCTTCCTGATTGTGCCGCAGTGTGGCCTCGTCGAGCAGGTTGCGCTCCTGTGATTTCATCGAGGGGTCTCCGATCATGCCGGTGGCTCCGCCGATGAGAGATACGGGGCGGTGTCCTGCGTCCTGGAAGTGCTTCAGCATCATCACGCTTACCAGATGCCCTATATGGAGGGAGTCAGCCGTGGGGTCTATGCCTACGTAGGCTGTACACTGCTCCTTGTTCAAAAGTTCCTCGGTTCCGGGCATGATGTCCTGAATCATACCTCTCCACTTGAGGTCTTCGATAAAATTCTTCATATTCTGATTACAATATTTCTGTTAAATATGTGGTTATCCTACGAGCCAGACCATTACGTGGTTGTCGAAAATCTCGTAGTTGAGCTCGAAGGTTTCCTCCTCTCCGTCCTTATGGATGAATGTGGCTTCCAGCTCGCCTTCGTCGCGGGGAGTGAAACGCTCCACCTCTATCTGTTTCGCAAAATCGACTCCATTGCGGGACATGCGTTTATAGATGGCTTCCTTGGCGCACCAGTATATGGCAAGCTGCTGGTTGGTATTGTGGTCTGACAGGTCTTCTTTCTCGTCCTCCGACAGGGCCTTGCGCTCCACGGCGGAGAAGTCGCGGTCAAGACTTTCGATATCGATGCCTACGCTTTCCTCAGGATGGGCGATGATGGCCGCATATTTGTCGCAGTGCGAGATGCTTATCTCCACGGCACTGTTCTGCAGGTATGGTTTGCCGTTGTCGTGGTGCCCGAGGTATAGTTTCTCGGGAAACATCTCGTTGAGCAAAGCTCTGACGGCCAGTCTTTCCTTACGCCGTGCCGGGCTTTTAAGCAGTTGGAGTTCTTCAATCTCGTCGCTGGGGATAGGTGCGCACAGTCGGCGCAAATCGTCTTCGTCCTCGGAAATCTCCCAGACGCAGATTTCCGCACCGTTTTCTAAATTCTCTCGTTTATATAGACCCATTTCGGAAAATCGGATAATACAGGGTACAAAGAAAAACACTTATCTCCGAATTGCCAAATATTTTTCCAGCATGAAGACAGGATGATAAGACAATTTGGCCTTACGCAGTCCCTCGTCTCCGGTGTCGTCCTCTCTGTTGACGTAGGTCAGTCCGCCGGCCTCATGCTCGAGAAACGTCCGGTTGATCATCGGATATGCGCCGGTCACGTCGGAGAAGGCTTTCTCCACGTGGACGATGAAGGTGTCGGAGTTGAGCTGTTCGCCCAGAGTGTAGGCCACTACCTTTCCGCCTGTGCGCAGAAGCCCGCCTTTGAGCCTGAGATGACCGAAATTGTTCAGCGCGCTCCGTACCGCACAAGCCTCCATCTGCATCGATTTGTCATGGGAGCATCCGTTGACAGCACACCACCGGTCCGTCATTTCAAGGCATTCGTCTATCTGTCCGCCGGAAGTGATGTCCTCGTAGGTCCAGTCCGGGTACAGAGTCTTGAAGCGGGATATAAAATTGCGTTTCGGCTGGTATTTCTTTCCGGAGAGACTTATCATCCTTTCGGTCTCGTAGATGTAGTCGAAGGACTTGCGCACGGGTGTGAATTCATACATCCCCGGACAGGCAGCTTCTATCTTCTCCGCTGCTCCGGATACGGCCCAGACTACGGCCTTTTTTCCGCAGGCCGCCGCATCTTCCTCTATGAGGTCCAGTATCTCCCTGACATCGCCGTTTCCTGCAGGGAATATGTAGCTGAGACTGTCCTTGTCCCATTCGGAACGCATCATCAGCCAGTCCCTGTGCCGTGCTATTCTGGTGCCGAAAAATCCGGCCCAGATATAGAGTGTGGTAAAGCAGTACTCTGTGGCGCGGTAGTCTGAAACGGCAAGGAGCGGGTCGGCCCACTCCTTGTCGCTTAATTCTATCTCTTTGAACGGTATAGGATTACTCATACAGCCACTGACTGAGTATGGAGATGATTTCTTTCTGTGTCTCCTCTGGGAAGGTGGAGATACGGGCGCGGTGGCTTCCGTCCGGTTGTATGTAGAACTTGATGTTGTCTTTCAGAGGGTCGGAGGGCATCACGGCTGACCAGGGGTCGTATTGTCCGTAGATCAGGAGCATCCTTGCGTCGGTGGTGAGCAGGAATGATGAAATCTTGGTGTAGAGATAGTCGTCGAACTCGAAGTCCACGCCCTGAGGCAGCATCAGTTTCTCCAGATAATTCTTGGTGTTCCGGATGCTGAAATATTTGCTGTATTTCCTGAAAGGCTTCATGTCATATCCGTAGTAGCCCAGTTCCTTTGCGGCCTGTACGAAGAAAGGCGATGTCGGGCTCCAGTCTACGAAGTACTCCGGGGAGCAGATGAGCATGAGGTAGTCGAATACTTCCTTGTCGGAGGCATCCTTGCCGGGAATTTCTTCCGTAGGGTAGCCCCACTGCCAGAATGCGAATGAGAATTCAAGCACGCAGTAGTCGTAAATCTCATCCTCGGGGGCATTGAACGTGAATCCTTCTGCTACGCATACTGAGTCGAATGCGGGCATCAGACGGTCCTTGCGCAGAAGCAGCTCTATCTGGAAGTCCTTGACTGCCTCCCTGTCCTCGGGCGTTCCGACGTAATTCTCGACAAACGGTTCGTGCCTGCCGTCGTAGAGGGCGCGGCACAGGGGACCTACGTAAGGCACGGAGAAATCTACGTCATCAGGATAGTAAGTCCTGTAAATCATGGTGTTCTGGCCGCCCTTGCTGATACCTGTGGAAATCCACTTGCCCTTGAGCAGTTCCTTGAAGGCGGTTACTATGCAGTGCAGGTCGGCTGCGGCGTTCGGAGCGGTCATGTAGTCCCAGTTCACATCCTCCGGCGCTGCTCCGGGATAGGGGTTGGATTCGAGGAAATATCTGTGCTCGACAAGGATGTTGTTGGTGTTGAATATGCTGGATATTTCATCCCTGTAGGAGGGAATCATGGCGTACTGGCCGCCGTAGCCCTCTGTCACCACTACTGTCGCACTGTCGGGATGTACCAGACCTACGATGGCTCTTTGGGTGAATGTCCCCTTGGACGGGTCCTGATGGTCTATGGGCTGCTCGAAAATCACCAGGTATTTTTCAGGGAAGCGGGTGCTTTCCAGTTTCTGTACGTCTTTTACTGCCGGCAGGGAGGCGATGCGGTCTGCCAGATTCTCCGTCTGTGCGGAAAGTATCGGAGCTGCCAGTATCAGCAGTATGGCTATCAGATTGAACTTTCTTATTCTCATTGTGCTAATGCTTTAAAAATAATTGACAAAGTTATGGATTTTTTCAGATATTGTTCGGGAAGATGCCGTATACCGCGGAGCCGCTGCCGCTCATTGAGGCATAGACGGCACCTTCGTCGTAGAATGTCCGCTTGATGCGCTCAAGTTGGGGATATTTTGCGAATACTGTTTTCTCAAAGTCGTTGACCACACGGTCTTTCCATTGTTCCACCGGCATGCTGAGAAGTTCTGTCAGACCTTTCCCGGAAGGATCGGGAGAGAGTGAGGCATAGGCTTCGGCTGTGGATACATGTATCCCGGGGGCCGCTATTTTAATATGGTATCTTTCCTTTAATCCGGCGACTGAGTCCGGACAGCAGGGTGTAAGTATCTCGCCGCGGCCCTGACCGAGCATCGGTGTGCCGTAGATGAAGAACGGACAGTCGCTGCCGAGCCTGGAGGCGTAGGAGGCAAGCTGCTCGCCACTGAGTCCCAGGCCGAACAGTTCGTTCAGCCCTCTGAGTGTCCAGGCCGCATCGGATGAGCCTCCGCCCATACCGGCTCCGACAGGGATGTTCTTGTACAGGTATATCCCTACCGGAGGTAGGCCGAACTCTTTCTGAAGCAGTCTGTAGGCTTTTATGCACAGCTCTTTCTCCATATCTCCGCCGGGGAGTTCATAGGCTGTACCAAAATAAGTCATCGAGACGGAGTCCGCCTCGATGATTTCCAGAATATCCGTGTAGGTGTCTACAGGGTAGAACAGTGTTTCGATGTCATGGTAGCCGTCGCTTCTGCGGGCAAGGACTCTCAGTCCGATATTGATCTTGGGCTGCGGATAGAGTACTATGTTCATGGCATCAACCGCATTTGCCGTGGCCGCAGTCCTGGCATATCAGGCATCCCTCCTGGTAGATCAGGTTGGTTGAACCGCATTTCTCGCATTTCTGCCCGGACTCATCCTTGGTGCCGTCGGGAATATACTGCTTCAGGGCACGCTCCACACCGTTTTTCCAGGTGTTGATGTTCTCGTCATCGAGGTTGAGTCCTTTGACGAGGTTGACTATATCCACGATGGGCATACCGTTGCGGATGACGCCTGAAATCAGTTTGGCGTAGTTCCAGAACTCGTGCTGGAACATGTGGGAGATACCTCCCAGCACTCCGGGGTAGCCGTACCTGTCGGTGTAATGGAAGTCGTAGCGGCTGCTTCCGTCATCGAATTTCTCCTTGACGATGCGTCCGGACGTGATGGCCGAAGGCAGGTTGTGCGAGTCGTCCACCATACCGGTGAAGATTTCGTAGGGCTGGCCGTTCTGCTTGCCGACGAAGGCGATCCACTGTTCATTGCCGTTCTTGAAGCGGATGACATCGGCCTCGAGGGACTTGGGTCTCTTTTTAGGCTTGATGACTCCGGCTCCGTCCTTGGCCGATACCAGGACTCCTGTTCTGGAGCCGTCACGATAGACGGTCACGCCTTTGCAGCCTGATTCCCATGCGGTGCGGTATACTTCGGCGACCATTTCTTCCTTGATGTCGTGAGGCAGGTTGACAGTGACGCTTATCGAATGGTCCACCCATTTCTGCATACGTCCCTGCATCTTTACCTTGGCTACCCAGTCCACGTCGTTGGAAGTGGCCTTGTTGTAGGGGGATTTCTTTACCAGCGCGCTGATCTCCTCCTCGCTCATCTGTTTCACTTTCTCCACATCGTATCCGTTGACCTGGCACCATGTCAGGAAGTGATGATGGAATACGTAGTACTCCTCGAAGCAGTCGCCGTTCTCATCCTTGAATGCTACCACTGCGTTGAGGTCGTTGGGGTTGACCTTGCGGCGGCGCTTGTAGAAGGGAAGGAACACGGGCTCGATGCCGGATGTGGTCTGGGTCATCAGCGATGTGGTGCCGGTAGGGGCGATGGTGAGCATCGATATATTGCGGCGTCCGTAGCGGACCATGTTGTCGTAAAGCTCCTCGTCCTCCTTGCGGATGCGGTTGATCATGGGGTTGCTTTCCTCACGCTTGGCGTCGAAGATGGGGAACGCGCCTCTTTCCTTGGCCATGTTTACGGATGACGCATAGGCGGCGAGGGCAAGTGTTTTCTGGACTTTCACTGCGAAATCGATGGAGCCGTCCGAGCCGTAGGTGAGGCCGAGGGCGGCGAGCATATCTCCTTCGCCGGTGATTCCCAAGCCGGTACGACGGCCGCCGAGGGATTTCTCACGGATTTTGAGCCACAATTCGTATTCGGTGCGTTTTACATCCTCGTCCTCGGGGTCGCTCTTAATCTTGTCGATGATGGCCTCAATCTTTTCCATCTCCAGGTCGATGAGGTCGTCCATGAGCCTCATGGCCTTGGTCACGTGCTCCTTGAACAGGTCGAAGTCGAAGGAGGCGTCCTTGGTGAAAGGATTGTTGACATAGGAGTAGAGATTGATGGCGATGAGACGGCATGAGTCATAGGGGCAGAGGGGGATTTCTCCGCAGGGGTTGGTGCTGACTGTCTTATAGCCGAGGTCAGCGTAGCAGTCGGGTATGGACTCACGGATGACGGTATCCCAGAAGAGCACTCCCGGCTCTGCGGACTGCCATGCGTTATGAACAATCTTCTTCCAAAGGGCAGAGGCGTCTATATCCTTGGATACTTTAGGCTGGTCTGAGTCAATGGGATACTTCTGGGTGTACTTTTTGCCGCTCAGGGCGCATCTCATGAACTCGTCATCGATTTTCACAGAGATATTGGCACCGGTCACCTTGCCTTTCTCCAGTTTGGCGTCGATGAAGTTCTCGGCATCAGGATGCTTGATGGAAATGGTGAGCATAAGGGCACCGCGGCGTCCGTCCTGAGCTACTTCGCGGGTGGAGTTGGAGTAACGCTCCATGAACGGTACTACTCCGGTGGATGTCAGGGCGCTGTTGAGCACAGGGCTTCCTGTGGGACGGATGTGGGAGAGGTCGTGTCCCACACCTCCGCGGCGTTTCATCAGCTGTACCTGCTCCTCGTCTATCTTCATGATGCCGCCGTATGAGTCGGCCTCGTGCTTGTTGCCGATGACAAAGCAGTTGGACAGCGAGGCTATCTGATAGTTGTTTCCGATGCCGGCCATCGGGCCTCCCTGTGGGATGATGTATTTGAAATCCTTGAGCAGCCCGTGAATCTCCTCAGCCGTCATAGGATTGGGATATTTTTGCTCAATTCTGGCAAATTCGTTGGCCAGTCTCCAGTGCATCTGATCCGGAGAGGTCTCGTAGAGATTGCCGAAGGAGTCCTTCATGGCGTATTTGTTAATCCATACGGAGGCAGCCAGCTCGTCTCCGTGGAAATACTCTACGCTTTCCTTCAGTGCTTCATCGTATAGCTTGGTAGTCATGATGTTATGTGTTTGTAATCAACTTGAAAAGTTTTGCAAGTTATTACTAAATATCGCTTTGACAAAGCGTATCCGTCTAAAGTTATCAACGGAGTTTTTAACAACAGTTGCGGCAGCAGTTGTCGCACTCTTTAAATTCGCCTCTGAGCCTCCTCTCGGTCATGGCCGCCATTCTGTTTCTCAGCTCCTCCGAGTTGATTTTGTCCAGGACTGCGTATGCGAATGCGAGCTGCTGGAGGACTCTTGCCTCCTTGACCGGTATTCCGCGGGAGCGCATGTAGAACAGTTCATCCTCATTCAGACGGCCGTTGGTCGCTCCGTGCGAGCATTTCACATCATCGGCGTAAATTTCCAGCTGGGGCTGGGCAAATGCTCTGGCGTTGCGGTCAAGCAGGAGATTGTGGCATTCCTGATATGCCTCCGTTTTCTGGGCGTCCGGGAAGACGTGGATGAGACCTGAGAAATCCGCTATGGCGCTGTTGTCGAGTATGCCTTTGAACAGCTCCCGGCTTTGGCATTCCGGTATGCGGTGACGGACTGACAGGCTGTTGGATACTTTCTGAGTCCCGTCCACGAGGTACAGGCCGCTTATGTCGCAACTGGCGTGGGGACCGTCCAGTGAGACTTCCAGACGGTTGTCGATGACACCTCCGTGAATAGTGAGTATCACTGCGTTGAGTGATGCGCCCTCGGCCAGACGGATGTCGTACGAGGTGTTGTGAACGGCTTTGTTGTGCTCGTTCTGCATGATGACAATGTCGGCGCTGGAACCGGCCTCAAGTACAATGCGGACTTTCTCATCGGTGTGGAAAGCATCGGGAGCGAAAGTGTGGGAGCAGAGAATAAGCTTGGCCGAGCTGCCTTCGGCAAAATGAAAACTGCTGTCCACGTTGATGGCCTCAGGATGCTTGTCGGTGCGGATGCTTATAATCTGGAGCGCTTCCGGGTAGATTTTCCCTTTCTCGAACCGGATGTCCAGAGGGCGGCCGGCACCCTGGACGCTCCCGTCGATCATAAATAACTGACGGCTGCCCGGCAGAGGGACCTTGCATCGGAATCCTCCGTCGATATTGTGGGCAGGTGCGTATATATAGTTGTCAGTCATCGTGTTATCCGTTTATAATCCAATCGTATCCTCTTTCTTCAATCTCCCTTGCCAGTTCCTTGCCGGCGGTCTTGATAATGCGGCCCTTGTAGAGTACATGCACCACGTCAGGGACGATATAGTCCAGCAGGCGCTGGTAGTGTGTGATGACTATGGCGGCGTTGTCCGGACGCTTGAGCTTGTTGACGCCTGTGGCCACTATCCTCAGTGCGTCCACGTCCAGGCCGCTGTCGGTCTCGTCGAGGATGGCCAGACGAGGCTCCAGCATGGCCATCTGGAAGATCTCGTTGCGTTTTTTCTCACCGCCGGAGAAGCCGACGTTGACTCCTCTGGAAGAGAATGACGGATTCATTTCCACGATTTCCATCTTGCTGCGCATGAGTTTGAGGAAATCGGCGGCATTCAGCGGTTCGAGGCCCTTGTGTCTGCGGTGCTCGTTGACAGCAGTGCGCATGAAGTTGACATTGGTTACGCCCGGTATCTCGATGGGATACTGGAAGCTCAGGAACAGCCCCTCGTGAGATCTCTCTTCCGGACTGAGCTCCAAGAGATTGATGCCGTTGAAAGTAACCTCTCCGCCGGTTACCGTGTAGTTGTCCCTGCCGGCCAGTACAGCCGAGAGGGTGGATTTTCCGGAACCGTTGGGACCCATTATGGCGTGGGTCTCGCCTTCGCGTATCGTCAGATTGATGCCGCGGAGTATTTCCTTGTCGCCTACACTTGCGTGCAGGTCCTTGATTTCGAGTAGTATTTTGTTCTCTGCCATGATGTAGTGTATTCTAAGTGTTTATCCTACGCTGCCTTCGAGTGAGACCTCCAGAAGTTTCTGTGCCTCCACGGCGAACTCCATGGGCAGCTTGTTTATTACCTCTTTTGTGTATCCGCCGATAATCAGGCCGACTGCGCTTTCCTCGGGGATGCCTCTCTGGCGGCAGTAGAAGAGTTGGTCCTCGCTGATTTTGGAGGTGGTGGCCTCATGTTCTGTGACGGCTGTAGGGTTCTGATTCTCAACTACCGGGAATGTATGTGCCCCGCATTTGTCACCCAGCAGCAGGGAGTCGCACTGGGAATAGTTCCGGGCGTTCTCGGCCCCTGGAAGTATCTTTACCAGACCACGGTAGCTGTTCTGGCTGTGGCCGGCGGAGATGCCCTTGCTGATGATGCGGCTGTGGGTGTTGCGGCCGATGTGGATCATCTTGGTGCCGGTGTCGGCCTGCTGGTAATTGTTGGTGACGGCCACCGAATAGAACTCGGATACGGAGTTGTCACCTTTGAGTATGGTGCTCGGGTATTTCCATGTAATCGCCGAACCGGTCTCGACCTGAGTCCAGAAGAGTTTGCTGTTCACGCCCTTGCAGATGCCCCTCTTGGTGACGAAGTTGAAGATGCCGCCCCGTCCCTGCGCATCGCCGGGATACCAGTTCTGGACGGTGGAGTATTTGACCTCGGCATTGTCCAGTACGACTATCTCCACGACTGCGGCGTGCAGCTGGTTCTCGTCCCTCATAGGTGCGGTGCAGCCTTCGAGGTAGCTCACGTAGGAGCCTTCGTCGGCCACAATGAGGGTGCGCTCGAACTGACCCGTACCGCGTGCATTGATGCGGAAGTAGCTGGATAGCTCCATGGGGCAGTGTACGCCCTTGGGGATGTAGCAGAAGGAGCCGTCGGAGAAGACTGCCGAATTGAGGGCCGCATAGTAGTTGTCACCTATAGGTACCACCGATGCCAGGTACTTGCGCACTAAGTCGGGATAGTCGCGTACTGCCTCGGAGAACGAGCAGAAGATGATGCCCTTCTCGGCCAGTGACTCGCGGAACGTGGTCTTGACTGATACGGAGTCGAACACCGCATCCACCGCAGTGCCGGCCAGCACGCTTCTCTCGTGCAGGGGGATGCCGAGCTTGTCAAAAGTGGCCATCAGCTCGGGGTCGATCTCCTTTTTCTCCGTAGCCTTCTTGGGTGCGGCGAAATAGATGATGTCCTGGAAATCTATCTCGGGAATGTCCAGATGGGCCCACGTGGGCATCTTCATGGTCAGCCACTTGCGGTAGGCCTTCAGGCGGAAGTCGAGGAGCCACTGCGGCTCGCCCTTCTTCTCCGATATCAGCCGTATAATGTCCTCGTTCAAGCCCTTGGGGATGAACTCCTGCTCCACCTGAGTCTCGAAGCCGTGCTTGTACTCGGCGGAGCCTATATCTTTAAGTATATCGTCTTTCTCGCTCATATAGTCTTTGCCTTCTGCAAAAGTCAGACCGCAAAGATGAGGATTTTTCCTTTATCTTTTGCCTTGACCGACCGATTTTCGCAGGAAACAGCCATGAGCACAACTGCCGCCATGACCGGCAATAACCGAATAGTCATTTTCATAGAAAAATGAATTTTAAATTTTCCCAAATATAGAAAAATTCAAGCTATTTTGCTATATTGGCGGTCTATTTAGCCACAGCAACATATACGCAGATGGAACTTACCGCCATACAAAATATGATATACGAGGTGCGCGGTGTCAGGGTTATGCTTGACTTTGATCTCGCAGAGATGTATCAGGTCGAAACCAGAGTACTTAATCAGGCCGTAAAACGTAATATAGGACGTTTCCCTGAAGACTTTATGTTTCAGCTCAATGCTAAGGAGTGGGATGCTATGTCGTCACAATTTGTGATGACATCCAGAATAAAAAGGCCCAAGACATCACTGCCATTTGCCTTTACCGAGCACGGTGTGATAATGCTGTCCAGCGTGCTTCGAAGCCCGGTTGCGGTTCAGGTCAGCATTGAGGTGTCCAGAGCGTTCGTGGCTATGCGTAACTACATTATGTCCACTAAAGTCGTTTCAGCGGAGCTGGCGGAAATACGTGCAAAACTGGAATTGCTGGAGAAGAACGACGAGGAGAATATGGCTGCCGTCAATGATCTGTCCGAAGATGTGAGAAAGGAAATAGACGACATATATCATGCAATAGCGGAACTTTCCATACGCCCGGTGTCCGTTGAGGAAGCCAGAAAGAAAATCGGATTCAAAACAAAATAAATATTAGTTTTTTCAGATTTATGGCTACGGAAATATCATCAATAGGCAAGGAGGCCCTTCTGTCGCAGCTCTTCGAGGGCAGCGGCTGGATAAATGAGCGTGGCTGCGCGTTCTCCGGCGACGGGGATTTCAGCACGGTCCACAAGGTATTCATGGAAAAGGTGGATTTCGACTTGACGTACAATCCTATGCGGCATCTCGGGCACAAGCTCGCCCTGAATGTTATCGGGGAGCTGTACGCCCGTTTCAGTTCTCCAGTGGGACTGGACGTTATGGTGGCCCTGTCCAACCGTTTCTCGGCAGAGGACGTACAGGCTCTGTGGGAGGGCATTACGGCAGCAGCCAAGGAGTATGGTCTCAAGCATCTGGCTCTGGATCTGATTCCCTCGGCGGCCGGAATGGTGGTCAGTATGGCGGCATACGGTGTCGCCGCCAAGGATGTGGCTGAAAAGCGGAAGAAGGCTCAGTCGAAGGACTTGCTGGTTCTTAGCGGAGACCTCGGGGCTGCATATATGGGCCTGCACGTGCTGGAAAGGGAAAAAGCCGCTTTTCAGGGCACTCCCGCCGGAACTGAACCCAAACAGCCTGATCTTACCAAGTACAAGTACATCGTGGGAGAATATCTGAGTCCTTATCTCAAGCCCGGCATTCCGGGGCGGTTTGCAGAGGCCGGTATAGTGCCGTGCGGCGGATATTTTGTAACGAGAGGTCTGGGCGATGCCGCCAAGCGCATAGCTGCTGACACCGGTCTGGGAGTAAAAATCTACATAGGTAGGATACCCATTGCGTCGAAGACTTTCGAGATGGCTCAGGAGCTGAATCTGGACCCCATTACAGCCGCTGTAAACGGAGGGGACGATTACCGCATGCTTTATGTGGTGCCGATAGAGTTCCACGAGACGCTGCGCCGTGACTTCCAGGACTGGGACATCATCGGCCACCTCGCCCATTCAGATGTAGGCGAGGTCCTGGTCACTCCCGAAGGGGCCGAAATCGGCATCCACGCCCAAGGCTACGAACAATAATCAGGTATGAAAAAGCAGATTATCCATATAGACAATGCTGAAATCAGCCTTCTTCCGCAAGGACAGGAGGATTATATCTCATTGACGGATATGGCTCACAGTCAAATGCAAGAGCATATCATATTCCGATGGATGAGCCTTAAAAGCACAATTGAATATATTGGCGAGTGGGAGGCATTGTATAATCCCAATTTTAATTATACCGAATTCGGTACAATTAGAAATGCTGCCGGCAGCAATAATTTTACTGAGGAACAATGAAAAAACATTTACTGTCCATTGCGGCTCTGTCATTTATGATTGTTGCGCCGGCCTTCTCTGCCTCGGCGCAGGAGGATTACCGGCCTTCGCCTGAGATTGTTCAGTCGCAGGAGCAGTTCCGTGAGAACCGTTTCGGAATTTTCATCCACTGGGGTATTTACTCCATGTACGGCCAGGGCGAGTG
>DXAW01000004.1 GCA_019116865.1 Candidatus Coprenecus stercoravium | reverse complement strand
AACATGATGTACTCGAAGCTGACGCGCCTCTGCCCGGTGGAATCGTACTCCCGTATCAGCGACAGAGTCTTCGCCAGGGGGAAAGGTTTCTCCATCGGCATCAGCTCCGCCCTCTCCTCAGGGAAAGGAT
Organism: Candidatus Coprenecus stercoravium; assembly: GCA_019116865.1. Lineage (GTDB taxonomy): Bacteria > Bacteroidota > Bacteroidia > Bacteroidales > UBA932 > Coprenecus > Coprenecus stercoravium. The sequence continues at coordinate 3,206 of DXAW01000004.1, read as the reverse complement.
TGTGCAGACTCACGGCCAGATGACAGGAGCACTCGTCCATGAAACGCCGCAGAGGAGACTCCCCCGTGCGCGGATCCGATGTCACGCCTATGGTCGAAAGGGTAATGCGCTTGGGACTCCAGCCGAAGCCCCACGGAGCTGTCAGCACATCTATCGCCCGGCGGACATTGTCCCAGTTGTCCAGCGGCTCGCCCATGCCCATGAAGACAGCGTTGGTCAGCGAAGCCGCCTCGTCTATCTCCATGAACTGCGATAGTATCTCCGCCGGAGTCAGGTTGCCGTGCCAGCCCTGCCGGCCGGTCATGCAGAAGCGGCAGCCCATCCGGCAACCCATCTGCGAAGAGACGCATACCGTGTGCCTGTCACCGTCCGGAATCATCACTGCCTCCACGCCCGGCCCGAACGGAAAGAGATATTTCTTAGTCCCGTCAGAAGAGGATATCAGGTCGCAATAACCTGTCCGCCCCACCTCATAGTCCTGAGAAAGAGCCGCCCTGGCCGCCTTTGAGATATTGGTCATCTCATCTATCGTCCTGACTCTCTTGCTGTAAAGCCAGTCAGCCATCTGTGTGGCCACAAAAGACTTCAGGCCGTACTTAACACACACGGCCCTGAGCTCATCAATATTCTTACCTAAAAGCGCTTCCATCACTTCACTTAATACACAACAAATATACGGATTTAATTTTATTATCTGAATATCCGGCCCTGTGGTAATTATTCGTATATTTGCCTTCGGCTGAAATGAAAAATGGAGGACTGCGCTATGATGAAATACCCGATAGGAGTTCATAGCTTCGAACAGATCCGCAAGGACGGTTATGCCTATGTGGACAAGACAGACCTTATATACAGGCTTACGCATGAAGGCAATATCTATTTTCTGAGCCGCCCGCGGCGGTTCGGCAAGAGCCTGCTGGTATCCACCCTGAAGAACTATTTCCTTGGGCGCAAGGAACTCTTCGAGGGGCTGGCCATCAGCTCGCTGGAGAAGGAGTGGCTGGAGTACCCGGTGTTTCACATCGACTTCAACGGCAGCAATTTCACTGCGCCGGGAACCCTGGATGCGGAAATAGAGGGAAGTGTATCGCAGTGGGAGTCCAAGTACGGCCGCAGCGAAGAGTTCACCGATGCCGGCAGACGGTTCGCATACGTGCTGAAAAAAGCTCACGAGCGGACAGGCCGCAGGTGCGTGGTGCTCATCGACGAATACGACAAGCCGATGCTGGATGTCCGTAATACTGACTGTAAGATAAACGTAGGGCAAGATTGTCGTTCTCTGGAAAATTGGACTAGAGAAGTACTTAGGGGACTCTATTCGGTGTTTAAGGCCGCGGATGCGGACCTTCAGTTCGTGCTGCTCACTGGTGTGACGAAATTCGCCCAGGAAAGTGTGTTCAGCGGATTCAACCAGCATCAGGACATCAGCATGGATACTCAGTATGAGGCATTGTGCGGCATTACCCAGGAGGAGCTGGAGAAGTATTTCGCAGAACCGATAGATGCGATGGCCGCTTCCTACGGAGAGAGCCGCGAGGAGATGCTTTCAAGGCTGAAGCGTCACTACGACGGTTACCATTTCAGCAAGACCATGACTGATGTCTACAATCCGTTCAGCCTGCTTAATGCTTTTGCAAAGCTGGATATCCGTGACTACTGGTTCGCCAGCGGCACGCCTACCTATCTGATACGGCTGCTGTCTCATTCGGACGAGAACTTAGACGAACTCACCGGCAAGTACTACGACCCCTCCCAGTTCGTCGACTACAAGGCCGATGTCGAGAAACCACTGCCGATGATTTATCAGAGCGGATACCTGACCATCAAGGATTACAGGCAGAGCCGCAATACTTTCCTGCTGGACATTCCGAACAATGAGGTGAAGAAGGGCTTCGTGAGCCTTATAGCCTCAGATTATTTCAAAAACAGGAGCAACGATGTCAGCAGTTGGATACAGGACCTTCTGGACGCATTCGAGGACGGAGAGACAGACCGTATCCGCGATCTGTTCACATCTTTCCTGGCGGACATACCTTACACAGTTCGCCGCAGGGAGGACGAGCGGGAGAGGGAGCGTTATTTCCAGTACACATTCTATCTGATTCTGAGAATGGTCAGTGTTTACCTCACATGCGTGGAGAAGCCTCAGAGCCAGGGCCGCGTGGACTGCATCGTAGAGACCCCGAAATATGTCTACATCTTCGAGTTCAAGCTGGACGGCACCGCTGACGAGGCCCTCGCCCAGATCGAGGAGAAAGGCTACGCCCGCCCTTATGCGGCCGACAGCCGCACGGTTCACTGCATCGGTGTCAGCTTCTCCTCTGAGACCGGCACCGTCGAGGAGTGGAAATGCAAACTGTTAACGAGTGTTAAATAATTGGCCGGCTGCGGAAGGAAAGGTATTTTTGCTGTGTAATCAAAAGCACAGACATTATGAACAGCAGCAAAAAATCATTTCTGGCAGTCACCGTCATTGCCACAGCCGCACTGGCCGCAGCCATTACGCTTGCCATAGTATGGGTGATCAGCACCTATCGGGACAGGCAGGAAGAGTTCGCAGCAACAGTTGAGTCCGCCCTTAACAAGGCCCGCCAGAAGGAAATGGATGACCACATTTCCGCATCGGAACATAACGGCATCACCGCGACCTTAATAGGCACGGACTCCACAAAAGAGCCGCTTATGTTTCCAAAAGACTTACTTTCACGCAATGCGGAGCAAATAGCATCGATCACTGTCTACAAACTAAGCGGCATAAGCCAAGAGACAGGTGAGAGACTCGCTGCGATAACCGAGCCCACGGACTCCGCCACCGGATTCGAGACAGTGGCTTTTTTGGCCGCTTTCTACGACAGGATTGACAATCTCGGTTCATTCCCAAACAGTTCCATCACCATAGCCGTCAAAGCAACCGACACGGACACCCGGACAGGACGGATCATATACTCCGATGACATTCCGATAGAACATCCCCTTGAGTTCTCCGTCACCAGCTTCACCAAACCATATGTCGTCTGCACGGTTCGGGTGGAAAACCCCAGTTCCGGCTTTCTGCGCCGGATGAGCGGCATCATCGCAAGTATCTGCCTGATAGCCGTGATACTGTGCTTCTCGTACATCTATCTGCTGCGTACCGTATTCCGCCAGAAAACGCTCGGCGAGATACGCCGTGACCTGACCCACAACATCACGCACGAACTCAAGAC
>DXAW01000035.1 GCA_019116865.1 Candidatus Coprenecus stercoravium | reverse complement strand
TAACGATTGGAGCAGGACGGCATTTCCGTCGTACAACTCCTTGGTCCTCGAATCAGCATCGTAAACCGGCACTCCCAGGGCAGAGAACATCCGCACCACATAGCTCTTGCCGCTGCCGATGCCGCCTGTAACTGCCAGAGTCCTCATCATTGGTCTCCGTTTCCGCTGTCAAGCAGGACACAATCCACATAACGGGGATAGATACTCCACGACAGCACATTGTCCGGCATACGTGTCAGTTTGGGTATCAGCTCGGATTCCATAGTGGTAATGAAATCCTCGTAATCCACTGACAGCACGAAATCGTCAGCCGTATAGCGGCTTCCGTCCAATATAGTCCTGAATGTAAGCGTAACGTCGGAGGGCAGCACTATCAGTTCCTTGTCCTCGGGGACACCTGTCACCGCCACAGGAACTGTCACTGACTCCTCCACATAACGGACCACATTCATCGAATAATAGACCGCATTCTCGGAGAAGCGCACGCGGCGTATGGGAACTATGTCACAGATACCCTGTATCGGAGCGTCCACACCGCTGCGGTATATAGTCTCGGTAAATACTGAGTCGATAGTGGCTATCAGTCCTGCCTCTCCGTATATATCCACGCTGTCAGGCCGCAGCTCAATCTCTCCAATCTGCGTGTACTGCGGTTTGAAAGTCACTGACGGATTGGGCACTACAGGCACTTTCCTGCTCGCCACCTCCGGAAATGAAAAGCCGAGCGTCTCGGTAACGATGAATTCCAGGTCCACATTGCCGCCGAGTGCTTCGACTATATTGCTCTTTATGTCCTCGCACACCACGTAGAAAGAGTCACCGCTCCTGTGCCTTACACTGGCGGAAGGCGCCGTGACATGAAGGGTCTTAGGCCGGCCCACCCTCTGCTTCAGTATATAATATCCGTCCGCACGTCCGCGTATTATCAGCACGTCCTCCGACTCCGCACTCCGGGTCCTGCCCTGAAGCGAAGGACTAAGCTCCACATTATATTCGATAAAAACGGAATACTGAAGCGACAGACTGTGTATCAGCCACACAATAAAAGCCAGCAGAAGAGACAGGAGAAGCAGAAGCCACTCCTTCCTGTCCCTCCAGCCGCCTTCTTTGCCTATTCCGTTTTCAGATGCCATCTGCCGTCCGGATTACTTGTTCTGAGCGTCAGTAATATCCTTCACCACTGATGACTTGTCGACACGTATCTTCACATTGCTGTCTATCTCCACGAGAAGAAATGTGTCCTTCACCTCGACGATGGTACCGTAGATACCGCCCACAGTGACTACCTTGTCGCCTTTCTTAAGGGACTCTCTCCATTTGACTATTTCCTTCTGCTTTTTCTGCTGAGGACGGATCATGAAGAAATACATCACCACGAAGATGAGAATCATCAGGATCAGGAAAGAATACTGCTCCCAGAAACTGCCGGGTGCCTGCTGTCCAGCCTGTCCGGCCGATGTCTGAAGTAAGAATGTAATGAGATTCATCTCTTTTTAAAATTAATTATAAAACAAAAATAATAAGAATTGTCTAATTTTCTATAAGTCCCCTTCCGGTCTTGACCACTTCTCCGCAATCCATCATCTTCTTAAGAATCCTGTCCAGAAGGCCGTTGACAAAGACCTTGCTGTTCCTGGTACTGTAGAACTTGGAAATATCCACATACTCGTTGATGGTCACCTTCAGCGGGATATTGGGGAAACGCACAGCCTCCGCTATGCCCTGGACTATCAGCACCAGGTCAGTGGTCACCACTCTGTCCGGATCCCAGTTGCTGGTATTGGACACGACAATGTCCATATACCTCTTATATCCTGTCACGGCCGACTCAAGCAGCTTGTATGCGAACTCCCTGTCGTCGTCCTTGAGGAATACGTCCGGACGGGGCATTGTCCCGCGGCTGCGCAGATGCTCCAGATTACGGACTATCACTCCCAGCACATATCCCAGATCGTCAAGCCAGAAAAGAGACATGTCCTCCAGACAGGACTCAAGGTCCTCGTTGTCCTCAAACAGCTCTTCATCCGAGAATATCTTGATAAACAGGTCGCAGTCCTGAGCCAGGGAGCACTCTGCGTCATTCATGTACTCCTTGAAATAATCCCTCTCCATCAAGGACGAGAGCATCTTCTTTATGAGAACGGCCAGTTCCTCAGTCCACACCAGACCATGCTCCTCGCAGAACTTCCCGAAAGCCGCATCCTGATCCAGATACGAAGACACCATATTCTGTGCGAACTTCCGGTTGGGATTACGTTCCTCGGGAGTAGGATTGAACTTCTTCAGACCAGTCTCAATCCTGGCTGCCGCCGCATTTCTCAGCGCCACTGCCGCATTGAGTATGAAATAATACAGATGAAGTGTCTTCTCGCAAGAATACTTGAGAGACTTCTCGGCCTCGGGCAGAGAATCAGAGCCGGAGGCCACCATACTGTAAAGAACTTTAAAGACTTTTATCCTTATCAGGCGACGGTTAATCATACAATATTTTTAAAACATTTTGCAAATATAATTTTAAGATGAGAAAAAACTCTATATTTGTATCAAAATTTATAAAATTTAAAAAAATGTATTCAGAGGATATTGATAATTCAGCTGCTATGGAGCCTAACGGTGATGATGTTTTCTCAAGACCGGTGCGCGCCGGAAAAAGGACATACTTTTTCGACGTAAAAGCAACCAAGGGCAACGACTATTACCTTACTATCACTGAAAGCAAGAGAAGGATAGAGAAGGACGGACGCTTCGCATACGACAAACATAAGATTTTCCTTTACAAAGAGGACTTCGAGAAGTTCACACAGGGACTTGAGGAAGTCATCGCCTACATCAAGGAAAGATGCCCTGTCGTAGAGCGTACCGAAGAGGACAGACACACTCTCAGAGATCATGAAGAGGGTTCTCAGTTCTCCAACGTAGACTTCGAGGAGCTTTAGAACATGTCCTTGTAAGGCCTGAAAAAACGGCCTGACCAATTCCACAGCGGAGACGGAATCATACGCATCAGCACCCCGAGTGCGGCCCAGCGTCCGTCTATCACCGCTGTTTTTTTATTGCGCTTTATAGCACGCACTATCTTCACGGCGGCCTTTTCCTTGCGTATGGTCATTGGGAAATGCCGTCCGTGTATGAAATCAGTGTCTACAAATCCCGGCTTAATGACGGTAATACGTATGTCTGCATTCCGTATGACAGCCAGCTGACGCAGCGTCTGCGCATAGAAAGCCTCGAATTTCTTGGTGGCCGAATAAGCCGGGCACACTCCCAGAGGAAGTATCGACGCCACTGAGGATATCACGGCAAGATGCCCTTTGAGGCCATGTCCGGCCCAGTAGTTGAACAGCCATGCGGCACAACGCACGAATCCTTTGGCATTGACGTCTATCTGCCCCAACTCCAAAGAGGGCTCAAGCACTGTGTTGGTATGGCCGTAGCCCGACGAATACAGACATACATCCACCCCGCCCATGGCTTCCACCAGCCCGGCCAGCCTCAGCGCAGCATCCTCACCGGACACATCGAATGCCTTCGGGAACACCGCTCCCTCCGGAGCCAGAGAGGCGATTTCCTGCAAAAGTGTCTCCCGGCGCCCGGTAATTCCGACCCTATGTCCCTGCCTGATATAAATCTCCGCCACCGCTCTTCCGATTCCGGACGTGGCACCTATGACTATCACATTCATATTTCTGGACTTTTCCTGCAAATTTAATAATTGTTCCATTTTATTCACTACCTTTGAGACATTATTCAAAGCTGTAAATTCATAATCATAAAATACCCGAAATGGAAAAACGGAATATCCTCTTAATGGTACTGGCCGCCGGCATGGCTGCGTCCTGCTGCGGAGAGACATCCGAATCCGTCCCGACCTATACCGAGGCCGGGCTGACTTCTGCCACTGCTGAGATTACCATGTCCGACCTTACTGAAATGGGATATACGACCAAGACCCTTCCACTAACAGGGGCCGACGGGGGAAAGCGGCTTGTTATCGCCGACGCCCTTGACGTAGTGCTTAGCGACGAGAATATTTTCATACTTACCAACGATATTCAGGTCTGGAGGTTCTCCAGTGACGGGAAACTGGAAGGAAAAGTGGGAGCCAAAGGCAACGGTCATGGAAAGTACCTGTACGTCAACGATATCTATCTCGCTCCTGACGGAAAGGGTATATGTTTGAACGCCATGACGAAGGGAACGATGACATACAGGGCAGACGGAACATATAAAGGGAAGAAAAAGCGCAAGAGCAACGAGCTGCGCCATTCGCTCGTGGACGGCCCGTATATAATTGAGTCCGTGCAGACACTGACAGGCAACGAGACCGACAGGTTACGCATCAGGGACACCTCCGGCAACAAAACAGTCCGGTTTGCCAACCACCTGCTTTTCAACCAGACTTCCGAATCCAACGTAACTGCCTACACCGAATACAAGGCGCTCTTCAAAGACGGGAACGGCGAGATTATATTTCACCAGATGAGCACCGACACTATATTTACAGTACATCCGGAAAGTTCTACTCTCGAACCGAGATGCTGCTTCAGTTTCCAGCACGGCATCAGTCAGAGCGACCTGTCATCCTTCGCCGATATATGGCAGGATATATACATGGTATATGACTACGCCGAGGATTACGCTTTCCGCTATGTCACACTTATGGAACCGGACTCGCAAAGACAACTCTACCTGATTGACAAGACAGACGGAACCATCTACCGCTCAGCGATAACCATACCCGGCACCGGCTCTGACTTCTACCCCAAATGGCAGTACGGCGATATGCTCATCGACTATTGCCTGACCAAGACCGGAGAGCCGTATCTGACAATCCTCAGCCTTCGGGACACGCTCCGGTAAATATCCACAAGCTCTTGTCTCCCACCCCGGCCCCTGCCACAACGGCAGCAAATCCCACGATTCGGTGACGTTGCGGAAATGTCTTTTCTACACAACCGCTGTCACAAGCACTGTGGACGGCATCAACCCGCCACGCCCTTGTCACAACGGCAGCAAATCCCGCAAAACACTGCCATTGCGGCAACAGAATTTTTCCGTACTTTTGTCTGTCGATAAAGCATCTTAAGCTAAACCACCGTTAACCCATCATCATGAAAACGAGATCCCGACTCCTAGCTTCAGCCCTCATCCTGTTCGTCAGCCTCACAGCAGCCCGCGCCATCAACCCGCAGAAAAAATACACCTACACACCGAAGGACTTCGGCATCGAGTACGTCGAGGACTCGGTGGTGACCTCGGACGGGTACAGGATCAATATCTGGAATCTGCCCGGCACCGGGGAAAATGGAAGGCCCGTGCTGATAGCCTGCGCCGACGCCGGCAATATGGGACAATGGTTAGGAATCGGAGCGACGCTCTGCTTCTTAGGCTACGACGTATGGATGTTCGACTGGCGCGGTTTCGGAGGGAGCCAGGACTTCGCGACAGACCGGGACATGCTCTACCACAGCGAGTATCTGCGGGATTTCGGGGCAGTACTGGAACATGTCGCCGTCATCCGGGACAGGCCGGTGGACGTGCTGGCATTCTC
>DXAW01000034.1 GCA_019116865.1 Candidatus Coprenecus stercoravium | reverse complement strand
TTGACTCCCAGCTCATTGGCTACTATATGAGCAAGAGTGGTCTTTCCCAGTCCCGGAGGCCCGTGCAGAAGAATATGATCCAGGGCCTCTCCCCTGAGCAGGGCGGCCTTTACGAAAATCTTCAGATTCTCGATGATCTTGTCCTGGCCGGAAAACTCTCCGAAGTCCTGTGGCCTGATCTTTCCTTCAAAATCGCTATCTTTGACGGCACTTTGCGTCCTGGCATCAAAATCACCGTTATTCATACCGCTCGTAAACATAAATACAAATATAGATATAGTTTTTTAAAAATTTCTTGATTATGTTTTATGCTTGTCAATATGTTGACAAAATCTGTAATGATGTTCGAAGTTTTGAAAAACCGCTCATAAAATCAGTAATTTTAATAAAACTTGGTATTTTTGTTATGTGAAAAAGCTGTGATGAAAAGTTGTTGATAAAAAATTTTAGCATTTTGATAAAAATTGTTCATTATACAATGTTTTCAAAAACAGAAAAAAATTTGTCATAAGATATTAACAGGGTTATCAAAAGGAAATGAACCGTAAAATAGAAGGATTGTTGAAAAGCGAGAGTGTCGGACTGCTCCGTAAATCTTTACAGGATAAGAGTATTAAGTCGGTTAATGTCAATGGTTTATATTCGTCAGCCAAGGCTTTTGCGATATCTGATACTGTAGAGAGCGGAGTCCATCTGGTAGTGCTCCAGGGAAAGGACGAGGCCGCTGCCTGTGTCAATGACCTGTATAATATAATAGGTGACGGCAATGTTTATTTTTTCCCGACTTCCGATGTCAGAACCGTCAAGGGGACGATGAAGGATATGTCGGCCAAGGTACAGCGTACTGCTGCAATAAGTGCCCTTGCCGATTACAGGGAAGGGACGTACAATGGTGACTTTCTGATAATAGCCGGCTATAAGGATGCGTTTGACGAGTACGTTCCCAGTCAGAAAGAGCTGTCTACGGCAGTGCTTAGGATAGTAAAAGGAACTGCGGTTTCGTTTGAGAAACTGCAGGATGATCTGTACGGACTCGGTTTTACCAGAGTTGATTTTGTATCGAGACCTGGTGAGTATGCTGTCAGAGGAGGTATCATAGACCTTTTCTCGTACAACAATGACAAGCCGTACCGTCTGGATTTCTTCGGAGACGAGGTGGATTCGATCCGTATGTTCGATGTCAACACCCAGCATACTGCGGGAGACGAGCTGGAGGTGCTGAATGTCTATCCCAATATTACTTCAACCAAGGCTGACGGAAACGATGATTTCTGCTCCATATACAGTGTTCTTCCCGATGACTCAGTGATATGGATTTCGGGTGTGGAGAACTTTACCGAGGACGTGGATTCGAGGCATAAGAGAGTGTACCTTTCTCCGCTGCACAAGCCTGAAGCGGATGTGGAGATAGAGTTCAATACATCTCCCCAACCGGCTTTCAACAAGAATTTCGAGCTTCTGGCTTCCGATATAAAGTCCCGCAGAAGTGACGGCTATGAAGTGTATATCATGAGCGAGAACCGCAGTCAGATAGAACGTCTGCGCAATATATTCTCGTCTTTTGACCTGAGTCTCAAGTATATGGAGTACACCATACAGGAAGGCTTCATAGACCATGACTCTAAGATATGTCTGTATACCGACCATCAGATATTCGACCGTTACAGACGTATCAGGCTGAAGAGAACTGTTGAAAGGAGCGAGAGGCTTACGATGAACGACATCAACTCGTTCAAGGAGGGAGACTATATTGTCCATATCGACCACGGTATAGGACGTTTCGGCGGTCTTGTCAAGAACCGTATCAACGGTAAGGTGCAGGAGGCCATAAAGCTTATCTACAGGGACAATGATGTGCTGTTCGTGTCGGTACACGGGCTGCACCGCATATCCAAGTACCGTTCCGGAGACTCTACCAAGCCTCCTAAGATCAACAAGCTCGGTACCGGCAACTGGGAGAAGCTCAAGAGCAGCGCGAAGTCCAAGGTCAAGGACATAGCCGAGGACCTGATACGGCTTTACTCTCAGCGCAGGGTGGCCAAGGGATTCGCTTTCAGTCCGGACTCATTCCTGCAGCAGGAGTTCGAGTCTTCGTTCCAGTATGAGGAGACACCGGACCAGATAAAGGCTGTGGAGGCTGTGAAGAAAGATATGGAGAGCGACTGCCCGATGGACCGTCTGGTATGCGGTGATGTGGGATTCGGCAAGACCGAGGTGGCCATGAGGGCGGCTTTCAAGGCCGTGGCCGACAACAAGCAGGTCGCCGTGCTGGTGCCGACCACCATTCTGGCCCTGCAGCATTACAATACTTTCAGGGACCGGCTGCGTAATTTCCCTTGTACTATCGACTATCTGAGCCGTCTGAGGACTGCCAAGGAAGTGGCGGACATAACGGAGAGACTCAAAAACGGCAAGATAGACATCATAATAGGTACTCACAGACTTTTGGGCAAGAGCATTGCCTTCAAGGATCTGGGTCTGCTGATTATCGATGAGGAGCAGAAGTTCGGAGTGGCGGCCAAGGAAGCCCTGCGGCGTCTGAAACTGTCTGTGGATACTCTGACACTGACGGCTACTCCTATACCCAGGACACTTCAGTTCTCCCTGCTCGGTGCCAGGGATCTTTCGATCATCAACACTCCTCCGCCCAACCGGCTTCCGATACAGACGGAGATCATAGACTTCAACGAGGACACTATCCGGGATATCATCAACGAGGAGACCGGAAGGGGAGGACAGGTATTCTTTGTACACAACCGGGTACAGGACATCTACGAGGTGGAGGATATCATCCGCAGGATAGTGCCCGGCATCAAGACCTGCGTGGCTCATGGTCAGATGGAGCCGAAGGAGCTGGAGAACAAGATTATTGAATATATGTCCGGAGACTATGACGTATTGATAGCCACCACCATCATAGAGAACGGCATAGACATTCCGAATACCAATACGATAATCATCAACCAGGCTCAGAACTATGGTCTGAGCGACCTGCATCAGCTGCGGGGCAGGGTAGGGCGGTCCAGCCGCAAGGCCTACTGCTATCTGATAGTGCCTCCGATGACAAGCCTTTCGGATGACGCGAAGCGCAGGCTGGATGCCATAGAGGCTTTCTCTGACCTGGGCAGCGGATTCAACATAGCGATGCGTGACCTGGATATCCGAGGTATGGGCAATATGCTGGGTGCCGAGCAGAGCGGATATATCGCCGAGATGGGCTTCGAGACCTACCAGCGTATCCTGGCCGAGGCCTTTGAGGAGATTAAGGGCACAGTACCGGATCTGCCTGGCATGAAGGAGGAAGATCAAACCTATGTGACAGACTGTGTTGTGGATACAGACCTGGAGATACTGATACCCGATACCTATATTAATATAACGGCGGAGAAGATCAGGCTC
>DXAW01000033.1 GCA_019116865.1 Candidatus Coprenecus stercoravium | reverse complement strand
CAATGATCAGATAATCGCCGAGATGTGGTCGGCCAACCTCTACCTTTCCATGTCTTTCTATCTTGAGAAAGAGGGTTATGACGGACTGTCACACTGGATGAAGAAACAGTCTCAGGAAGAACTCGAACATGCGTACGATATGGCTTCGTTCCTCCAGAAGAGAGGCGGTACAGCCAAGGTAAGCATGGTGGACGTGGTTCCTCAGGGCTGGGGCAGCGTTCAGGAAGTCTTCAAGCATGTCTATGAGCACGAGTGCCATGTAACGGCTCTTATCGACAAGATCGTGGACATCGCGCGCGAGGAGAAGGACAAACCTTCCGAGGACTTCTTCATGGGTTATATCCGCGAGCAGGTCGAGGAAGAGGCTACTGCACTCTCCATCTACGAGAAAGTCCAGAAAGCCGGCGAGGCCGCTCTCGTAATGCTGGACAGCAAGCTCGGTGAGCGTGAGTAATATCATGACCGCTTAGCAAGATACAGGTTCCGATGGTGTCTTCCATCGGAACTTTTTTTATATTTGCAATCAAATAACAGGATTATGTTGAGAGCTATAATTCTTTTAGTTTCAGCCTTTGTGTTGGCTACAGGCTGTTCCGACCGCAATGTCCGTGAGGCATCCGGCCGGGCGGATGATTTTGTCAATGCGTATTTCTCGGCGGATTTTGAGAAGGCTTCCGCACTTTGTACTGAGGATTTTGCCCGCAGGGTGATGGAGTCGGCGGAGATAGTCAACGGACAGCCGGATTCCTTGCTCGAGGAGTTCATGGAGCTGGCCAAGGGCATGAATGCCTATGCCGGCGAGATACATCAGTATGGCAGGGATTCTGTCACCGTAGACTATGAAATCGTATATCCCGGAGAGATCGACCAGCCCATGAGGAACGGTGTGCTGGTAGTGCGGGACGCCTCTACCGGGGAGTGGTCAGTAGCCGGGATGACAAACCTATGACGCAGAGCTTTTTCGACAATCACAGCCATTCATATTTTTCGGCTGACTCCAATATGGATATAGACGGGGCTGTGGCCGCCGCAAAGGAATGCGGGTTGGCCGGCCTGTGTCTTACCGACCATCTGGATTTTGATCCTCCGTCCGGAGTTGCTGATTTTACTTTCGACGTGCCTTCGCAGCAGAAGGCTATAAACGAGGTAAGAGAGAGGATAAGTGATTTCCAGCTGCTGAAGGGAGTGGAGATAGGCTTGCAGGACAAGAGTATGCCTGTTATACGTAAAGTACTTGCGGATAATGATTTTGACTGTGTCATAGCCTCGTTGCATCTGATTGACGGGCATGATCCTTATTTCGGAGATTATTACAAGCCGTATGATTACCGCTATGCCTACGGACATTATCTGGAGGAGTTTGACAGGCTGATCCGTGTCATGCCGGATTTCGATATACTAGGACACTACGACTATATCGTAAGATATCCCGATTACCGGGAGGTGACCATTTTCTATTCGGAGTTCAGCGATGTGCTGGATTCAATAATGGGATTCCTGGTGCAGAACGGGAAGACATTGGAGATAAACACCAAGACATACCAGCTCTATAGGGGGCGTACCCCTGTGCTGGACATCAATGTGCTTAAACGTTTCAGGGAACTCGGCGGTGAGGCTGTGTCATTCGGTTCGGATGCTCATGGAACGGCCAGAATCGGAGACAGATTCGACTGGTGCCGGGAGCGTGCGCTGGAGGCAGGGCTGAGATACGAGGTGTATTTCAAGGACCGTAAACCGGTCTATATCCCTCTTTAGCTGCGTTGCTTGCCCGTTTTCCTGGCGGCTTTCTCTGCTTTCTCCATGGCTTTGAGCTGCTTCAGTTCGTCTTTGCTGAGCTTGCCGGAGTCACGTCTGTAGATTAGCCACTGATATTCGGTCATTATTTTACGGAAAGAGCTGTCAATCTGATTGAACCATCTTTCCTGAACTTTTCTGTACACCAGATTTTCCATCGTGCCGGACATTTCAAGTGCTGTAATCTCGTCATGGAGGGCCTTCATGTCGTGCTGAAGTGTTGAGTCTACGTAAAATGTCTGGTGCGGTTCCAGATTAAGCAGGCCTTCGAGTCGTTCTGACATTTCAAATGCGATTTCCTCCGGAGTCTTCTCTTCCTCTTCGGTGTTCTGTGCGGAAAGCACCGTGCAGGATACTGTTGCGATTAGAAGTATCCCCAGCAGTTTGGATATAAAATTTAAAATCACTATTTTTGAGTTTATTTTGTGCAAATTTAATAAAATCAGACAGTACAATGAATAAAATCCTGAAAACAGCACTATGCGCCGCCGCTGCCTGCCTTATTGCGCAGACCGGATACGCATGTACTAATGTATTGGTAACCAAGGGGGCGTCGAAGGACGGCTCGGTGTTCGTCACCTATGCGGCTGACTCGCATCAGCTTTACGGAGAGCTTTATTTCTCTCCGGCCGGATTCTTCAAGCCGGGTACCATGCTTAATATAACCGAGTGGGATACAGGTCGTTTCCTGGGTCAGATACCCCAGGTTGCCCGTACGTATCAGACAGTCGGCAACATGAACGAGCATCAGCTTATCATCACTGAGACCACTTACGGAGGCCGTGGCGAACTTTATGACTCGACGGGCATAATGGATTACGGCTCGCTCATCTATATCACTCTTCAGCGTGCCAGGACTGCCCGTGAGGCCATACAGACCATCGTGGACCTGGCCAACGAATACGGCTATGCTTCCAGCGGAGAGTCTTTCTCGATAGCCGACAAGGACGAGGTGTGGATCATGGAGTTAATCGGCAAGGGCACCAAGCTGGACAAGAAAGGCCGCAATGTCAACAAGGGCATCGTATGGGTGGCCGCGCGTGTTCCTGACGGATATATCTGCGCTCATGCCAATCAGGCCCGTATCCGACAGATTGACTTCAATGATCCTGAGAACTGGCTCTATTCCGAGGATGTGGTGGATTTCGCCCGTGAGATGGGATATTATGAGGGCAGCGATGAGGATTTCAGTTTCTGCGACGCATACGCTCCGCTCAGCTTCAGCGGTTTGAGAGGATGTGAGTCAAGGGTATGGTCTGCGTTCAACATTCTCTGCGACGGTGTGATAGACGGCCGTCCCGCCGAGGAGTATCTCGACTATGCGATGGGCTACAACGCCGACAACCGCCTGCCTCTTTTCGTGAAGCCTGCCGAGAAAGTCAGCTTCAAGGAAGTGGCCGACGTGATGCGTGACCATTTCGAGGGCTCGCCCATGGATATGACGGTGGATGCCGGCGCGGGCGGACACCATACCCCCTACAGGTGGAGACCGATGGATTTCGAGTATGACGGAAAGACCTATGTCAACGAGCGGGCCATAGCCACTCAGCAGACCGGATTCTGGATTGTATGTCAGAGCCGCAGCTGGCTGCCCGATGAGATCGGAGGAGTGCTCTGGTTCGGTGTGGATGACGCCGCTACCTCCTGCCTGACTCCTGTCTATACCAACGTTAACGAGATACCCCAGTGCATCAAGGTCGGAAACGGAAGCCTCATAGAGTATTCACCCACATCCCTTTTCTGGGTCACCAACCGTATAGCTCAATTCGCATATATGCTGTATGACCGTATCGAGCCTGAGGTGCGTGCCGTTATTGACGAGAGGGAGGAATGTGCGCAGCGCTGGCTGTCCTCGGCAGACAATGCAGCTCTGCAGGCTCTCGGTGAGGAGCCTACGGAGGAAAGCATCCGGGAGGCCCGCGATTATATGACAAGATTCAGCATGAGTACGGCTCAAAACCTGTTCGATACATGGAAAGAACTGGATATCTATCTGCTCGTCAAATATATGGACGGCAACGTGAAGAAAGAGAACGGTCACGGAACATTCCTCAACAACGGCTATTCGGACCGTATCCCCGCATCACCTGACCAGCCCGGCTACAGTGACAAGTGGAAAGAGGTCGTGGCGAAGGATGCCGGTGAGGTGCTGGAAGTAAAATAATCTAGTATAAGGACTCCGGATGTTTGACTTTATCAACATATCGGTCATAGATATTATCGACATCGCTCTGGTAGGTCTTCTGATCTACCAGATGATGCGGATAATACGCGGTACCTCCGTATTCAACATCGTTGCGGGTATTTTGTTGATATACCTGGTATGGGTGGTGGTGAAGGCGCTGAATATGAAACTGCTGTCTTCGATACTGGGTCAGATTCTAGGAGTCGGAGTCATTGCTCTCATAGTGATTTTCCAGCCGGAGATCCGGCGCTTTCTTCTGCATATAGGCAGTAAGTATCTGTCCTCCTCACGCAACAACAAGCTGACGCGTCTGCTCTTCGGACGCAGCGAGAAGGAGATGCAGGCCACGTCCCTGGATGAGATAGCGCAGGCTTGCCGCAGAATGGCCGATACCCGTACCGGAGCACTCATAGTGTTGCAGCATACTTCATCCCTTGAGTTTGTCACCGAGACGGGAGACCGTATAGATGCGGCCGTCAACCGTCGTCTTATAGAAAATATCTTCTACAAGAATACTCCGCTTCATGACGGGGCCATGGTGATAGATGCGGACCGTATAATAGCCGCCCGCTGTACCCTGCCCATCGTGGATAATCCGGACATACCGCCTCAGTACGGTATGAGGCACAGGGCCGCCGTGAGTATCACCCAGGATACGGATGCGGATGCTATCGTAGTATCCGAGGAGACCGGCAATATCTCTTATGTGAGCGGGGGCGAGATGAAGACCATTACCAGTATGAGTGAGCTGAAGCTCTCGATAGAGAACTCCTACCGTAAGGAGAATGTATGACAAATGAGGCTAAAATAGAGATCAAGCTGGGCTTTGACAAGCTCCGCCGGAGTGTTGTCGACCGCTGTGCCACGTCATATGGACGGAGTAGGGCGGAGAATGAGAGCGTGGCTAAAGGGCTGCCGGAAATAGAGCGCCGTCTTGGTCTGACAGACGAGATGAGGGTGATTCTGATGTTCGAGTCCTCATTCCCCACTTCCGGATTCGGAGACTGCATACCTTTCCTGATACCGCTTAAGAACGCTTATTCTCATATCGACCTGCCCTCTCTCGTGGTTCTGAGAGCATCGTTGGATGCGCTGCGCAGGATTCTCAATTTTTTCACCAGTTGTAAGGACGGACAATATCCGTTGCTGCGGGATATGGCGTCCGCCGTACTTTCATTCCCCGAGATTCTCCGCAGGATAGACGGGATTCTGGACAAGTACGGAGAGGTGCGTGACAATGCCTCTGACGCTCTTTATGCCATAAGACGTTCCATCAAGGACAAGGAGGGGGCGGTGTCCAGACGTATCCAGGCTATTCTGCGCAAGGCTCAGGAGGACGGGGTGGCCGATGAGGATGCTTCTGTGTCGGTGCGTGATGGCAAGATGCTGATACCGGTGGCTTCCGGCAATAAGAAGAAAGTACCGGGTATCGTATACGGAGAGTCTGCTTCCGGAAAGACCTCGTTCATAGAACCTATGGAGGTGGTTGAGCTCAACAATCAGATCAGGGAGCTGCATTTTGAGGAACAGAGGGAGATTCTTCGGATTCTTACGGAGTTCACGGATTTCCTGCGGCCGTATATTGACGATGTCATCGAGTCGCAGAAGTTTATGGGTGAGCTGGATTTCATCATGGCCAAGTCGGCTGTGTCATCCAGATTCAGGGGAGGAAAGCCGGTGCTGTCCGACAGGGGAGAGTTGCTTCTGCGTCAGGCCAGGCATCCTCTGCTGGAGGAGGCTCTTGCCAAGGAGGGCAAAAAGATAGTGCCTCTGGACGTGTCGCTTACGCCGTCCAGGCGCATATTGCTCATCTCCGGACCCAATGCAGGAGGCAAGTCTGTATGCCTCAAGACTGTCGGGCTGCTTCAGTATATGTTTCAATGGGGAATGCTGATACCGGCTTCGGAAAGTTCGGAGCTGACAGTGTTTCACGATATGTTTGTGGACATCGGTGACGACCAGTCGCTGGAGAACGACCTCAGTACATACAGCTCTCATCTCCTGAATATGAAAGAGGCTGTGGCGCTGGCGGATGACAGGTCTCTGGTGCTTATTGACGAATTCGGCTCCGGTACGGAACCTGCGGCCGGAGGAGCCATTGCGGAGGAGATTCTGAGTGTCTTTGAGGAGAAGGGCTGCTATGGCGTCATCACCACTCACTATACCAATCTTAAGTTCTATGCCAGCAACAGCAGCCGTATAATAAACGGAGCCATGCAGTTCGATGTGCAGAAGATACAGCCGCTGTTCAAACTGGAGCCTGGTTTGCCCGGTAATTCCTTCGCCTTTGAGCTGGCCCGGAAGATAGGTCTTCCTGAGAATATAGTACACGGGGCCGAGGAGAGGGCCGGAAAGGATTATGTCGCGGTGGAGCGGAATTTGCGCAAGATAGCCCGTAATAAACGGGAACTGGAGGAGCGTCTGGTGAGGGTGAAGGCCGCTGACCGCACTCTCGATTCGATGACCGAGAAATATGAGAAGGAACTTTCGGAGATAAAGGCGCTGCGCAAGAGCGTACTCGATGAGGCGAAGGCCCAGGCGGCGGAGATTATAGCCCAGGCCAACAAGAAGATAGAAAATACCATCCGTGAGATAAAGGAGTCGCAGGCAGAGAAACAGCGGACGCAGGAGGTGCGGCAGGAACTGCGGGATTTTGCGGTGTCGGTGGCTGATGAGGCTGCCCGTA
Source organism: Candidatus Coprenecus stercoravium (assembly GCA_019116865.1). Lineage (GTDB taxonomy): Bacteria > Bacteroidota > Bacteroidia > Bacteroidales > UBA932 > Coprenecus > Coprenecus stercoravium. The sequence continues at coordinate 9,019 of DXAW01000033.1, read as the reverse complement.
GTGAGCAGGAGCAGAAGATAGAGAGGAAGATGGCTCAGATAGTGGAGCGCAAGAGGCGGCAGGAGGAACGCCGTGCCCGCCGCACTGCCGGAGAGGCTGAGAGGGACGGTGGTCAGCAGGCCGTTTCCGTGGAGAGACAGCAGGTCCCGGTTCCGGACAGGATAGAGCCGGGAGTATATGTCCGTCTGGAGGACAGCGGAATGACAGGAGAGGTGGTGCAGGTCTCCGGAAAGAAGGCGACCGTGGCTGTGGGCGAGATTCTCACCAGAGTGGATGTGTCGAAGCTCAGTCCTTTGTCGGCCAATCAGTACCGTTCTTCGGTCAAGCCTTCCGCTCAGGTTAAGTCAAGTGTCCGGCTGTCATCCTCCATCTCGGAGCGTAAACTCAACTTCAAGCCGTCGATAGATATCCGGGGAATGCATCTGGAGGAGGCTATTCCCGTTGTCACCAATTTCATAGACGATGCCTTGATGCTTGGAGTGTCGGAGGTCTCAATCCTCCACGGCAAGGGAGCCGGTGTCCTGAAGGAGGAGATACGCAAGCTGCTGCGCATAACACCGGGCGTGGTGTCTTTTGCGGACGAGCATGTCGAGCGTGGCGGAGCGGGTATTACGATAGTAAGACTGGATTGATGTGATTTTGAACTGAGAAGTGATGGATTGGATGAGGGGTTGGAAAGAGCTGGAGGATATGATATGGCCGCGCAGGTGCGTGGTCTGCGGAAAAATATTGGACGTGGATGAGTGTCATCTATGTGCTGAATGTCTTGCAGATATGCCTTTGACTTATTTCTGGAGCTGGAGGAACAATCCTGCCGAACGTATCTTGTGGGGCAGGACATATCTGGAGAATGTAGTGTCACTTTTCTTTTATTCCCGGGACAATGATTATAAGGAACTCCTCCATGCGGTCAAGTACGGAGGAGATATGCAGCTGGGCCGCTGGCTAGGCTCCATACTTGGACGGTATATGCGGGATATTCCCGCTCTTATGCCGGATTTTATTGTGCCTGTACCGCTGCACTGGAGACGGAAGTGGAAAAGGGGGTACAATCAGGCGGAGGTCATTGCCGGCGGTCTGGCGGAGGCTTTGGGAGGGCTGCGTGTGGAAACCGGTCTGCTACGGCGGACAGGATATTCCAAATCCCAGACCCGTATGCAGACCGGTAATAAGTGGGAGAATGTATCCGGAAGCTTTTCTTTGTCGTCCGAGGCCGATGTGGATAAATTACGTGGCGCTCATGTAATGCTTGTCGATGACGTGCTCACTACGGGAGCTACGGTCGAGGCATGCTGGGACGTTCTCAGTCTTGTTCCGGATGTCAGGGTCTCCTATGCCAGTATCGCATTTGTGCAGCATCCTGTATAGGTACTGCTACAACCCGAATTCCCTGCGTATCATCTCGACAGAGTCAAGAAGCTCCCAGCCGAAGAACTGGAGCTCCTTTTCCACTTTCCTGCCGTCACGTATCAGCTCGACTTTGCGGGTGAACGGATCCCGTCCGAAGTGGCCGTAGGAGGCAGTAGGGAGATAGATAGGATTCCTGAGGCTGAATTTCTCGATGATAGCGGCCGGACGCAGGTCAAATAAAGTGCGTATCCTGGCGGCTATCTCTCCGTCAGTGAGTCCTACCTTTGATGTGCCGTAAGTGTTGACGAAGATGCTCACCGGCTCGGCGATGCCTATGGCGTAGGCCAGCTGGATGAGAATCTCGTCGGCGACTCCGGCGGCCACCAGGTTTTTGGCGATATAGCGGGCTGCGTATGCGGCCGAGCGGTCCACTTTGCTGGGATCCTTGCCTGAGAATGCTCCGCCGCCGTGAGCTCCCTTGCCGCCGTATGTGTCCACTATGATTTTCCGCCCTGTGAGTCCGGTGTCTCCGTGAGGGCCGCCGATGACGAACTTGCCGGTAGGATTGACATGCAGGATGAAGTTGCCGTCAAAGAGGCGGCGGGTCCTTTCAGGAAGACGGGAGATGACTCTGGGGATGAGGATTCTCTCTATATCCTCCTTTATCTTGCTCTGGATTGCAGCATCGTTCTCCGGTGTGCCTGGAATCATGCCGTCGGCTGCCGGAAAGTCGTCGTGCTGAGTGGAAACGACTATGGTGTGAACTCTGAGCGGATGATGGTTGTCATCATATTCAATGGTGAACTGGGACTTGGCGTCCGGTCGGAGGTACGGCATGAGCTGCGGCTCCTCGCGGCGTATTTTAGCCAGCTCTATCAGAGTGATATGGGCAAGAGTAAGAGGCAGAGGCATATATTCCTCTGTGTCGTTGCAGGCGTATCCGAACATCATGCCCTGGTCTCCGGCACCCTGCTCCACAGCCTTTTCTCTGACAACACCTCTGTTGATATCCTGTGACTGCTCGTGTACGGCGGACAGAATACCGCAGGACTTGGAGTCAAACATATAGTCGGCCTTGGTGTATCCGATGCGCTCGATTACACCGCGGGTCACTTTCTGTATATCCACATAGGCGTCGGAGCGTACTTCTCCTCCTATGACAGCGAGTCCTGTGCTGACAAAGGTCTCGCATGCTACCTTGGCGTCGGGGTCCTGACGCAGGAAATCGTCGAGGATGGCGTCAGAAATCTGGTCGGCCACTTTATCGGGATGGCCTTCCGAAACTGATTCTGAAGTGAAAAAATATGACATAGCAAAGTGTTAATAAAAAAATAAATCTCTTCCGTGTGAGTTTACGGAGAGATTTGACAAAACACTAACTGTATGAAAGATTCATTTTAGCATTTTTTACTGTGGTTGCAAGCAGTCAAATCTGTCCACAAACTCCGCTCCCCTTTCGGGAAGCGGACGCAAAGATGAAAATAAAATTTTAATTCTCCAACTTTTTCTAAATAGATGTCTCGAACTCCCGCAGGAAGCGCACATCGTTCTCGAAATATAGCCTGAGGTCCTTGACCTGCCATTTGAGCATGGCGATGCGCTCGACACCCATGCCGAATGCGAAACCGGTGTATTCCTTGGAGTCGATACAGCAGGCCTCAAGGACATTGGGATCCACCATTCCGGCTCCCATGATTTCCAGCCAACCGGTGCCCTTGCAGATATTACAGCCCTTACCGCCGCAGATGTTGCAGCTGATGTCCACCTCTGTGCTGGGCTCGGTGAAGGGGAAATATGACGGACGCATACGTATCTTGGTGTCCGGTCCGAACATCTCTCTTACGAAGATCAGTATTGTCTGCTTGAGGTCTGCGAACGATACGTTCTTGTCCACGTAAAGACCTTCCACCTGATGGAATATGCAGTGTGCCCTTGCCGAGATGGCCTCGTTGCGGAATACCCTGCCCGGGCAGATTACCCTTATGGGCGGCTTGCGGGTCTCCATTGTGCGTACCTGCACGGAACTTGTGTGGGTGCGCAGCAGTATGGGGTTGACTCCGGAAGAGATGAAGAAAGTATCCTGCATGTCCCTGGCCGGATGGTCCGGAGGGAAGTTGAGCGCTTCGAATACGTGGTGGTCGTCCTCTATCTCCGGACCTTCTGCAAGAGCATAGCCCTGCTTGCGGAAGATAGAGATGATCTCTTCCCTGGTAATGGATATGGGGTGGCGTGTTCCAAGCTCGAAGTGGTCTCCGGGCATGGTCATGTCGAAGGACGGGGCGGCGCTGTCCTGGGATTCCGCAGCCTTGCCCCTGAGCTCTTCTATTTTTGCCGCAGCCGCATTCTTGAGGTTGTTGAGCTTCTGCCCGAACTCTTTCTTGCGGTCGGCGGAGATAGTCTTGAATTCATCGAAAAGCTGGGTGATTTCGCCTTTCTTGCCGAGCAGGCGTACCCTCAGTTCTTCTACTTCCTTCTCGTTTCTGGCCTTGGCATTCTGAATCTCGGCCAGGATATTCTCAATCTTTTCGTTAAGCATAGTCGTTTACTCCCATTTTACAGCTTTACGTGACAGAGGCATGGTCATGCAGCGGGCTCCGCCTCCTCCGCGGGGCAGCTCAGAGCCTTCGATGGTTACCACACAACGCTTGTCTCCCTCGACCGATGCCTTTCCGTTGATGACGTCCCATGCGGGTATAATCTCGAATCCATGTTTGGACAGTTCGTTGAGGGTATGTGTGTTGCGGGCGTAGGAGATGACCTTGCCGGGAGCGAAAGCGAAGAAGTTCGCACCGCTGTGCCACTGCTCTCTTTCCTGGTCCCATTCGTCCGCCTCACCGCCGCATACTATAGGCTCGAGATCCATGCCGAGCCTGCGCAGAACAGAGAAGATGTTGGATACGCTGTTGATTTTCACGACTTTGCCATTCTCCATGGTAATGTGTACTGTCTGGTACTGATTGTCACCGAGGATAAGCGGCTCGAATACCATACATTTGTCCTTGTCGAGCAGGGTGAACACCATGTCGAGGTGGATGAATGACTCGGGAGAGTGGGGAAGCTGCTGGACGATGATGTGGCGGCGGCCCTCAGGAAGCATGGCCCCGAGTTTGGATGCCAGCAGGTCTATACCCTGTGTGCTGGTCCTCATGCCGTTGCCGATGAGCAGGATGTCATCGCGCGCTATGAGGATGTCTCCGCCTTCCATGTATAGGTCTGGATTGAGCGGCTTGTGGTCGTATGCGTCTATGATGCCGCACTCAAATTCCCCGCTGCCTTTGTAGATGGCTTCCATGATGATGGACTCCCTCATCCTGACACGGTTGGCCATCTTGCAGATAAGGGCGTTGTTGCCTATGGTCACAGCCGCATCACGGGTGAAGTAGAAGTTGTACAGGGGGAAGAGGGCGTAGTAGTCCTCGTTGAGGAAGGAGGTCAGTGTGTTGATTTTGGCAGGCAGACCTTCTATGAGTACTTTCGCCAGCCTTTCAGACGACATTTCCATGAGTATGTCGAAGTAGTCGGTGACCTGCTCCAGAAAACAGATTTTCTCAATCAGGGCCTTTCTCTCGGCATCGTTGTCCAGAACTTTGACAAGCAGGTCATGGACAGTATATACTTTTGCCAGCTTGGAGAGGACTCCGCTCAGCTGTTTGTATTCTTCCTGGGCAATGGACAGATTGAGAATATCACTGTACAGAGCTCTCTGAGCCATTTTCGGTGTCATGTTCTCGACTTCCGCTCCAGGTGTGTGGAGCAGGACGGCCTCAAGATTTCCAATCTCCGACTGGATGTTTATCTTCAATGGTTTTTTGTCTGTCATATCGTTGTGTTTTTATTTACATAAATTTGGATTTCTCATTGACGGCCAGGTCTGTGATGACTTCCTTGAACTTGGCGTCGTCCCTCGGGCATATCATCAGCACGTCGTCGGTGTTGACTATAAGGTAATCCTTCATGCCTTTGACTACTATGAGCTTGTCTTTCTCGTATGATACCACGACACTGCCGGAGGTGGAGTCGATAAGACTGTCGTTGCATTTGACAAGGTTGTTGTCGCTGTCTTTTATGGCATGGAGGAACAGGGACTCCCATGTGCCGAGGTCTGACCATCCGAAAGAAGCCTGGAAGACCCATGCCCTGCTGGTTTTCTCCATTACTCCGTAGTCGATGGAGATGGCCGGGCACTCTTCGTAGATCTTGGTTATGAACTCCTCCTCTTTCGGAGTGTTGTAATATTTGATGCCGTCCATGAAAAGTGAGTACACTTCGGGCAGCCATTTCTCGAGTGCGGAACAGATGGCGGATACATTCCAGACGAAGATGCCTGAGTTCCACAGAAATTCCCCGCTCTCCACGAATACCTGAGCGAGGTCCTTATTCGGTTTTTCGGTGAATGTCTTGACTTTGTAGGCGATATTGCCGTCAATGGTCTTCGACTCTTTCATATTGCACTGAATATATCCGTATCCTGTTTCCGGACGGGTGGGGTCGATGCCGAGAGTAAACAGCTCGTCTTTTCCGGAGGCGTATTTCAGAGCGGCCGAGATAGTGTCGATGAACAGGCTTTCATTGGATATGAAATGGTCGGAAGGGGCAACCACCATCGTGGCGTCAGGGTTGAGATTGCGTATTTTGGTCGCCGCATATGCAATACATGGCGCAGTATTGCGTCTGTAAGGCTCGGCGAGTATGTTCTCCGCCGGAAGATCGGGCAGGTGCTTGTGTACCAGTCCCACGTATGCGGAAGAGGTCACTACTATGATATTCTCCTTGGGGACTATCTTGCAGAAGCGGTCATATGTGAGCTGGATAAAACTCTTTCCTACGCCCAGTATGTCCAGGAACTGTTTGGGAAAGGCGTTCCTGCTGACGGGCCAGAAGCGGCTTCCGACTCCGCCGGCCATTATTACGCAATAGTAGTTTTTGTCCATTTTAGAATCTTTCTTTTATGTAGTTATGTTCTGTCTTTTGCCTGCAATCGGGATGTAAGCGTCCTTAATCAAACTGATGTCCCTCACATTGCTGTCCTTGTCCAGTATGACTGAGACTATGTCGAAATGAACTTCGGAGCCATAGCCTTTTCTCTTCAGGAACGAGCCTGCCGCAACTTCCAGGCGGAGCTGCTTTTCTCTGTTCACGGCCTGCTCCGGAGAGATATCCGCCGGGGCTGTCCTCGTCTTCACCTCCACGATATGGAGCCCGTCCTTGCTTTCCATTATCAGGTCCACTTCCTTGTGCCCGCAGCGCCAGTTTCTTTCAATCAGCTTATATCCATTCTGCAAAAGATATTCCAAAGCTTTGTCTTCGCCCAATTTTCCGGTCACATGCCGCCTGTTCCCATTTGCCCCTTCTGAAACTCCTGCGGAAACTTTTTCAAGCTCCCGTGTACGCTTTTGTCTGCGCTCACGTCCTGTCCCTCCGATATTGACCGGTCTCTGCATACTGTCCCTGCGCCTCATATCCTCTTCACCTTAGTCTATATAATCTGCAAAGATAACCAAAATACTGCCATTTCATCGGATACGGACCTGAAAAATGAAATTATTATCAAAAAATTTGGAAATTAAAAATTAATACCTACCTTTGCCGTCCCAATTGCGGAAATAGCTCAGTTGGTAGAGCACGACCTTGCCAAGGTCGGGGTCGCGAGTTCGAGTCTCGTTTTCCGCTCCAGATTTAGCCTCGCTTCGGTGGGGCTATTTTCGTATATATCAGTTTGTTATATCGCTCTGGCAAGGCTATGACGCATCTGTGGCCTTGTCCGGAATTTCAGTGAACGGAGGCGGATTTCCGGTAAAATGAGTATAATTTCGGGAGAATGTTTTACACTGTGTTTAACACTGGAAACAGTATCTGTAAAGTTAAACTTGATATTAATGTATTGATTTATATTTGATTAAGATTAGATGCGTTAATTTATGCCTTGGTTGATGTGTTTTACACTGCCAAACTTGCATATGAGGTGAGGCACTTAGCCATATTCGAGACTGGTGAAATGAATCTTACTTTGCATGGTGTTAAATAATATCTTTGTAAATCAATAAGTTGTATTAGTCGATATATAATATCACGAAGATTATAGAGGTCTCAGCTCAACTGTCATGCCCATAGCCGCCGCTATCTTGTAGAGTGTTGCAACTGTGGGGATGGTAAGACCTCGCTCCACACGGGAGATATAGCCTTTATCCGCTCCTATGCGCTTGGCCAGCTCTGCCTGTGTAAGTCCTGCATTCTTCCTTGCATCCAGAAGAATCTGAGCATTGTACTCCTCCCAAGCATGGTTTATCGCCGCTTCTCTCTGAGGCGTGCCTTTTGCCCCGAACTCTTTTTCAAGTTCTGCGCTAACATCGTAAATGTCATTTGTGCTCATAATATTCATTTTTTAACTTTATTGCCTTGTCTATTTCGCTCTTAGGAGTTTTCTGTGTCTTTTTCTTGAAACAGTTGAATAAAATGACTATCGCATCACCATCATATGTGAAGAACAGCCGGAACTCACTGTTTCCATAGTTTACTCTGAACTCATATATCCCGTCCCTTATGAACCTGATGTAATGATGCGGAATCTTGTCCTCGTCTCAAACAGCAATAACGCACGCAATATCTTCTTCCTCTCCCGCTCCGACAACTTTGCCATGAATTCAGCATAGTACCCCTTATATGCGATTATCCTTTTCATACGGCAAAGATACTAAAGTTATACAAAAATACAACCCAAAGAGAATATTTTTCTCGCACTCAGCGAACAGATCCTCACCACGGTTTCAAAGACTTCAATACACGAAAAAAGCAGTCAGATTTTCACCTAACTGCTTGATTTCATTGATTTTGCTTCGTGGTCCCACTTGGGCTTGAACCAAGGACCCCCTGATTATGAGTCAGGTGCTACTAACCAACTGAGCGGTGCTCCGCACGGTGAAAATCAGCGAGTTATGAAGCCTTGCTGCGACTATATGCCTTTGCGGTTTACATGACGGTTTACATTCGAGTGTAAATCCGGAACTGGTTAAACATAAACTAATATAATCGTAAATCAATAAATTGAGTAGTCTTAATCTCGTTGTTTTCTAATCATTATCCAGCCTACACTATATTTTCCCTATTTTTCAATTTACATATCCTTCACGGAATTGTGTCGTAGATAATAGAATGATATAAAATGAGATAGAAAATTTTCTTGTTTTTTTGGGGGGATATAGTGTTAACTTAATTTATCTCATTCAACATATCATGTATTAGCATGCAAAAAAGAAACATCATTACCGATAATGCCCACAATACTTGCACATAAACCTATAATCTTCCAAATTAATGTATCATATCCCAACATTAAGACTAAGTGTGCATATCGGAATGCATACTATAATAGTTATGCTAAACTATATATAAGCAAAGCCATAACGGAAGGTATTGCTACACCTAAGGCAGCTAATATCCAATCTAGCCGACCAACGGTTCTTGTTTCTTTAGGTATGAGTGTTTTCACATTATCTGACAATATGAAATATATTCCCCATATTATATTCCAGATTAATGAAGTTATAGCATTTGTACTGCCATATCCAAACAATATTGACAGCAGAGTGGTAATAAGACAAAGCAAAAGGTATACATATCCCCAGAATACTGCATTTGTTTTTCTTCGGATAAAAGCATATACAGTATATAT
>DXAW01000032.1 GCA_019116865.1 Candidatus Coprenecus stercoravium | reverse complement strand
ATCCCGATGATGCCGATAAGTGAAAGGGTATACGAATGTCTTCCCGAGACCCCATCCGGCAGATATGCGCAGGTAGACTTCGGCCAGACCAGACTGCGCCGTGGAGACGGGACGCGTGTCAAGGTCCATTTCATGGTCATGCTGCTATGCTGCAGCCGTTACAAGTTCGTGTGGTTCAGCGACAGGCCATTCACCAGCGAGACCGCCAGCCAGGCTCATGAGAAGTCCTTTGAGTACTTCCGCGGTGTACCCCGCTTCATCATCTACGACCAGGATGCGGTCTTCCTTTATGACGAGAACATCGGTGACTATAGGATGACGACAGTCTTCGAGAGCTATGTGAAGAGCCGTCCGTTTGATGTTATTTTCTGCCGTCCTGCCGACCCGGAGAGCAAGGGCAAGGTTGAGAATGCCGTCAAGTATGTCAAACAGAACTTCCTTCTCAACAGGCAGTTCAGCACCATTGACAACCTCAATGCCGAAGCGGAAGCATGGTTGCGCAGGACAGGGAATGCCATGACCCACGGCACCACGCGCAAAGTCCCGTATGAGGAGTGGTGCAACGAATGCAAGGATCTTCAGCCTTATGTTCCAATGCTGGCAAGGCCTGCCGGCAACGAATATACCGTCATCAAGGACAACACAATCAAGTTCCATGGCAACATCTACTCGTTGCCACTTGGCACATACAAAGGTGACGGGACAAAGGTCTACACGACTGTAGACGGGGCAGACCTGATAATCAAAGACCGGTCCGGATGCGAGATTGCGCGTCACATTATCCCGGCCGGCTCCGGCATCAAGGTCCATAACAGGAACCATAGGGCCGACCGTTCCGTGAAAGTCGCAGAGTACAGCAGAAACGTATCCGAGCTCTTCACGGACAAAGGAGCCATAGCCATGTTCCTTGAAAAGCTGAAGGAGCGGTATCCGCGATACATGCGCGACCAGCTCATGGCCATACACTCGTGCTATACGGACTATGGGCAGCAGGCCTGCGATGCAGCCCTGGCCAGATGCCTGAAGAATCATCTTTATAGCGCCAACTTCTTCAAGGAGGCTGTCTCTGAACTTGCTGCGGTACGGAATGTCATTCCTGTAACTGTAAAGCCGCTGGGTGACGGCCAGAGCAGGATGATGGCCAATATCAATCCCGGCACATCAGACATAAGAACTTACGAGAGACTCTTCAAACAGGCATAGCCATGGAACATACTACCGATAAACTCACTGCCATACGCAGTTGCGCAAGGCGTCTCAGACTGTCAAGTCTGACCATGAACGCCGCAGAGGAGCTGGTCAAGGCCCAGACATCATCGCCAAGTTATGATGACTTCCTTCTGAATATCCTCAAGACAGAGGTCGAAGGCCGTGAAGCGCGCCAGAAAGTGCTCCGCTACAAGGCAGCACGGCTGCCGATGGACCATGACCTGAACCGCTATGACTTCTCCAAATACAAGGGACTGAGCCTTACACAACTGAACCAGCTCCGTGAACCGCATTGGGTGGAAGCCGGATATAACATCATGCTTGCAGGCCCCTCAGGTGTTGGAAAGACATACGTTGCCTCAGGTCTGTGCGCGGACGCTATAGAGCATGGCTATAAAGGTTACTTCAGAACGATGGAAAGCATCATGAACACCCTCAAAACCAGGGATGCCACGCCATATGCCAGAGTTGAATACCGGAACCTGTGCTCGGCGCAGCTGATTGTCATTGACGACCTGATGAACATCATTGTCAGCAGGGAGGAAGGAAACATCCTCTTCGCCTGGATCAACTCGGTGTATGAGTCTACATCCTTCATCATAACCACCAACCGGTCGCCTGCGGAATGGGCCACAACTCTCAACGACGAGGTGCTGGCTACAGCCATACTCGACCGCCTGCTTTACAAATGCGAACTCATCCAGCTCTCAGGGCCCAGCTACAGAATGGAAAACCGAAAGACAATCTTCAACAATATAGAACAGAACAATGAAAACAGATAACATACAGGCACTTAAAGATGCTCTTGCTGACTTCAGCAAGGCTGAAACCGAATATGACAACTATATAAATACCACTTGGGCAACCGATCCTGATGCAGAGGAAATGACCACTCAACTCATGGGGCTTATCATCACCTTTGGAGAAATACTGGCCGAGACCGTGGAGCATGTCATTGCAGACGAGACTGGTGTCCAATCTGTATAGAAGGGCGCGCAGTTGCAGTGAAGCGGGGTAGCCCGCTTCACTGCAACACTTGTATCTTCATAAGAAAATCTTACCTTTGCAGATTGTGCAGTCTTGTTACCGAAAGTTGTGTATCGTTGTTACCGAAATCGGTGCATTATTGTTACCAAAATCTGAGCACTCCCGATTACCGAAATCTGTGCACTTCCCGTTACCGTTTACACCCTCGCCCGGAAGATGAAGGAATACACATTCTTCTCCTATGAGGTGAACGAGGCCCTGCACATGTCGGAAAGTGAGAGACAGGCAGTTCACCACACGGGAGGCCATCAATTCAGATGTACTCAGCCGCTTCGAAGCCCTTCTGGACAGGTATTTCAACTCTGTGGGGCCAGAGGAGCACGGGCTTCCGTCAGTCGCATGGTGCGCTGACCAGCTCCATTTCTCGGCCAATTATTTCGGGGACCTGGTGAAGAAGCAGACCGGGAATCGGCGATAGAATACATTCACCTTGCCGTCATCGACAAGGTGAAAGACCAGCTTGCCGGGACAGACAAGACAGTCAGCGAGATCGCCTATGAGATCGGGTTCCAGTACCCGCACCACCTGAGCCGCCTGTTCAAGAAGATAACAGGGAAGACCCCGAACGAATACCGTATGCAGCAGAGGCTTTCATAAGGACGCGGACGTGGTGAGAAGAGGTTTCGTGCCTTTTCTTGCCGCCCTCTTTTCCATGAATATACTTATTCTTATAATTTTAAGAATACTTACTAGTCAAGTTTTTAGTAAGTTTATTCTTCTGCGCCCTGCCGTAGAATGCCCTGAAACGCATAGTGCCATTTCCGCAGAAATGGCACTAATAAGTAAAAAAACGGCCTCCAGAGTGCCTGGGGGCCGTTTTTGTCAATTAATATTCTTCCTCGTTGAAGAAATTTATATACGTTGATTATCAGCGCATTATACAATAACCAATGAAATTTACGCAAACAAACCGCACCGTCTGAGACGGTCTGAGGCGATAGAAGGAATATAAATTATAAATCCAGGAAAAGAAGCAATTATTTATATCC
>DXAW01000031.1 GCA_019116865.1 Candidatus Coprenecus stercoravium | reverse complement strand
GCCTCCGTATTGGATATATTGAGCTGAGTGGAGATATGAACCTCCAGACCGATACGGCGGGCGTACTCTATAGTCGTGATATCGGAAGCTATGACAGCCGTAACTCCCGCAGCCTTGGCCGCATCGAGAGTACTGTAAGCCTTCGGCACGTCCTCATCATAGAGGATAATGTTAAGAGCCAGATAGGTCTTGACATCGTGCTCAGAACAGTAACGGACTATCTCCGGGAGGTCGGCACGAGTAAAATTGTTCGCACTGTGTGAGCGCATATTCAGATCTTCGACCCCGAAATACACCGAATCAGCCCCGGCCTGCACGGCGGCGGTAAGGGCCTCGAAGCATCCGGCGGGAGCCATTATCTCAAGCCTGTGCCCCTTACTCATTTGCGTCTGTAAGTTATCTGTGTGGCAAACTCCTCCAGCATGGACATCTTCTCATCTCCCAGCGACAATGCCCCGACTGTGTCCATTGCCTTATGAAAATAGTGCTCGATGGCCTTCTCGGCATTCTCCTTGACTCCCAGCTCAGTGAACAGCTGCCGGGCCGCCGCTATCTTCTCTGCGGCACGCTCCTCTCCCATTGCGAAAATCCCGTCGAAACGGGCTTTCTGTGCCCCGGTCGCAAGACGCATGGCCTCGATATAAAGCCATGTCTTCTTATTATTGACTATGTCGCCGCCTATGTTCTTGCCGAAAACCGCAGGATCTCCGAAAGTATCCAGATAGTCGTCGGTAATCTGGAATGCCAGTCCCAGGTCATAACCATACCGGTACAAGGCCTCCGCACTCTTCTCATCAGCACCTCCGAGGACAGCACCCATCCTTGCCGAGCATGCAAGCAGGGCCGATGTCTTGAGCCCTATCATCATGAGATAGTCATCCATCGTGACCACCGGCATCGTCTCGTAATTCATGTCATACTGCTGTCCCTCGCACACCTTCCTGGCTGTATCGCTGAATATCTCCAGCACTTTGCGCAGCTTGTCCGAAGGAGCCTTGCATACATACTCATATGCCTGAATCGACATCACGTCTCCGGAAAGGATGGCTATATTCTCATTCCACTTCTTGTAAACGGTAAGCTGGCCGCGCCTGAGATCGGCCTTGTCCATGATATCATCGTGTATCAGGGTAAATGAGTGGAATATCTCCAGTCCCAGAGCTGGATATACCTGAGGTGCGTCTATCTCGTCGGTAAACAGGGAACATGCCAGCAGGGCCAGACGCGGACGGATCCGCTTACCGCCGATGGACATGGTGTATTCTATAGGTCTGTACAGTTCCTCCGGCTCCCCTTTCAGGTCGAGAGCACATATCCCGTTGGACACTATCTTGTCAATCTCTGCTAATGTATACATCTCAATAACTGCTTTTCCTCGCAAAGATATACAGAAACTGAAAGCAGAGAAAATTAATTTATCGCATATCCGTCAACAGCCACTGAGCCTACTAATAAACTCTGCGGAGGAAATGTCGCGCATAAGAGTAAAGCCGAACCACTTCTTGCCTAAATCTTTGATGGATGCTCCGATGTGGTAGACTTCATCATCAATAAGCAGGAACCGGTAAGCATCAAACACCTGCCCGTCATAGAACACTCCTTGCGAAGGCGGCATATCTGCATCCAACCGCCTGAAAACCTCATCAATGCGTTTATCCGTTTCCTCCTGATGCTGTTTCATTTCCAGTTGATGATATTCCATTGTCTCAAGCCGTTGGAACAATTGGGCATTGGTTGCAATAAAACGACGCATGGACACAAAAACCCGCATGATACTGATGTTCACCTTTACCGCAGTTGGTGATTTCAAGACAGAACTAAGCATCGCTATACCTTGCTCTGTAAATGCATACGGCAATCTCCTTGCTCACATTACAATAGAATTGGATATCACAATTTGTGATTTCCAATCTTCAAATTCCGTTTTATTTAACCGAAACATGAAATCTTCAGGGAAACGGTCTGCATTGCGTTTTACTGCCTGATTCAGGACTCTGGTTTCAACACCATACAGCCGGGCCAAATCTCTGTCAAGCATAACCTGTTGACCTCTGAATATTCTGATCATTGACCGTATGTCAATCATTTCCGACAACTGTGCGCAATCTGCGACCGGATTATTGCCCTCGATTCTATCCCTTCCCTTCGTCATAGCTTATAAAATTCGAACAAACATACAAAAAATCCCGCATATCGTCTATTGAAATTCTTAGTATCTTCGCAGCGCAAAACAAAACACATGGGAGAGACCAGGATACGCACATCGACCGCCACTGTGGTCAAGAATACGGGCAGCCACTATCTGCTGTCGGAGCTGCCGCTGTGGGAGCCATTCAACGCAGTGGTAAGAGGCAAGCTGCGGCTGAGCGGTTCGACGGCCACCAACCCCGTAGCCGTAGGCGACCGCGTGGAGTATTCCGTGCCTGTGGACACCGACGGCAGACCTGCGGACGAGGCCACCATCACCAAGGTGCTGCCGAGAAGAAACTACATCATCCGCAAGTCCACAAATCTCTCCAGGCAGTGCCACATACTCGCATCCAACATCGATACGGCCTATCTGATAGTCACGCTCGACTGTCCCGAGACCAAGTGGCCGTTCATAGACCGCTTCCTGGTCACCTGCGAGGCATACAAAGTGCCGGTGACAATCATCCTCAACAAGACCGACCTCTACAAGGGCAACGATGAACTGACTGCGAAAAGCGGGCTGTTCCACAGCATCTACGGTGATGCCGGTTATCCCATCATGGACATCTCGGTGCTCACCGGCGAGGGCATAGACGTACTTCGTGAAAAATGCAATGAGGGCGGCGTCTCCATGTTCTCAGGAGTATCAGGAGTGGGCAAGTCCTCTCTTATCAAAGCCATAGATCCGGCTCTCGAACCCAAGACATCGGAAATATCGGACAAATACAAGCAGGGAAAGCACACCACGACTTTCTATGAGATATACCCTGTCCACGGAGGCGGATTCATCATCGACACTCCCGGCATAAGGGGATTCGGCCTCGTGGACATCGCTCCGGAAGAAATCTCCACATATTTTCCGGAGATGCTGCGTGTGGCCGACAACTGCCGCTACAAGCCGTGTACCCATACTCACGAGCCTGGCTGCGCGGTGCTGGAAGCAGTGGAGGATGGTACAATATCCCCTGAACGCTATACCTCTTATCTCGGAATGCTGGACGAGGAGGGCAAATACAGGTAGAAGCATGAACAGACGGATACTGAAACTGGCAGTCCCGAGCATTCTGGCCAACATCACCGTCCCTTTGGTGGGCATGGTGGATATCGCCGTATCCGGCCGCTTAGGCAATGTGGCCGCTATCGGGGCCATAGCCGTGGGGTCCATGCTCTTCGACCTGCTGTACTGGAACTTCGGCTTTCTGAGAGTCGGCACCGGCGGTCTGACCGCACAGGCCTATGGACGCAGAGACCTTCCGGGAGCAATAAAATACTTCGTTCAGGGAGAAGCTACAGCCCTGCTTTCAGCCTTATTCCTCATCGCCATCCAGTGGCTGTTCGTAGAAACGGCTTTCACATTTATCGACTGCTCGGATGAAGTACAGGAACTGGCCCGCAAATATTTCTTCATAAGGATATGGGACGCCCCGGCCACCCTCTCGCTGATGGTATTCAAAGGCTGGTTCATAGGTATGCAGAACACTGTATTCCCTATGATTGTGGATATGACGGTCAACATCGTCAACCTGTCGGCCAGTATCTGGCTGGGTCTCCACACGCCTTTGGGATTTGCCGGAGTGGCCTTAGGCACGGTCATCGCCCAGTACACCGGCCTCATCCTGGCCTCGGCACTAATGCTTATACACTATCGGAAACTGCTGAGACACATAAACATCCGACGGGACGTACGGTTCAAGTACATGAAATCATTCTATGTGCTCAACGCCAACCTCTTCCTCCGCTCGCTGTGTTTTATGCTTATCTACTGCGGATTCACTTCACTCGCAGCCCACTACGGTGACGTACAGCTGGCCGTCAGCACTATCATCATGAAACTGCTGATGCTCTACTCCTACATCCTCGACGGCTTCGCATACGCCGGAGAGGCACTTACCGGACGCTACATCGGAGCTCAGGACAAGCCGTCACTGAAAAAGGCCGTCCGCCTGCTGTTTATATGGACAGCCGGACTGGCCGTAATCTCGACCGCAGCCTACGGTATCGGCGGACAATGGATGGTCAGCATGATGACCACCGAGAATACAGTAATCGAGGCATCCAGGCCTTATATGATATGGCTCGTGATTATGCCGGCGTTCAGCTGTCTGGCTTTCATGTGGGACGGCATCTTCATCGGAGCAACCGCAGCACGGGCCATCCGCAACGGCATGATATGGGCCTGCGCCTCATTCTACGTCTGCTACTTCGCCTTCAAGGGCATCATGGGCATCCAGGCCCTCTACATGGCCTATTTCGCCCACCTCATCGCCCGCGACGTCTACATGACCCTCACCGCCCGCCGCCAGGTCTTCGCCCGCATCAGCCAGGAGAAGACTACTTGAATCTCAAATCATTGGACCTGGAGAACTTTCCTGTCAAGGTCCCGGAATCCGAGCTGCACTTATAAGGCAGCTCTATAGAAGTGAATGCGGTTGCATCACTTCCCACACCTTTGACTTTAATAGTCACCAAGACCTTGCTTTTTGGGCCGATATAGTCGATTGTAGTATTGTCAGTCGACAGTGCATAGTGAATCAGCACTGCATCTCCGGAATACACTGAACCTTGATTATCCACAATTTTGGAATCAGCTGTGTCGAAGATGAAATCTGTGATGGGAGAATCACCCCTCCATTCCAGATGGCAGATCAGATTGACCTCCCCCTCCGGAGAAACAAGACGCAGTACCGTGCACTGCATATTCTCATTGTCCGTTATCAGAGCGGCCTGTGCGGAAGCCATGAAGGAAAATAAAAACATTGCTGCGGCAATGGCCGCGGCCTTAAATGCGAAATGTTTCATAATTTTTAAGTTTAAATGGTTATTAAATACACTCCAAATATACAAATTATATGATTATCCGCAAAGATATCCTGATACAATCCATACGAAAGAGCTGATCCGCCCATTATGCGCCTTAAAGGATTCCACTGCCGGTATCGGCCCTGTCCTCCGCACATTTCAAACATCGTGCTGAAACTTTTTGACACACTTCGCCGCACCTCGCAATCTGTAATCCGACGATTTATATAACGTACATATGTTCAGATACTTAGCGTTATGACTTGATAACAGATACGGTACTTTTTGCCCGGAATCCGCCTCCACACGGCCTTATCTGTTTTGCCGCATTTCGAATATTTGCCTGTCACATAGCGATTTATATGAAAAACAGGATTACAGATACTGAGGCATCTGGAACGTAAGGTGTATTAACTTGTCCAACTTTTTAGTACACCTCAAGTCTTCGCCAGAATCCCTTGATGATGTACTGTGAAATATCATCTCTCACTTTATCTCTGAAGTTATTTTGGCCAATTTGTCATATATCTTCTTGAGTTCACCGGCCGTATATTCAATATTGTCATATTTTTTATCATATAGCCTTACAAAAACTCTATCTCTGTTGTCTCCCGCACTTGGCTCTTCTATCTTTAAAATGTCATTGGCGAACTCTTTCTTGACAGCCTCACGATATGGAGGCCAGTCATCCTTTCTCCATGTTGTAATACACGCTTTAAAATGCGCTGTCGGATTCCCGTCCTCTTCTTCAAAATAAGAGTCGATTCCTATCCTATGGGATGACTCATTAAATGACACACCTAAAACCCACCCATTCCAAGCTCCCCACTTCCCATTTGTCAACTCATTCATTCTATCTTTAAGCAACGATATCTGATCTATCTGCTCTTTAAGAGTCTGCGCTTTGTAACTTTCATATCTTCGAATAAGTTCATCTATGCATTGTTTGTTTTTGCCAAAAAACTCTTTTTCAAATTGCGAGCTATAATCATTCATATTACCAATAGTTTTCATAAAGTCTATCATAGCGGTTAAATATTTTTGATTTGCTGATGCGATATACCCGCCCAAATGCTTGTTGACCTCCTCGAACAACTTCCGATAACTGCATCTTTGGAAACCGCTGCTTTTCATCGCAAATGTATCTTGAATCGGTTTAAGGGAGAGAACCACCAATGCCCTATCCTTCTTCGGATAAACCCTGCAAATATAATCCCTGTAGATATCCAGAGGATTATACAGGCCTGCAGTTATTTTGTTCTCGATGGCAATCACATAATTCTCGGAGACAACGGTGATGTCAATCCGTTTGCCGTCCGCATACTCCTCCGTTTTGACCTTTATGGTATGCCTATAGTCATACCAGTTTGATTTCCCGATAGCGGCCAACAATGCGGTAATCCATAAAGCACCCATATCGTGTTCCGCATTGGGATCCAGATAAAAAGCCAGAATTCTGCTACATACTTCCTCAAACCGGCTGTATGGATATCTGCATATCTCCAGCCACGTCGGGTCTGCCTTGATTTTAGGAAGCTTCACAAAATCTTCGATAATCGTTTGATATTTTCTTATTGATTCTTCCATAAATTATACGTACAACATTATATACTGACAATGTCTGTCTGTTTTAAAATGTCAGTAAGTTAATCTAAATATCTTATTATATCCCCATATTCTATTTCTATGTTAAGAATATACATATCCCACATTTTATGATTCTTATTCAGAATAACACTCCTTAAAGGATTGGATGAGCAGCTCAGATTTCCCAGTTCGGTATTGTTACTCAAATCCAATTGAGTAAGTTTGTTATCTGAGCACCTCAGAGTTACCAGTTCGGTATTGTTA
>DXAW01000030.1 GCA_019116865.1 Candidatus Coprenecus stercoravium | reverse complement strand
TACTGGGCGCGCTGTACGTCTACAACCTCGTCGACGCCATCGCAGCTCCCGGTGCCAGACGTGTCGTCGTTTACCCGACCTCCCCAGACGGCGCCTCGCTCGCCATGGCGCTCAATCTCACTTTCTGACATTCATTTAACAAAGACTTTGAATAGACTGAAATTATAAAATAAGCATCCATCAATAATTATGAAGAAATTAGTAATTGCGCTGTCCGCTTTGACAGCCATGCTGCTCGCCTGGTCATGCCAGGATGAGGAATTCGCCACGACTGGCGGCATATACGGTATCATATCCGACGCCGAGACCAATGCGCCGATAGCCGGCGCGCAGGTCATGCTGTCGCCGGGCAATGTTACGACCGTCACGGGAAGCGACGGTAACTATGAGTTCCAGAACGTCGAGGAGGGGCAGTTCAAGCTCTCCGTATCGTCGTCCGGATACAGCTCCAACTCACGCCAGATAACCGTTGTGGCCGGTGAGCGCACCATCTGCGACATGCAGCTCACTCCGGACAAGGAAATCTCTGGCATCGAGCTGTCTACAAACCGCCTCAACTTCGGCTCGGAGTACAGTGTCCTGACATTCGACATCAGAAACGTAAGCACTTCCGGCAACATAGACTGGTACATCTCGGATACGGAAAGCTGGCTGACCGTAAGCCCTACCGAAGGCTCCACGGCCATGGGCAAGTCCAGCAGCGTCAAAGTCACCGTTGACAGGTCGAAACTCTCCGAGGACGTGACTTCCACTTTCACCGTCAACGCCGCCGGTGGCTCTCTGTCCGTAATGGTAGATGTGAAATGCAGTGATTCAGGAGATGACGATGAGGATCCCGACAATCAGGGAGGCGGTACTGACGAGCCTTCTGTCAACGAGGACTACAGCTCAGCGGAAGTGACCTCGGGTGATTCGAGGATTATACCGGAGATTGTGAGCTGCCGGCGCAGCGGAGCCAATCTGGTCTTTGAGTATACCCTGCGCAATGACGGTCTGGGATATATAAACGCATTCAGGATAGCATATCCACAAGAGACTGCCGGAGGCGATGCTTACACAACCATCACCGATGACCTGTTTAACAATTACACTGAATTAGCATCGTCCACTTTTAATGGAGAATCCGCCAACTCAACGGATGGATACAGTTTCCCTGTACCTTTCCCCGATGGTGTAAAATGCAAAGGTTCCATGACCATCAAGGATTTCAACTCTACAGCCAAGACTCTGACTGTCATTATGGGAATAAATGCATATGGAGAAGACTTAGCGGATCCGCACATCTATTTTAAGAACGTTCCTGTTTACTAATAGACTGTGAGTCTTCTTGACTTTGAGGAGCCGGGGGAAGAACTTCCTCCGGCTTTTTTGTCTGCGCATTTGCCGGATTATGTGTGATATACTTCAAAAATCAATAAATTGAGCGGTGTATCAGTTATTTTATTTAACTTTGAAGTCAGCAGTCACTAATCAAGGAGGACCAGAGCTATGATAAAATACCCGGTAGGAGTGCAGAGTTTCGAACAGATACGTGAGGACGGCTACGTCTATGTGGACAAGACCGGACTGCTGTATGGTTTGGTTACTAAAGGTAAAATCTACTTCCTCAGCCGCCCGCGCAGGTTCGGCAAAAGTCTGCTGGTATCGACGCTGAAGAACTATTTCCTGGGCCGGAAAGAGCTCTTCAAGGGGCTGGCCATAGATGCCTTGGAAAAGGAGTGGCGGGAATATCCAGTGTTCCATATCGATTTCAATGGCAGCAATTTCACTGACCCCGGGGCACTTGACTCAAAGATTGAGAGCTGTATTGCGGAATGGGAGGAAGCTTATGGCTGTCCTGGTAAAAACATGAAAGCAGGCGACAGGTTCGCATACGTGCTGCGGAAGGCTCATGAGCGGACCGGGCAAAGATGCGTAGTGCTCATCGACGAGTACGACAAGCCTATGCTGGATGTGCTGGATACAGATTATACTATAACCGTAGATGGGAATCAGCGCCTGTTGGAGGACTGGAACCGGGAAGTGCTCAAGGGATTCTACTCAGTGTTCAAGGCGGCGGATGCGGACTTGCAGTTCGTGCTGCTTACGGGTGTGACAAAGTTCGCTCAGGTAAGTGTGTTCAGCGGATTCAACCAGCCAAAGGACATCAGCATGGACAGACGCTACGATGCATTGTGCGGCATAACCCAGAGCGAGCTGGATCACTACTTTGCAGAGCCGATTCGGACAATGGCCGATGAGGCCGGGGTAAGTGTTGAGGAGATGACCGCAAGGCTTAAACGCAGATATGACGGATATCATTTCAGCAAGATGATGACGGATGTCTACAATCCCTTCAGTCTGCTCAATGCGTTTGACAGTCTGGACATACAGAACTACTGGTTTGCCAGCGGCACTCCTTCATATCTTATCAGGCTGCTTTCTCACAGCGGCGAGACAGTCGAGGATTTCACTTCTACACCGTACCGGCAGGAAGAATTTATAGACTACAAGGCGGATAAGGAGAAGCCTCTGCCCATGCTCTATCAGAGCGGTTATCTCACTATCAAGTCATACCTTCCTGATGAGGAGGCTTTTATGTTGGATTTTCCCAACGAAGAGGTACGCAACGGATTCGTATCGCTGCTGGCATCCGACTATCTGGATATAGACCGCAACAGCGTCTACAATATCTCTTTCCGGTTCAGAAAGGCTATGGAGTCAGGTGACACGGACAAAGTCAAAAATGAAATCAACGCATTCTTGTCGGAGATTCCGTACACTGTCCGTCGCAAAGACGACGCAAAGGCTGTTGAACGGGATTTTCAATACACTCTGTATCTTTTCTTCCGTATGGCCGGCGGTTGGAAAGTCTATGCCGAAAAGGCCTCCAGCTATGGCCGGGCCGACTGCATAGTCGAGACGGCAAAGTATGTCTACATATTTGAGTTCAAGCTGGACGGCTCGGCAGAGGATGCTGTCCGTCAGATAGACGGGCAGGGCTATGCCGGACCGTATGCAGCGGATAACCGCAAAATAATCTGCATCGGAGCCTCATTCTCATCCCAGACCGGTACTGTCAGCGACTGGTTCATAGCCTGACAATACAAAAACTGCCGCAACCGTCTGTGATAACGATTGCGGCAGCATTGTCTCAAAATATGGGAGTACCGTCAGCCTACTACATCATGCCGCCCATTCCGGGATTCATGGCAGGAGCAGCGGGAGCCGGCTCCGGTTTGTCAGCGATAACGCACTCGGTGGTGAGGAACATACCGGCTACTGAAGCGGCGTTCTGCAGAGCCACACGGGTAACCTTGGTCGGGTCGATGACACCGGCTGCGAGCAGATTCTCGTATTTGTCGGTACGGGCATTGTAACCGAAGTCACCCTTGCCCTCACGGACTTTCTGAGCCACTACGCTGCCCTCGACACCTGCGTTCTCAGCGATAGCGCGCAGAGGAGCCTCGATAGCCTTGGCCACGATGTTGATACCTGTCTGCTCATCCTCATTGTCACCCTTGAGGTTCTTGAGAGCATCGATTGCACGGATGAATGCGACACCGCCACCGGGGATAATACCCTCCTCTACTGCGGCACGGGTAGCGTTCAGAGCGTCCTCTACCCTGTCCTTCTTCTCCTTCATCTCGACCTCGGATGCGGCACCTACATAGAGGACAGCCACACCACCGGCCAGCTTGGCCAGTCTCTCCTGGAGTTTCTCGCGGTCGTAGTCGGAAGTAGTCTTCTCAATCTGCTTGCGGATCTGGGCTACACGGTCTGCGATAGCTTCCTTGTCACCCTTGCCGTTTACGATGGTGGTGTTCTCCTTGTCGATAGTCACCTTGTCGGCCTTACCGAGCATATCGGGAGTGGTGTTCTCCAAGGTGAAGCCTCTCTCCTCGGATACTACCTGCGCACCTGTCAGAGTGGCGATATCCTGAAGCATCTCCTTGCGGCGGTCACCGAATCCGGGAGCCTTAACGGCAGCGACTTTCAATGTTCCACGGAGTCTGTTGACTACCAGTGTTGTCAGAGCCTCGCCGTCTACATCCTCTGCGATGATAAGCAGGGACTCGCTGTTACGTGCGATGGGTTCGAGGATAGGAAGAAGGTCCTTCATAGAGGAAATCTTCTTGTCTGTAATGAGAATCTTGGGATTCTCGAGAACAGCCTCCATCTTGTCGGGATTGGTCATGAAGTAAGGAGAGATATAGCCTCTGTCGAACTGCATACCCTCAACGACCTTGACCTCGGTCTGAGTACCTTTGGCTTCCTCGACTGTCACAACGCCCTCTTTCTTCACCTTGCTCATTGCCTCTGCGATGAGCTTGCCGATGAAAGCGTCGTTGTTGGCAGAGGTAGTGGCGATCTGCTCTACCTTCGCCATATCGTCACCCACTTCCTGGGTCTGTTTCTTGAGGTCGGCAACGACTGCATCAACCGCCTTGTCGATACCGCGTTTCAGATCCATAGGGTTGGCGCCTGCGGTCACATTCTTCAGACCTACGCCGATGATTTCCTGAGCGAGGACAGTAGCGGTGGTAGTACCGTCACCGGCCTGGTCATTGGTCTTGGAAGCGACTTCCCTTACCATCTGGGCACCCATGTTCTGGAAATGATCCTCCAGCTCAACTTCCTTGGCTACGGTAACACCGTCCTTGGTTACGTGAGGAGCACCGAATTTCTTGTCGATAACCACGTTGCGTCCTTTAGGACCGAGGGTTACCTTCACTGCATTTGCAAGAGCGTCCACGCCTTCTTTCATCAGGCTGCGGGCTTCCATATTGAATTTGATTTCTTTTGCCATGATTTTTAGTTTTTAAAAGTTAAACAAACAGAATTAAAGAACTGCGAGCACGTCAGACTGACGCATCATCAGATAGTCCTTGCCGTCAACGGTAATCTCGGTTCCGGAATACTTTCCGTAGAGAACGGTGTCGCCTACTTTCAGTTCCATAGGCTCATCCTTCTTACCGCTGCCTACAGCGATGACTTTTCCCTGCTGGGGTTTCTCTTTTGCTGTCTCAGGAATAAAGATTCCGCTTGCTGTCTTAGTCTCAGCTTCTTTGGGCTCTACGAGCACTCTGTCTGCTAAAGGTCTAATGTTCATATCTTTTAATTTTTAGTTGTTTTCAAACTGCACAGACACATTAAACAAATTGAGTGCCACTCCGCACACTCTGCCAAAATGTCACCCATTCTGCCCCATCCTGTCCTGTCTGCTTGCTTGCCGACCGGCACATCCCGCACCATATTCCTACTGACTCACCGTCTCTCCCCATCCCTTTTACCTCCACCATCTCTTTCTACCCCTTTCTACCTCCACCACCCCTTCTGCAGGCCTTCCGAACAGCATCTCCTCCCAGCCCTCTTCCACAACGGCAGCATTTCCCGCATTCCCCTGCCGTTGCGGCATCGCCTTTTTCACCGCACCCTTTCTCAGCAACATATAGACAATCTTGCACCACAGTATCTGTTATTGCATTCTTTTTATAAATAACTGCATATCAGCCCCATACGCCAAAATAAGCAAAACAGATAAGGCCGTGTTTAGGCGGATTCCGGGCAAAAAGCGCCGTATCTGTTTTGAGGCCACTGCAGTAAACAAGTGAATATGTGCGCATTATGACGATTACCGGATTACAGATAGCAAGGTGCACCCAGATAGTGAGGTGCACCAAAATTACTGCACTCATCACCTACGATACCTTACTCTGTTAAAGTATGCACACCCAGTCTTAGCAACATATAGACAATCTTGCACCACAGTATCTGTTATTGCATTCTTTTTGTAAATAACTGCATATCAGCTCTATATGTCAAAATCGGCAAAACGGATAAGGCCGTATTTAGGCAGATTCCGGGGAAAAAGTGCCGTATCTGTTTTGAGGCCACAGCAGTAAACAACTGAATATGTGCACATTAGAACGACTGCCAAATTACAGATAGCAAGGTGCACCCAGATAGTGAGGTGTACCAAAATTATTCACACGATACGCCTGACTCAGCTTATTGTCGCATATACTAGGGCGCTTCGGCAGAGCAAATTTGAGCGAGTTCGCTTGCATTGCTCTCGGCTTCTGCGCAATTTGGACTCCGTCCACATATACTGTGGCGCCTCGGCAATCGCAAACGAGCTTGCATTGCTCTCGGCTTCTGCGTATATTTGCCAAAATTAATTAGGGATAATGCCGATACCTGTCAATATAGAGCAGCTGCTTAGCGCAACGTCCATCGAAGGGGCACGCATCGAATACAAGAAAGGATGGAATCCCGATGCCATCTACCGCTCAATCTGCGCCTTCGCCAATGATTTCGACAACAGCGGAGGAGGTTATATCATAGTAGGCGTACAAGAAGAGAACGGGCGGCCTATTAGGCCGGTAAAAGGCTTGGACCTGAATGAAATAGAGCCGATAGAAAAGGATATGATCGGTTTCAACAATCTGATTCAGCCGGTATACTATCCGCACACAAGCCTTGAGGATGTGGATGGAAAGAAAGTGCTGGTCATCTGGATTCCAGGCGGTGCCAACCGTCCGTATAAAGTGCCGGATGAAGTTACGGCCAAGCATAAACGCTACAGTTACTATATCCGCTACAACTCCTCGTCTATCATCGCAAAAGGAGAATTTGAAAAGGAATTGCTGGAACTGACCAATCAGATACCGTTCGACGACCGTGCAAATATGCAAGCATCGCTGAAAGACATATCCAGGACGCTGGTGAGGGATTTCCTGATTAAGACGGGAAGCCGTCTTGCAGACAGCATCGAAGAGTCCAGGTTTTCAGATATACTTCAGCAGATGGACATCGTGGCAGGACCGGCAGAGGCACTGGTGCCGAAGAATATCGCCCTCATGATGTTCTCGGACAATCCCTCCAAGTTTTTCCCTTATACCCAAGTAGATATCGTCGTATATCCGAACGGAAAGCTACAGAATCCATCAAATTTCATAGAAGTTCCTTCCATCAAAGGTCCGGTAGACTGGATGATTAACGAGGTTATGACTTATCTGCGCACGAATATCATCAAGGAGCGCGTGGTCAAACCGGGGAACAGGGCAGAATCCTTGCGTTTCTTCAATTATCCGTATCAGGCATTGGAAGAAGCAGTGGTCAACAGTCTTTACCACAGGGATTACCAGATGCGCGAGCCTGTGGAAATCACTATTGAGCCGGACTGCATACGGATAATCAGTTACGGCGGGCCGGACAGGTCTATAAAATTGGATGACCTTAACCGTGGCGTAGCTCATGCCCGGCGTTACCGTAACCGTAAACTCGGGGACTTTCTAAAGGAGCTGGATCTGACGGAGGGAAAGGCCACCGGCATTCCTACTATAATCAAGGAGATGAAAGCCAACGGTTCCCCTGCCGCCTCCTTTGAGACTGACGATGCCAGAACTTACTTTATCGTGACTTTCCCCATTCATCCGGTATTTGTCCAAAATGAGCCCCAAAATGAGCCCCAAAATGAGCCCCAAAATAAGCCCCAAAATTCAGTGTCTGTTACCCGCAGGCAGGACGAGATAGTGAGGTTGATAAAGGCCGACGGAAGAATTACACGGGCGCAAATGTCCGGGCAACTGAAGATATCGGAAGCTACCATAAAGAGAGAGATAAAATATCTCCGGGAGCACGGAATACTGCGGTATGACGGCCCGGCAAAATCCGGCAAGTGGATTGTGAACACTGATATTGACATTGTAGTACACCAATAACCAGAGAGCCATGATGGACTTTGAGGAATATATAAGGCAGGGAGAGCCGTCGAGGGCGGAGCGGGCGCAGGCATGGCGCACGGCCATCGGACTTCAGGACGTGGACGGACTGAAGCCCTCGGCGTACCTTATCGATACCGCCCGCGAGCATATCGAGGGAGACATCTCGCTTCGGGAAGTACGGCAGCGCATTGAGTCCTACTATGAGAGCCGCGCAGCAAGGGAAGACACCGGTAGTGATGAGCGGACAAAGGAGGCTGACACAGTCTCTTACAGAATCACCGAACTTCTCGCTGAACAGGCATTCTCCATGACTCCGGCGGAACTCATCCGTATCCACCGGTATCTTTTCACAGGCATTTACAAATTCGCCGGCCGCATCCGGGACTATAACATCACCAAAAAAGAATGGGTATTGGACGGAGGTACAGTAATATATGCCGGTGCCGGACTGATAACCGAGACCCTGGAATACGACATCTCTACTGAAAGGGATTTTTCATACGAGGGACTGACAGCAGATGAGGCTGTGCGGCATATCGCAAGATTCATATCCAATCTTTGGCAGGTGCATCCTTTTGGAGAAGGCAACACCAGGACAACTGCGGTATTCCTGATAAAATATCTCCGCAGTTTCGGATTCAATGTAGGGAACGATACTTTCGAGAGGCATTCATGGTTTTTCAGAAACGCCCTTGTCAGGGCCAATTACAATGACCTGAAAAACGGCATAACAGCCACTACAGAGCCGCTGGAAAGGTTTTTGCGCCATCTCCTTCTGAACGAGGAGGCCGACTTGCGGAACAGGACCCTGCATATAAAGGCAGACGGGTTAAAGGTCCGGAATGAACCTTTAAAACACGATTTAAAGGTTCAAAATGAACCTTTAAACAATTTGACCGGAAAGGTATCCTTGACAGAAATAGCTGTCCTACAACTTATAGCGGAGAATCCATCTGTCAAGATTGAAGAGATGGCTGCCAATACCAAAAAATCGAGGAGCACGATAAAGCGGGCGATTGACCGGCTCAGGGAGAGAGGCATTATAGAAAGAACAGGCGCAAAGAAAAACGGATCCTGGAAAATATTGAACGGCAATGAACACTGAGCACGAGAAATATATGCGCGAGGCCCTGAGGGAGGCCCTGAGAGCCGAGGCCGAGGGGGAGATTCCCATCGGAGCGGTGGTGGTGTGCGAGGGGCGGATCATCGCCAGGGCGCACAACCAGACCGAGACCCTGCACGACCCAACGGCCCATGCCGAGATGCTGGCCATGACGGCTGCTACAAGCTATATTGGAGGCAAATATCTTCCGGAATGCACTCTTTATGTCACTGTCGAGCCGTGTCCGATGTGCGCCGCCGCCATGGCCTGGACCCAGGTCGGGACGGTAGTCT
>DXAW01000029.1 GCA_019116865.1 Candidatus Coprenecus stercoravium | reverse complement strand
TATATCGAATGCATGATGAGCACCTCTATACGGTACACCTCACAGCCGAACAACACGAACATTGACATAACTGCGCTGGTGACAAACGCCTACTATATTTTGGAGACACTGCCCATAAACATGTCCATGCCCTTCCTCGGCATCTTCGGATTCTGGGGAAAACGGAACGACAACCTGCCCGAGTCTGAGACCTATTGCACATGGGACTCTCCTGAAATTTTCGAATACGAAATGAACAGCGATGGATACCCGGTAAGAGTCGGTAACTGGCAGATAACCTACCTGGAGGATTAAGAACAGAAAGAGCGGGGCCGGCTCAATTTATCAAAAAACTAAAATTCTGACACTTAGTATTTTAAAAGGTGCCCGATGTTGTTTCAAACTACCGGGCACCTTTTTTATAGTACATTATCCATCAAGAAGGTAACATTTACACCTCACTATCTGTAATCCGCTATCGCTTATAATACACACGTATTCAGATACTTGCCGCCACAATACCTTAACAGATACAGGGAGAATTCTCCCGAAATCCGCATTTACACCCCTTATCTGTTTTGCTGTATTTCGCACAGCTTACTGTCGTACAATAATTTACGTAGAAAGAGCGATTACAGATACCGGGGACAGAGGTAGTGGCGAGCAGGGGATCAGGGACTGGGGGCAGGGGTTATTTCTTGGAGGGTTGGGGAGCGGGTTCTACGGGCCTCTGCGCACCTTTAAGGTCCACTACCTCATTGAGGCTCTTGGTATACTCCTCCTTGGTGATGATGAGGCAGGAGCCGTTGAAGATGGTACCCACCTCGATGCCGAGCTTGGGTGTCTTAAGGTCTCCGGAGAAGTTGGAATTGGCCTTGAAGTTAATCTGGTCCTCGATGTAGACCTCTCCTTCCGCATGTCCCCACAGGTCGCAGTTCTGACAGAAGACCTTACCCTTGACATGGGCGGCCTCTCCTATTACCAGCTTCCCTTTGGTATAGACTGTTCCTTCGAATGTTCCGTCGATTCTGATGTCTGCTGAAGAGACCATCACACCGGTGATACGGGTTCCCTTTGAAATGCGGCAAAGTTCATTCGCCTGAGGTACTATTTCTGCTTTTGCCATGATATTGACTTTTATAAATTGTTTCTTACTGATGTACACATTCTCCGTGCGAAGCTTCGGCGGCCTCCATAACAGCCTCGCTCATAGTAGGATGAGGATGCACTGAATGGATTATGTCTGAGGCGGTCATGCCCATGTTGCGTCCGGTGACGATACCGGATATCATCTCGGTCACATTGGCTCCCACCAGATGCGCTCCAAGCACCTTGTCAGTGGCGGCATCCACCACCAGCTTAACGAATCCGTCCTTCTCTCCGGCGGCCACGGCCTTGCCGGAAGCCAGGAAGAAGAACTTGCCGACCTTATAGTCTATGCCGGCTTCCTTAGCAGCTCTCTCCGTCATACCCACAGACGCCACCTCGGGAGAGACATACGTACATCCCGGGATATTGCCGTAGTCTATGGGCTTGGGATTGAGACCGCATATAGCCTCCACGCAACAGATACCCTCTGCCGAGGCCACATGAGCCAGCGCCTGGGTAGGAATGATATCTCCGATGGCGTAGACGCCCTCGACATTGGTACGGTAGTACTGATCCACCTTGATCTTACGGCCCCTTACCATCTCGACACCTACTTCTTCCAGACCGAGGAAGTCCGTGTTGGGAATCACGCCCACGGCCGAAAGCACCGTCTCTGCCTCTATGGTCTCAGTTCCCTTCTTGGTCTCCACAGTAAGCCTGCACACATCACCGGTGGTATCCACGCTCTTGACCTGAGCGGACGTCATCACCTTCATACCGGCCTTGCGGAAAGAACGGTTGATCTGAGCCGACACGTCATCGTCCTCAAGAGGAAGTATGCGGTCAAGATACTCGATAAGATAGACCTCCACACCGAGACTTCTGTAGAAAAACGCAAACTCGCTTCCAATAGCACCGGAACCGATAACAGCCATGCTCTTAGGCAGTCTGTCCGGCACCAGGGCCTGGCGGTAGGATATAATCTTCTCCCCGTCAATAGGTGCGAACGGCAAAGAATTGGCTCTTGAGCCGACAGCGAGGATTATGTGGCCGGCCTCGTAAACTGTCTTGTTTCCTGCCTCGAAATCATTGACTTCCACTGTATGTCCGCTCTTGAGCACGGCATCTCCGTGGATAAGAGTTATCTTGTTCTTCTTCAGCAGGAACTCCACTCCCTTGGACATCTGGGCAGCCACACCACGGCTGCGCTCGACCATTTTAGTGACATCGGCCTTCACTTCAGATGCCTCGAAGCCATACTCGGCAGCATGAAGCGCATAGGTATAGGCCTGCGCGCTCTTAAGAAGAGCCTTTGTGGGTATACATCCCCAGTTGAGGCATATACCGCCGATTTCCGAACGCTCGATCACTGCGACCGATTTACCAAGCTGGGCAGCACGTATAGCCGCCACGTATCCTCCGGGGCCGGAGCCCACTACTATTATGTCAAATCTATCCATATTCTATCGCATTTTAATTATTCTCAAATCTGCCGTGACAGTTCTTGTACTTCTTGCCGGAACCGCAGGGGCACGGATCATTACGTCCTACCTTCTTCTCGGTGCGCACGGGCGCATTGCTCTTCGGCTCGCCGCCGTTGGTCACCATATCGGTCCTCGACGTATGCATATTGCTCATGTCTGTGCGGCGGCGCTCAGCCTCGCGGACCTCGCCCGGAGCATTCTCCCTTACGGGAATATGCGCCCTGAGCAGGAAGGTGACCACTTCCCGGCTTATGCGCTCTATCACACTCTTGAAGAGATTGAAGCTCTCGAACTTATATATGAGCAAAGGATCCTTCTGCTCATATGTCGCATTCTGCACGGACTGCTTAAGGTCATCCATATCCCTGAGATGTTCCTTCCATGCCTCGTCTATCATGACAAGAGTAATGGTCTTGCTGACAGCCCTGGCCAGCTCCTTGCCCTTGCTCTCATATGCCTTCTTGAGGTTCACAAGCACACGCATAACCTTAGTTCCGTCGCCCACAGGCACGGCCACATTCTCATACTGGGCGCCCTGACGCTCGCATATGGCCTTGATTATAGGCCATGCCTGAGCCACCATGGCATCGCTGCGCCGCTGGTACTCACTCTTTATCTGCTCGTTGAGAGCCTCGGAAATCTTCTCCCTGGATGCGTTCTTATAGAAGTCGGCATCGAAAGCCGGGTCTATCGACAGGCTCTTCATAACCTCTATCTTGAACTCATCGTAATCCATCTCCTCAGACCTGTCGGCCAAAACCTCGCAGCAGTCACCGATCATATTCATAACATCCACGTCGATACGCTCTCCGTAAAGGGCGTTGCGGCGCTTGTTGTATATCACCTCTCTCTGGGAGTTCATCACATCGTCGTATTCGAGAAGTCTCTTTCGTATACCGAAGTTATTTTCCTCCACCTTGCGCTGAGCTCTCTCGATAGACTTGGACATCAGGCTGTGCTGAAGAGGCTCGCCTTCCTGCAGTCCCATCTTGTCCACCAACGAGGCCATCTTGTCTCCGCCGAAAAGACGGAGAAGGTTGTCCTCCAGCGATACGTAAAAGACTGATGAGCCGGGATCTCCCTGACGGCCGGCACGACCTCTGAGCTGACGGTCCACACGACGGCTGTCGTGCCTCTCGGTACCTATAATGGCCAGACCGCCCGCGTCCTTGACTCCGGGACCCAGCTTGATATCGGTACCACGGCCGGCCATATTGGTGGCGATGGTCACCGTGGACGCCTCACCGGCGTGGGCCACTATCTCGGCCTCACGGGCATGCTGCTTGGCATTAAGGACATTATGCTTGATGCCGCGGAGCTTAAGCATCTTGCTGAGCAGCTCGGATATCTCCACGGAAGTGGTTCCGACCAGCACCGGACGTCCGGCCTCCGTCAGGTCCACTATTCGTTTGATGACCGCATTATATTTTTCTTTCTTGGTCTTGTATACGATATCATCCTCGTCCTTACGTATCACAGGACGGTTGGTCGGAATCACCACCACATCAAGCTTGTATATCGACCAGAACTCTCCGGCTTCAGTCTCCGCCGTACCGGTCATACCGGCCAGCTTGTGATACATCCTGAAATAGTTCTGAAGGGTAATGGTGGCGAATGTCTGAGTCGCCGCCTCCACCTTCACATTCTCCTTGGCCTCGATGGCCTGATGCAGACCGTCCGAGTAGCGGCGTCCTTCCAGGATACGTCCTGTCTGCTCGTCCACAATCTTTATCTTGTTGTCCATCACCACGTACTCCACATCCCTCTCGAACATGGCGTAGGCCTTCAGAAGCTGCGTCACAGTATGCACGCGCTCGGCCTTCAGGGCATAATCAGCCAACAGGGCCGACTTCTTAGCCTGCTTGTCCTCAGGAGTAAGGTCCTGCTTCTCCAGCTCAGATATCTCGCTTCCTATATCGGGCAGGATGAAAAATCTGTCATCGGACACACTGGCAGCGATCAGGTCGTTACCCTTGTCGGTCATCTCGACACTTCTGTTCTGTTCCTCGATTATAAAATAAAGGTCGTCGGTAATCAGATGCATCTGCTTGTTGTTGTCCTGCATATAGAAATTCTCAGTCTTCTGCAGGAGCTGCTTCATACCCGGCTCGGAAAGGAACTTGATGAGAGGGTTATACTTGGGAAGTCCCTTGTGCGCCCTGAGCAGCAGTTTGGCGCCCTCCGTCTCATTGCCTTCGGATATTAGTTTCTTCGCATCGGTCAGCAGCTTGGTGACCAACTGCTTCTGCGCATTGTAAAGTCTCTCCACATATGGCTTGAACTCCACGAACTGCTGATCATCTCCGCGGGGAACAGGTCCGGATATAATCAAAGGCGTACGCGCGTCGTCAATCAACACGGAGTCCACCTCGTCGACTATGGCATAGTGATGCTTGCGCTGAACCAGATCGTTCTTGTCTATGGCCATATTGTCACGCAGATAGTCGAAGCCGAACTCATTGTTGGTTCCGAATGTGATATCCGCACGGTATGCGGCACGGCGCGCGGCAGAGTTGGGCTGATGCTTGTCGATGCAGTCCACTCTGAGTCCGTGGAACTCGTACAGGGGGCCCATCCACTCAGAGTCACGCTTGGAGAGGTAGTCATTGACAGTGACCACGTGGACACCTTTTCCCGCCAGGGCGTTGAGGAACACAGGCAGAGTAGCGACCAGGGTCTTTCCCTCACCGGTTGCCATCTCGGCTATCTTTCCCTGATGCAGGACGATACCGCCTATGAGCTGTACGTCGTAATGCACCATATCCCAGGTAATAGGATTGCCTCCTGCCAGCCACGTATGACTCCAACAGGCCTTGTCCCCCTCTATCCTGACATAGTCATGTCTGGCGCTGAACTCACGGTCCATATCCGTAGCCGTCACCTCTATCACCTCTTTCTCCTTGAAGCGTCTTGCGGTGGATTTCATCACGGCGAACGCATCAGGCAGGACTTCCATCAGCACCTCCTCTATCTCATCGTCTATCTTCTTCGTCAGCTTGTCCACCTCAGTAGCCAGAGCCTCTTTCTTCTCCACGGCTATCTCCACATCCTCCAGCTGGGAGCGCAATGACTTCTTACGTTCCTCGTCCGCTGCTATCTTACTGCTTATTACACTTTTTATCCTTTCTGTCTCAGCTCTCAACTCATCATCCGAGAGTTTGTCAATACGGTCATACGCAGCCAGCACCTTTTCCAGAATGGGCTTTATCTGCTTCATGTCCCTCTCGGCCTTGGAGCCGAACAGTTTCTTCAATAATCCGTTAATCGATGCCATCTAATAAATGAATTTGTACAACTTACAAATATAGAAATTAATTGGATATGCCCTGCAATTTTTTGCCATACTTCCACTATTTCAATTTACAAACCGACGAGATAGAACACACTGCCTATTACTATTGCGAATACAGCATTGAGCACCTTGGCCACGAAAAAGCTCCGGGTGCTGGACGCCAGCAGAGGCAGGGAGGTATGACCGTCCTGCGACATGGAGCTGGTAAGCAGCACCGAGAACGGCACGTAGCCGCCTGCGAAAAGGGATATGAAGACCATGTGCGGACCTGACTCCGGTATCATACCCACAAGTGCGGCCAGTATCAGCAGATAATACGTATTGTCCCGCAGCCAGCTTCCCATATCGACGTAGCGCATGCCCAGGGCTATCACCGCCAGCGCCCCCGCCGTCCACAGAAATGTCCTGAGGGCATGCTTGCGCACCACGTGATGCCAGAGGTGCTCCCGGACAAAATGTTCGGAAGAAGCGGCCACCAATATGGCCACGAAAAGGCTGAGCACTGCGAAAATGATATTCATCCATCTCTCGCTCAGGAAATTGAAAGGAAGCCATGATACCGCCGCCGCCTCTTCAGCCGCATGCTCGTGCTCCAGCACTCCGGAAAACACGGCCGCAGTAAATATCAGAATCGCAGCTATAAGCACCAGCCTCTCCCATCCGGCATGACGCATTCCCCTGTAAGATGACAATCTGAATATTTTCGGAAACTCGCCTTTATTGGCATCATGTATTTCGAAACCGGGATCGCACACGACCCTTATAGGATGCTTTCTGAAAATACGGTCCGTAATCAGACCGCAGACCACAGCGAGGACAAAGAGCACGGCGAACAAAGCCATAGCCTGTCCCGGTATCATCGCCAGCATCACGAAAGACTCGTCTCCGGAAGAAGATATCATGGCCGCTACCAGGGCACCCATGCTGATAATACCGTGCGAATACAGCGACACCGCCGCAAAACCTCCTATACATCCAGGAATAAGGCCCAGCAGAGAGCCGGCAAGCACCTGACGCAGAGGAGAACCCTGCAGGCGTCCGAACCAGCGTCCGGCCGAAGCCACATTGACGTACTCTATCATTATCATCATCACCACGACAAGGCTGGTGATAAGATAGGCGTTCAGCAATACATCCTTGACCGCGTGCCAGATCATCTGCCGTATATTTTCAGAAGTTCCCCGGCCGCCGAGAAAGAATCTATCTTACCGTCAAGAACCGCCTGCTCATAATCCGGCAGGGCAGCCGCCACCGACGGATTGTCGTAGAACATATCCTTCAATGCGCTGTTAACCGTCTCGTACATCCAGTACCTGTCCTGCTCCCTGCGGCGGTGCCAGTAATATCCGTTACCTTTCACCAGGGCAAAATATTTCTCCATCATGGCCCATATATCCTCCAGGCCTGTCTTTTCTACTGACGAGGCGGTAAGAGCCGTAGGCGTCCACCCTGAGCCTGTAGGAGGGAACAGATGCAATGCGTTGGCGTACAAGGCTCTTGCCATATTGGCCTTCTCAATATTATTGCCGTCGGCCTTGTTGACCGCTATCAGATCCGACATCTCCATGACGCCGCGCTTGATTCCCTGAAGGTCATCACCGGCCCCCGATATCAATATCAGAAGGAAGAAATCACTCATGGAATGGACCGCTGTCTCCGACTGCCCCACCCCAACTGTCTCTATGAGCACCACGTCGTAACCGGCCGCCTCGCACAGCAGAATCGTCTCCCTGGTCTTACGGGCCACTCCTCCCAGAGACCCTGCGCTGGGGCTGGGGCGGATAAAGGCTTTGGGATTGTTGCATAGAGTCTCCATTCGGGTCTTGTCTCCCAGAATACTGCCCTTGGTCTTCTCGCTGCTGGGATCGATGGCCAGCACTGCGACGCGATGCCCCTTGTCAGTGAGCATATTGCCGAACGCCTCGATGAACGTGCTCTTACCGGCTCCCGGCACGCCTGTTATGCCTATCCGCATGGACTCCTTGCGTTTGGAATGCTCCAGACAACGGACAATCAGCTCATGAGCCAGTTCCCTGTGCTCCGGAAGCGAGCTCTCCACAAGGGTTATGGCCTGACTGAGGACTATGGTGTTGCCTTCCAGAATCCCGTTCATATAATCATCCACCGTCATGGCTGAGCGGCGGCGTTTTCTTATAATATTGTCCAGATAGGGATTAACTATAGGAGGCTGCTCCACGCCGTCGTTGACCACGAGAGCCGAATCGATATCTGCCTTATTGTTCATGACTGTCCTTGTTTATCTTACTGTGTATATTACGAATAGATTGATTATCGGTCTTGTGGGGGAATTGGTTATAAGAGTGAGTATATTCAGCACCTCCCCGCTCTGCCCGGAAGTATCCACCCTCACTTTAAGCGAGCCTTTCTTCCCGTACATAACAGGCTCCGGAAGAGTCACCGACAGACCCGGCTCACTCACATCTGCCTTATATATTTTAAAGGTATCCTTTCCTATATTCTTCACCACGAACTCGGATTCAGTGACAGTCCCCTCGTCCAGCAATCCCAGCTCAAGTGACGAGAACTCGAACTGAGGCAAGGCGCCGGCCCGTTTCTGAGCCTCGGTGAGATCTGAGAAATTCTCCTTCACAAGCGCCTCCACCGTAAGTACGCGGCTATATTTCTTCCCGTCAACTGTAATTGAAAAAGTAAAGGGAGTCTTGCCCCACTTCTCCCCTGACGTCATATCCGTGTCCACCGTACACACAATCCTGGCCTTTGACTTGGCCGGAATAACCGGATTGGAAATGGAGACCTTCAGGCCGGGAGTCATATCCTGGAAAGAGACCCGGACATCCCTGGACGAGGTATTGGCCAGCTCCACCTCGACACTTCTGGCAAGTCCCTGCTCTATCTGTCCTATCGACACCACCTTCTCGCGGAAACCTATAGGGCCGTAAGACTGCGGGAACAATTCAGACAGGCTCTTGACCTTATCGTGAGCCACGCCCCTGACTTTGAGCACTACCGGCTTCGGAAGCTCGGAGACATAGACGGTCACAGGCTTGTTGAAAGGATAAGGGCCCTGGTCGTTACTGAACTCGACTGTGATTTCCGCCGTCTCTCCCGGCCTCACGGGAGCCTGGGTCCACGACGGCTCCGTGCATCCGCAGGAGGTGACCACCCTGTATATCACCACAGGCTTGTCCCCTATGTTCTTCATTTTGAAAGTGCATGTCTGCGGCCCGTCAGCAATCATGATGTCCCCGAAGTCATGCACCACCTTGTCAAACGACACTATATGCCCGAACTCATTCTGCGACATGGCAGCGCATGTCACGGATGCGAATATCAGACTCAATATCAATCGTTTCATACAGTAGCAACTAAATTAACTCAAATTAGTAGGCAAAGATAGTCTTTTCGTAATAAAATATATTAACTTTGTCTATGTAATATCAAACCCGCTAACTGATAAAATTATGCCAAAACTGTTCAAAATGCTGGCCTGTGCCGGTGTGACGGCTGTCGCACTGTCTCTGGCCGTATCATGCGGTCCTAAATACGAGACCGTGCCCGGAGACCCTACCGGTACCCGGATTTACACTCTAGACAATGGACTCAAGGTCTATATGAGCGTCAACAAGGACGAGCCGCGCATCAATGCGCAGATAGCCGTACGTGTGGGCAGCAAGAACGATCCTCACGAGACCACCGGACTCGCCCACTATTTCGAGCACCTGATGTTCAAGGGCACTGAGTCTTTCGGAACTCAGAACTACACTCTCGAAAAGCCGCTTCTGGATGAGATTGAGAGACTTTTCGAAGTCTACCGCAACACCACCGACGAGGCTGAGCGCAAGGCCATCTATCACCAGATTGACTCCATATCGTATGAGGCGTCCAAATACTCCATTCCCAACGAATACGACAAGCTGATGTCCGCTATCGGAGCATCCGGCACCAACGCCTACACCAGCTACGACCAGACGGTCTATGTGGAGAACATTCCGTCCAACGAGCTTGAGAACTGGGCCATCATCCAGTCGGACCGCTTCGCCCATAACGTCATCCGCGGATTCCACACCGAGCTGGAAGCTGTCTACGAGGAGAAGAACATGTCCCTGACCAATGACAGCAGGAAAATGCTCGAGGCCATGCTGTCATCCATGTTCAAGAACCACCCCTACGGCCTTCAGACAGTACTCGGCAGCCAGGAGGACCTGAAGAATCCCTCAATCACCAACATCAAGAACTACTATAAGGAGTGGTACGTGCCCAACAACATGGCCATCTGTCTCTCCGGCGACCTCAACCCCAACGAGGCCATAAAGGTGATTGAGAAATACTTCGGCGGCATGCAGCCCAACCCTGACCTCAAGCCTTTGGAATTCGAGCCCGAAGCCCCTATCACAGAGCCCATAGTGACCGAAGTCCTCGGTATCGAGTCCCCCATGGTGATGGTGGCCTGGAGATGCCCCGGGACAAACGACCCCGACAATCTCACCCTCAACCTCATCGCCAACATCATGTACAACGGTACTGCCGGACTGGTGGATATCAATGTAAACCATCCTCAGAGAGTTCTCAGCCTCTACGGAGGTGTATTCCCTCTCACCGACTACTCCATAATGGTGTTTACGGGCGAGCCCAAGCAGGGCCAGAGTCTGGATGAGGTCAGGGATATTATCCTGGAGCAGATAGACATACTCCGCAAGGGCGAATTCGACGAGGAACTGCTGACAGCCACCGCCAACAACTACAAACTGGCCATGATGAGCCTCACAGAAAGCTCCTACGGCATGGTGGACGCATACGTAAGTTCCTTCATCAACCGCGAGGACTGGTCCAGGACAGTGAACATAGTGGACAATATATCCGCCATCACGAAAGAAGACATCGTGGCTTATGCCAACAAATATTTCGGTGACAACAACTACGTGGAAGTCCGCAAGCTGCAGGGCGAGGACCCCAATGAGATGAAGATTGAGAAGCCTCAGATAACACCCATTCAGACCAACAGGGACACCACCAGCCAGTTCTTCCGCAACATAATGGCCAGGAAAGTGAAGCCCATAGAGCCTGTATTCGCGGACTTCGAAAAAGACATGGATATCCTGACCGCCGAAGCGGAGATTCCCGTACTGTACAAGAGGAACGAGGTCAACGACATATTCTCACTCTACTATGTATTCGAGACCGGCAGCAATGCGGACCCGGTTCTCAGTTACGCCATGCAGTATCTCGACTACCTCGGCACCGACTCCCTCTCCCCCGTGGAGATTAAGCAGGCATTCTACAATCTGGCCTGCAACTACAGTATATCCGCAGGAGGAGACAGGATATATTTAGCAGTAGGAGGATTGGGCGAGAATATGGAGGAGGCCGTGAGCCTTTTCGAGAGCCTTGTCACCGGAGCCGTCGCCAATCCGGAGGCCCTGGAATCCATGAAAGCCAACATCATGCAGCAGAGAGCCAACAGCAAGCTCGACCAGATGAGCAACTTCTCCAGACTCCAGATGTACGGTTTTTACGGAAAGGACAATCCCGTCCTCAACGCACCCAGTGCAGAGGAAATAAAGAATCTCACCGATGAGGAGCTGCTTTCCAGAATACGCAGCCTCTTCTCACACAAGCACAAAATCCTCTACTACGGCCCGATGAGCCAAAAAGAGACAGTCGAGACCATAAACAGACTGCACAACACTCCCGGACAGCTCAAGGATTTCGAGGAGAACAAGGAATACAAGATGCTGCTTACTGAAGAGAACAAAGTATTGCTGGCTCCCTACAAGTCCAATCAGATATACCTCATGTCCATCTCCAACTCCGGCGAGACATACGACCCGGCGCTCGTTCCCATTGCCACAATGTACAACTCGTATTTCGGAGGAGGCATGAACTCAATAGTATTCCAGGAGATGCGTGAGGCCCGCGGTCTTGCATACTCGGCCAGCGCAGGATATGATATCCCCGGCAAAAAGGATGATTACTGCAACTACTACAGCTTCATCGCCACTCAGAACGACAAGATGACGGACGCCATAGACGCCTTCAATGTCATCATAAACGACATGCCCGTATCACAGCAGGCATTCGATATCGCAAAGGAATCCATACTGACCAACCAGCGCACCCAGCGCACCATCAAGGAAGAAGTCCTGTGGCTCTACCTCTACTCCGAAAGGCTCGGACTTGACCACGACATAAACCGTGACATCTACGAGAATGTACTCAATTACACCTTACAGGATGTCATAGACTTTCAGGAGAAGATGGTCAAGGGCCGCAAATATACCATCTGTATACTTGGAGACCCTGAAAGCCTGGACATCAAGGCTTTGGAAAAATACGGAAAGGTAACGCTGCTATCGACTGAGGAAATATTCGGATATTAGGGAAAAATATCTATATTTGCAAAGTATTTAACAACACACAACACAATTTATGGCACACAAAATTGATCCTGATGCATGCGTTGCATGCGGCTCCTGCATCGATGAATGCCCTGTTGGAGCAATCTCCGCCGGAGATGTTTACTCGATTGACCCCGATACATGCGCCGACTGCGGTACTTGCGTAGACGCATGTCCCAACGGAGCTATCTCACCGGCATAACTTATTAAACAACAATAAAAAAGAAGGGAACCCACCGGGCTCCCTTTTTTATTTTCCACTTAAGAATGTTTTGTGGATATTATTCGCCGTTCATAGACACAAGGAACTCCTCATTGCTCCTGGTTCCCTCCATGCGTTTTTTCAAAAACTCCATAGCCTCCACACTGGTCATGTCGGCCAGATAGTTGCGGAGAATCCACATACGGTTGAT
>DXAW01000028.1 GCA_019116865.1 Candidatus Coprenecus stercoravium | reverse complement strand
ATTGGAATATATCGGATGGGGAGACACTATGTATCTGGCGTCAGGTTTGATATGCAGCAGGTCGTCCCTTACGGCGTTGCACAGGACGATGAATCCGTCGTGGCCGTTGAGATAGTATGAAGTGAGCGGCTTGTCGAAGAAGTGCCTTTCGTGCGGCACTACATTGTCCAGGATGGATATTACCTTGCATCCTTCCGGCATGTGCCGGGCCACGTAGCCTTGGGACGGGGCGAAGTACGGCATCCAGTAGCGCATTATCAGCAGGTCGGGTTTCCAAGCTGATATGGTCCGGGCTGTTTTAATGTAGGAAATAGGATTGGCCGTATCCAGTACTCTTTCTGCATCTATTGGAAGCGGAGAGCCGTCCTCTATGTACTGGGTCTTTCCCGGGAAGAGAATCTCCGGATACTGCCTTTTGAAATTGAACGCCTTGACCGTGCATGACCCCGACAGCTCCCCGTATAGGGAAGTGTTGAACTGGGAGATGCCTCCGCGGTACGGGGGAAAGCAGGATAGTATGGCGGTTCTCAAAGTGCTATTTCTTATTGCGGTTCTTTATATATTCTTCGTTGAGACCTTTGAGGATGTCTTCGGTGATGTTGAGTCCGGGGTCTCCGTCGAGTACGGAGTTGGTGGCGGCGGTGGTGGAGAGAATCAGGGAGAATCTTCCGTCGCTGTTGTATTTGTCAACGTAGGTGATGATGGCGTCCATTACTTTGTTGTACAGCACGCTTTCCTCTTCGGCCATCTCCATCTGTTTCTGCTGGGCCATGTTTCTCAGTTCCTGGTCGCGCATACCCAGGTCGTTGCTGATACTTTCGGCCTGAGAGTGTGTGAGAAGTCCTCTCTGCATCTTCTCATTGAAACTCTTTATATCATTCTCCAGGGCACGCCCCTGTTTGTTGATGTCGTTCTCTATGGCGCTCAGTTTGTTCTGAAATTCGGAACGCAGGTCGTTGTACATGTCGTACTGGTTGACCAGGGAGTCGAGATTGATGTATACGACAGCGCCTTCGGGAGCGGACGTGCTGCTGCCTGTGGCCTTGGGTTCGTTTGCGGATGTGCCCTGGCCGGTAAAGTGAAGAACATATAAGGCGGCTACCGCCAGAATCAGGATGATGTTGATAATGAGGTTTATCTTCTTCATGACTGTAATGGTTGTCTGTTAGTATTGATACAAATTACAAAAATAATAAAAATCACGGAACATGTCAACGGGCCATGCGGATTTCTCGGAGGTAGAGCTGGACGGTATTCTCCAGCCCGTAGTACAGGGCGTCGCATATAAGGGCGTGTCCTATGGAGACCTCATCAATATAAGGTATGGTCTGGATGAAATATCTGAGATTGTCCAGATTGAGGTCGTGGCCTGCATTGATGCCAAGGCCGCAGCCGGCCGCCGTCTCGGCAGCTTTCACGTAT
The DNA here is from genome assembly GCA_019116865.1 of Candidatus Coprenecus stercoravium. Classification (GTDB taxonomy): domain Bacteria; phylum Bacteroidota; class Bacteroidia; order Bacteroidales; family UBA932; genus Coprenecus; species Coprenecus stercoravium. Next base: position 91,075 of record DXAW01000028.1, on the reverse strand, counting down.
TTCTCGATGGCCCGCTCTTTACCGGATGAATATGCGGAAGCATAGGCCTCGGTGTACAGTTCGACTCTGTCGCAGCCGGTGTCTGACGCATGGCGTATCATTTCTGGCTCCGGGTCGATGAAGATGGATGTCCTTATGCCCGCCTCCTTGAATGTACGGCAAATCTCTTTCAGAAAGCCCTTGTTGCGGACGGTGTCCCATCCGGCGTTGGAGGTAAGCACGTTCTCGGCGTCAGGGACCAGTGTCACCTGTGCCGGGCGGGTCTTGAGCACCAGCTCCGTGAATTTAGGAATAGGATTGCCCTCGATGTTGAACTCGGTGGTCAGAAGCGGTTTGATGGCGGTAACGTCGCTGTATCTGATGTGTCTTTCATCAGGTCTTGGATGTACTGTGATGCCTTCGGCGCCGAACCTCTCGCAGTCGAGGGCGGCCTTGACAACGTCCGGCATATTGCCTCCGCGTGCGTTGCGCAGTGTGGCGAATTTGTTTATGTTTACACTTAATCTGGTCATATGCTTTGGAGTTTTTTTGCAAAAATAAGGTATTATCAAAATAAAATCACAATATTTGCAAATTGTATTGAAAAAATCTACATAAAATGCATTTCGCCCTGTACGGACGCAGTCAGAACCTGGAATCCGGACACCGGATATCTGCCTTGTGCGGACATCTTCTTCGTAAAGGTGTCAGGTTGTCCGTATGTGCGGAATTGGCGGATGCTTTGGAGGAAGTGCGCTCCGCAAGCGGATTCGCCGGAGTTTTCTCTTCCAACGAGGACCTGCCTGAGGACGTGGATGTGTTTCTGTCTCTTGGAGGAGACGGCACATTCCTGAGCTCGCTGACAATCGTCCGGGACAGGGAGATTCCGCTGGCCGGCATTAATTTCGGCCGTCTGGGATTTCTTACCGCTGCCGGAAGCGGTGACGCCGGATGCTCTCTGGTGGACCGTATAATTGCCGGAGATTACAGGGTGGAGCGCAGAAGCCTTCTGGAGATTTCTTATAACGGTCGTTCCAAGACATTCTATCCCTATGCTCTGAACGAGATAACTATGCAGAGACATGACCCGAATATGATAGGCATAGAGGTGTCCATAGACGGTATGAGAATCCCCACTTATTGGGCGGACGGTCTGCTGGTGGCGACGCCTACCGGCTCTACAGCCTACTCTCTGAGTGTCGGCGGCCCGGTTGTGTCTCCTGACTCTTCGGTGTTCATAATAACCCCCATGTCTCCGCACAATCTCAATGTGCGCCCTCTGATTGTTCCTGATACATCCGAGGTGGAGGTGCTTATAAGGTCGAACGGTCACCGTACGCTTCTTTCGGCTGATAACCGTTCTGCCGAGCTGCCCGAGGATACGAAGGTCTGTGTCCGCAAGGCCGGATTCTCCCTGGCGCGCATTACTTTCGGACGAGGCGGATTTTTCGAGGCTCTGAATGAGAAACTGCTCTGGGGCGAGGACCGTAGAAACGACAGAATTAGTAAAGACCATTGATTAAAACGACAGAATATGATTCCTGAACATGTGGCGATAATAATGGACGGTAACGGAAGATGGGCGAAGATGCGCGGCAAGGAGCGTGTATTCGGACATCACGAGGGCACGGAGAGTGTCCGCGCATGTACCGAGTATGCGGTGGAGAAGGGCATCCGGTATTTGAGCTTTTTCGCCTTTTCCGAGGAGAACTGGTCCCGTCCTGATGCCGAGGTCTCGGAACTGATGCATCTTATGGCTGTCTCAATACTCAATGAGCGGCCTGTGTTCAAGAAAAACAATATACGTTTTGTGGTTATCGGCAACCGCAGCCGTCTTTCCGAAGCTCTCAACGAGGACATCGATGAGGCTATGGAGGAGACATCCGCCAATACGGGACTTACACTTATCGTATTTCTAAGTTACAGCGGGAAGTGGGACATAGAGCAGGCTGCCGGACGTTTTGCGGCCTCCGGTGCTCCGGAAGGACATTTCAGCGACTATCTTGCCACGGCGGGGATTCCGGATCCGGATTTGCTGATACGTACAAGCGGAGAGCAGCGCATAAGCAATTTCATGTTGTGGCAATGCGCTTATACTGAATTTTATTTTACGCCTGTTCTTTGGCCCGATTTTCGCAAAACCGAGTTCCAAAAAGCTCTTGACGAGTATTCCTCCCGTAGCCGTCGTTTCGGTAAGACGGGAGATCAGGTGACCATTGAAAAAAAGAACGACGCCGAATGATGTCTATTAGGAGGTTATTGCTTTCTGCTGTTCTGCTGTTGCTCATGACGGGGGCGGTATGCGCTCAAAGTTCCGGCGTGGATGTGGATTATCGGCATCCGAGGGACTATGTGCTGGGCGGCATCAGGATTAAGGGCGTGAAATTTCTTGGAGAGCAGCAGATAATCGCTTTGACCGGATTGCAGATAGGCTCTACTGTCAGGATCCCGAGTGACCAGACCGCATCGGTGGTCAAAAAGATGTGGGCACAGAAACATTTTTCGGATGTCTCCCTTAATATAGACTCCCTGTCGTCCTCCGGAGATACGGTTTATCTGGCGTTGTGCCTCCAGGAGCGGCCGAGGGTTTCCCGTTGGAACTTCCAGGGCATCAAGAACTCCGAGCAGAGTGAGTTGCAGGACAGGCTCAATCTCAGACGCGGAGTGCCGCTTTCGGATTATGTGCTGCGCTCGTCCGTGGGGATAATAAAGAATTATTTCAAGGAGAAAGGCTTTATCAATGCCGACGTTGATGTGGTTCAGGTCAGGGATACGATGGTGAGCAATGCGGTGAGAGTGACATTTGTCGTGGACCGCAAGTCCAAAGTCAAGATAAAGACCATAGTATTCGAGGGCAATGACCATGTCCCGGAGGGCAAGCTGGTCGGCTCGATGGCCAAGACCAGGGATATGCGTATCCGTAATATATTCAAGACCAAGAAGTTCAACGAAAAGGAATACGAGACGGACAAGCAGTCTCTGATTAGCGTCTTCAATGAGGCCGGTTTCAGGGACGCCCGCATAGTCAGTGACTCCATATATTATATAGAGCCGGACCGGCTTGGCATCAAGATAGTCATAGACGAGGGCAAGCGGTATTATTTCCGGAATATAACGTGGACAGGCAACTCTCTTTACACTGCGGAGCAGCTGAACAATATCCTGATGATAAAAAAAGGAGATGTCTATGATGTGGTCAATCTGCAGAAGAGGCTGTTCGGAGACCCTAAAAAGGAGTTTATGGACGTCCATACTCTTTACGCGGACCAGGGCTATATCTTTTTCAATCTCGTCCCCGTGGAGACAAATATAGTGGGTGACTCCGTTGATGTGGAGCTGCGTATAGTGGAGGGTAAGCCGGCTACATTCAACAAGATAATCATAAGCGGCAACACCATTACAAACGAGAAAGTGGTGCGCCGCCAGCTTTTCACAAAGCCGGGCTATCTGTACAGTCAGTCCATGCTGGAACGCTCGCTCAGGGAAATAGCCTCGATGGGAAACTTCGACCCCGAGCAGGCGTTGGATCATACCAGAGGTTATTCGGTGATACCCAACCAGCTGAACAATACTGTGGATATTACTTATAATGTAGCCGAGAAACCCAATTCCCAGTTTGAGCTTTCAGGAGGTTGGGGCGGATATTCGTTTGTCGGTACAGTCGGCGTCAGCTTCAACAACTTCTCCATTGGCAGAATGTTCAAGAAGGGAGCCTGGAAGCCGGTCCCTCTTGGAGACGCCCAGACTCTTTCCCTGCGTTTCCAGACCAACGGTACGTACTATACGGCCGCCTCTGTCAATTTCATAGAACCGTGGCTGTTCGGCAAGAAGCCTACTTCATTCAACCTCGCCGGGTACTATACCCGTCAGACCAACTCCTATTATTTCTATCAGAATACGGATGAGTATTACGAGGTGTACGGTATAGCCGCTTCGCTTGGAAGCCGTCTGAAGTGGCCTGACAATTATTTTGTGCTTTATCACGAGCTGAGCTGGCAGACCTATAACCTGCATAACTGGAGGTACAACTTCCTGTTCGATACCGGCCGCTCCAACAATATAAGCTATAAGATAACGCTGGCGAGAAACTCCACGGACCAGGCGGTTTATCCCCGTGAGGGCTCGGATTTCCAGCTGTCTCTGCAGCTTACCCCGCCTTATTCGCTGTTTAGGGACAAGAACACCGACTATGCTTCCATGACAGACCAGCAGCGGTACCGTTGGATTGAGTATCACAAGTGGACTTTCAAGGGAGCGCTGTATGTCCGTCTTTTCGATGACCTGGTGCTGATGACAAGGGCTCAGTTCGGTTATCTGGGCTATTACAACCGCAACCTCGGTTACTCTCCTTTTGAGGGATATCAGGTCGGCGGTGACGGAATGTCCGGCTACAACACTTACGGCTCGGAGATAATAGCTCTCAGAGGTTATCAGAATTATTCCCTGACACCTACGAACGAGGACGGTATCTATGTCGGTCACGTCTATGACAAGTTCACCATAGAACTGCGTTATCCTGTGATACTTCAGCCGCAGTCCACTATCTATGTCCTGGCATTTCTCGAAGGCGGTAACTGCTGGGAGGATATCCGGGATTTCAATCCGTTCCAGATCAAGCGTTCCGCCGGTGTCGGCGTCAGGATAATGCTTCCGATGCTGGGTCTGCTCGGTGTTGACTGGGGCTGGGGATTCGATCCGGTGCAGGGTAGGGAAAGAGGCGGCTCCAATTTCCATTTCGTGATAGGACAGCAGTTCTAATGAGAGGAAATTTTTACTAAATTTGCGCAATTAAAAACAGTTAATAGAAAAAGATGAAAAGGATTATTGTTTTGGCCCTGGGAATGTTCTCGGCGGCTGCTGTCGTGACGGCACAGGACTTCAAGTTCGGACATATCAATATGCAGGAAGTGATATATCTCATGGACGATATGGATTCCGCCAGAGTTGCACTGGATCAGTTCAGGATGGATACCGAGGCCACGTATAATGCGATGGTGGAGGAGTTCAATACAAAATACCGTACATATAACGAGATGGGTGCAAGCTGGACTCCTGCCGTGCTTGCCACCAAGCAGCAGGAACTTCAGGATCTTCAGACAAGGATTCAGCAGTATGAGCAGAATGCCGGTGCTGACATGAACAATCTTCAGCAGCAGCTGATGATGCCTATCATGAATAAAGCCAATAACGCCGTGTCCAAAGTCGGAAAGGCAAACGGACTCATTTATGTTTTTGATGTCTCTACGGGAGCCGTTCCTTATTTCGATGCGGCTCAGAGCATGGATATCACAGCCCAGGTCAAGGCCGAGCTGAACATATCCCCGGACAAGACTCTGCCGCAGACACCTATCCAGTAAAAGCAGAAAGCACACAAAACAAATAAACACAATGCAACACAAAGTTATTGATATAGACGATGTCGTTATCCGTTTTGCCGGTGACTCCGGTGACGGAATGCAGTTGACAGGTACTTTGTTTGCCGACTCATCCGCACTTTTCGGTAACGAGATCTCTACATTCCCGGATTATCCGGCTGAGATACGCGCCCCTCAGGGCACAGTGTCCGGAGTCTCCGGATTTCAGGTTCACATAGGTTCAATCGAGGTCAACACTCCGGGTGATTTCTGCGACGTCCTTGTCGCCATGAACCCTGCTGCTCTCATGGCCAACGCCAAATGGGCCAAACCCACGGCGACCATCATCCTCGATGAGGACGCCTTCGATGAAAAAGGTATTCAGAAGGCCGGCTTCAAGACCATGAATCCTATCGAGGAACTCGGTATCGGCGACCGTAACATCATCGTGTCACCTATCACCACCCTTACCAAGGAAAGCCTCAAGGACAGCGGTCTGGACATGAAGTCCATCGTAAGATGCAAAAACATGTTCACCCTGGGTATGTGCTTCTTCATGTTCAACAAGGAACTTGACCATACCTTCGCATATCTTGAGAAGAAATTCAAGAAGAAACCTGCGTTGATTGACACCAACAAGAAAGTCCTCAAGGACGGTTTCAATTACGCATCCAACATACACGCCATAGCCAACACCTATTATGTGCAGCCTGCGAAGCAGGAAAAAGGCACTTACCGTAATATCAACGGTAACCAGGCCACTGCATGGGGACTTCTGGCTGCTTCGGAGAAGTCAGGCGTGCCTCTTTTCTGCGGTTCTTATCCCATTACCCCGGCAACAGCCATCCTTGAAGAGCTGGCTATTCATAAGGAACTGAAGGCCAAGACTCTCCAGTGTGAGGATGAGATAGCCGGCATCTGCACCGCCATAGGTGCGGCATATGCGGGCAACTTCGCTGTGACCACGACGTCCGGTCCCGGTCTCTCACTTAAGTCAGAGGCACTTGGTCTGGCCATGATTACCGAGCTTCCGCTGGTTATCGTGGACGTGCAGCGCAGCGGTCCGTCCACCGGTATTCCAACCAAGACGGAGCAGACAGACCTCAATCAGGCTCTTTATGGCCGTAACGGAGAGTGCCCCATCATGGTTATGGCAGCGCATTCTCCTTCGGACTGCTTCGAAAAAGCATTCTATGCCGGTAAGTTCGCAATGGAGCACATGATGCCTGTCATCCTTCTCTCGGAGGGTTTCCTGGGTAACGGTTCCGAGCCCTGGAAGATTCCTTCCATGAAGGACCTGCCTGAGATACATCCTCCTTTCATCAAGGATGCGTCCGAGTGCGGAGGTAAGTTCGCTCCTTTCGAGCGCGACCCCGAGACGCTTGTGCGCCGCTGGGCGCTTCCCGGTACTCCCGGTCTGGAGCACAGGGTGGGAGGTCTGGAGAAGAATCCCGCAGGTGTGATTTCATCCGACCCCCAGAACCATCAGATGATGGTGGATACCAGGGCTAAGAAGGTGGCGCTGGTGGCCCGTGACATACCTCCTTTGAAAGTTATCGGCGAGGAGAGCGGAGAAGTTCTCATCGTAGGATGGGGAGGAACATTCGGACACCTTTATACAGCTGTCAAGGAATTCCACAAGCAGGGCAAGAGCGTGTCCCTCGCTCACTTCGACTATATCAACCCGCTTCCTCTCAACACTGAGGAAGTGTTCTCCAAGTTCAAGAAGATCATAGTCTGCGAGCTTAACTCCGGTCAGTTTGCCAATTATCTGCGCGCAAAACACCAGAAATTCCAGTATTATCAGTTGAACAAGGTGCAGGGACAGCCCTTCATCGTGAAGGATGTCGTGGATGCAGTAAATAAATTGTTATAGGAGGATAGATTATGAAATATACAGCACAGGATTTCAAAAGCAATCAGGAAGTAAGGTGGTGCCCCGGATGCGGAGACCACTCAGTATTGGCATCTCTTCAGAGAGCGCTTCCGCAGGTGGCTGATGATCTGGGATATTCAATGGAGCGTTTCGTGTTCGTGTCCGGTATCGGATGCTCATCCCGTCTGCCCTACTATATGAACACATACGGGTTCCACGGAATCCATGGACGTGCGACAGCTATCTCGACAGGTATGAAAGTTGCCAATCCGACACTGTCTATATGGCAGGCCACCGGTGACGGTGATGCGCTCGCCATTGGCGGAAACCACTTCATACATGCTATCAGACGTAATATTGACATCAATATCGTCCTTTTCAACAACCGTATTTACGGACTGACAAAAGGTCAGTATTCTCCGACATCTCCTTTGGGCAAAATAACCAAGACATCGCCTTACGGTACTGTCGAGCATCCCTTCAATCCCGGAGCCGTTGTCATGGGCGCACGCGGCACATTCTTTGCACGAAGCATAGATTCGGAGCTGAAGCTCAATCAGGAGATATTCGTGGCATCGGCCAGACATGACGGATGCTCAGTGACGGAGATGCTTGTCAACTGTGTGATTTACAATGACGGATCCCACAGAGAGATATCCGACAAGGAAGTGAAGGAGGACCGCACGATAGTTCTCAGACACGGTGAGAGGATGATTTTCGGCAAGAACAAGGACAAGGGCCTTATTCTTGAGAACAAGAAACTCAAGGTCGTGACTATCGGGGAAGGCGGTTTCACCGCAGATGACATACTGATACATGATGCTCATACCCAGGATATGGGAATGCACAGTATGCTTATCGATATGAAATGGCCTGAGTTCCCGGTAGCGCTGGGAGTCATCAGGGATGTTCCGGACAAGACGTATGACGACAATGTCAGGGACCAGCTGGAGGAGGTAAAGGCCAAGTCCACTATCCACAACATGGACGAGCTGCTGCACAGCGGTTCCACATGGGAGGTCAAGTAACTTGAATGTATTGAATATTGTTTAACAACATAACTAAAACACAAAAAGATGAAAGTTTCTGAAATCATGGCCAAACTTGAGGCTAAGTATGGCAACGAGAAAGAGTATCTCCAGGCAGTACGCGAGGTGCTCGAATCCATCGAAGAGGTTTACAACCAGCATCCCGAGTTCGAGAAGGCTAAGATCGTCGAGAGAATCGTAGAGCCTGACCGTATCTTCACATTCAGGGTTACCTGGGTTGACGACAAGGGAGAGGTTCAGACCAACACCGGTTACAGGGTTCAGTTCAACTCCGCTATCGGCCCCTACAAGGGAGGTCTCCGTTTCCACAAGGCCGTTACACCTTCCATGCTGAAGTTCCTCGGTTTCGAGCAGACATTCAAGAATGCCCTTACAACTCTGCCTATGGGCGGTGCAAAGGGTGGTTCTGACTTCGACCCCGTCGGCAAGTCTGACGCAGAGATCATGAGATTCTGCCAGGCCTTCATGCTCGAGCTCTGGAAATGCATCGGTCCCGACACCGATATCCCTGCAGGTGACGTAGGAGTCGGCGGACGTGAGATCGGCTTCCTCTATGGAATGTACAAGAAGCTGGCCCGTGAATACAATACAGGTGTCCTCACCGGAAAAGGCGGTACATGGGGTGGTTCTATCCTCCGTCCTGAGGCTACCGGTTTCGGTGCTCTCTACTTCACACAGCACCTTCTGCATCACGCAGGCAAGGACATCAAGGACAAGACAGTCGCTCTCTCCGGCTTCGGTAACGTAGCATGGGGTGCCGCTACAAAGGCTAAGGAGCTCGGCGCAAAGGTTGTCGCTATCTCCGGTCCTGACGGAGTCTGCGAGATCCCCGGCGGTATCACCGACGAGATGATTGACTACATGCTCGTTATGCGTGCTTCCAACAGGAACAAGGTTCAGGATATGAACGACAAGTTCCCTCAGGCTACCAAGTTCACAGCCGGCAAGAAGGCATGGAGCGTTAAGTGCGACATCGCACTGCCCTGCGCATTCCAGAACGAGCTGAACGGTGACGATGCCAAGGAGCTTATCAAGAACGGTACATGGTGCTGCTGCGAGGTATCCAACATGGGTTGCACCCCTGAGGCTATCCATGAGTTCCAGAGCAACGGTATCCTCTTCGCTCCCGGTAAGGCAGTCAACGCCGGCGGTGTGGCTACATCAGGTCTCGAGATGACCCAGAACGCTACACACATCAGCTGGTCTGCCAAGGAGGTTGATGAGAAGCTGCACTTCATCATGCAGAGCATCCACGAGGCTTGCGTTAAGTTCGGTACACAGCCTGACGGTCATGTAGACTATGTCAAGGGTGCCAACATCGCCGGCTTCATGAAGGTGGCTCAGGCTATGCTCGAGCAGGGAATCATCTAATTCCGGCGCACCTCAGGAGTTACATCTGTTATAGCGATGTTCTCCTCCTAAAGTTAAAGGACCGTATCCGATAAGGATGCGGTCTCTTTTTTATTATTTTTTCTATATTTGTGCATTATTTCTGAAAGAAGACAATATGAAAAAATTACTCTTCCTCGCAGCTGCCATTATCCTTGCTGCGGCCTGTGACGGTAGCAGGCAGTATTCCATCAAGGGAAAGATTACCGGAAACAGCGACCATATCAAGAACGGAAAAGTCTACCTGATGAACAGGGACAGGAATTTCCCTATCAGAGACACTGTCGACATTGTGGACGGAGTCTTCGAGTTCAGAGGACATGTCGATACTCCCGAGCAGTACCTGGTGGTGGTTGACGGAGTGCCTGGAATGGTGTCCGTCTATCTGGAGAATGAGTCTTACCAAATCAGCGGAACAGATACCGCATATTCGCTCTCAGCTGTTACCGGAGGCGTTGCGCAGCAGATGTTCAATGACCTTAACGCAGAGGTGTACCGGATAGCTGACAAATACGGTATCGACAGTATCCGCATGATGCTTCAGATGGGAATGCTGTCTCAGGAAGAGAGAGAGTCCGCCATGAAGGTGTACGAGACTTTCACAGCTGAGTGTGATTCGGTAAGGAACTCATACATAGCCAAGGCGCCTGTCTCCAGTTTCTCTCTGTATTTTCTGGAGAATGACCTGCTGAATATCCCTATTGACTCGGCGCAGCTTATGGTGAACCGTTTCAAGGCAGACCGTAGTTTCAGACGCAACAGGACATTGGCGTCGATGGACACCCTGCTCCAGAAAGAAGTCTTGCTCCAGCTGGGAATGAAGTGTCTGGACTTTACGATGAACAATCCTGAAGGCGAGCCGGTGGTTTTCTCCGAGATATACAGCCGTAATAAAGTGACAATGCTCGATTTCTGGGCAAGCTGGTGCCAGCCTTGCCGCAGGTTCAATCCCCAGCTGGTGGAGATATACAAGGATTATCATGATCTTGGTCTTGAGATAGTCGGAGTGTCGCTTGACAGGGATTCCTCAAGATGGGTGCGTGCCATAGAGATGGACGGACTTTCATGGCCTCAGGTTTCCGATCTGGGTTTCTGGGACAATGCAGTTTCGGATATGTACAATGTAAAATACATACCGCAGAATGTCTTTGTGGACAGTACCGGATGCATCATCGGACGGAAGGTGGCCGAGGATGAGATACGGCCTCTGCTTGACAAGTATCTGAAAGACTAGCGCAACTGAAGAATATGGTCGGCGTATATGATTCCGGAGTAGGCGGCCTGTCTGTATGGAAGGAACTTGTGGCGTTGATGCCGGGACAGGATTATGTCTATGTCGCGGATTCGGCGCACTGTCCTTATGGTGAGAAATCTCCGGAATATATAGTCGGCAGGGCGGATGCTGTTACCCGCCTGCTTCTGGAAAAAGGAGCCGATGCGGTGGTGGTGGCCTGTAATACGGCTACCGCCGCCGCAATTTCTTATCTGAGGGCATCATACCAAGTTCCGTTCATAGGTATGGAACCGGCGGTAAAGCCTGCGGCTCTTGCTTCGGTGTCCGGTGTCGTGGGTGTCCTTGCCACGGCCAATACGTTTAAGGGGTCGCTTTACAGGGACACGGTCATGAAATATGCCTCTGGTATCACTGTCATAGAAAAAGTAGGCCGTGGTCTGGTCGAGGCTGTCGAGAAAGGAGAGATACCCCGCGGTCTTGTGCGGCGGTATGTGGATGAGATGGTGGGGGAGGGTGCCGATGTCATCGTACTCGGATGTACGCATTACCCTTTTCTTGAAGACGAGATATCCCGGTGTGCCGGTCCTTCGGTGCGGATTGTCAATCCGGCACCGGCCGTCGCAGCGCAGACGATGCGAGTGCTGGACGGACATGTCTCCGGGACAGGTACCAGAAAATTTTATTCCACAGGAGACACTGCGGTTCTGCGGTCTTTGGCGACAGGCATAGACCCTTCGCTGAGTCCGGCCGATTTTGAGACAATCAGTATATAATCCAATAAAACTCAACTTATGTCAGTCGATTTATTATTTTATCTCATTCCGCTGTCCTCGCTGATAGCACTGGGATTCGCATTCTTTTTCTATAAGAGGATGCTCAAGGAGGATGAGGGTACTCCTACCATGAGAGAGATAGCCGCGTATGTCCGTGAGGGCGCTATGGCATATCTCAAACAGCAGTACAAGGTAGTGACCGTCGTCTTTATTATTCTGGCAGTGTTTTTCGCTGTGCTGGCTTACGGATTCGGAGTGCAGAACCGCTGGGTTCCCTTCGCATTCCTGACAGGCGGATTTTTCTCCGGTCTGGCAGGATTCATAGGCATGAAGACCGCCACATATGCTTCCGGAAGGACAGCCAATGCGGCCCGCCGTTCGCTTGACTCAGGTCTCAAACTCGCTTTCCGTTCAGGTGCGGTCATGGGACTGACTGTAGTCGGCCTGGGCCTGCTTGATATATCGGTGTGGTATATGATTCTCGACCATTTCGTAGATGCGGACGGCCCCCAGAAGCTGGTGGTGGTCACCACTACCATGCTTACATTCGGTATGGGAGCGTCGACCCAGGCTCTTTTCGCCCGTGTCGGAGGAGGCATCTACACCAAGGCGGCTGATGTCGGAGCGGATCTGGTGGGAAAGGTGGAGGCCGGTATCCCCGAGGACGATCCCCGCAACCCGGCTACTATAGCCGACAATGTCGGAGACAATGTGGGAGATGTCGCCGGTATGGGAGCAGACCTGTATGAGTCCTATTGCGGTTCGATACTCGCTACGGCCGCTCTGGGAGCATCGGCTTTCTATTCCTATGCCGACACATCTGTACAGCTGAAAGCCGTGTTTGCCCCGATGCTTATAGCCGCAGTGGGAATAATACTCTCGGTCATAGGCATATATCTGGTGAAGACTAAGGAGGGCGCAGGTATGAAGCAGCTTCTCCGCTCTCTGAGTCTCGGCACAAACGTATCGTCGGTACTCATAGCGGCGGCCACATTCGGAGTGCTTTATATATTGGGTATACCCAACTGGGCCTGGATATCCTGCTCCGTCATAGTAGGTCTGCTTGCCGGTATCATCATAGGTCAGTCGACCGAATACTACACTTCGCATTCATATAAGCCTACCCGGAAACTTGCGGAAAGCTCCGGGACAGGACCCGCTACGGTCATTATCTCCGGAGTGGGTCTCGGAATGATATCGACAGCAATACCTGTCATTACCATAGTGGCTGCGATTATTCTGGCATATCTGTGTGCCATCGGTTTCGATGTCAACAATATGCTCACTGCGCAGAATCTGAGTCTGGGCCTTTACGGTATAGGCATAGCCGCTGTCGGCATGCTGTCCACGCTAGGTATCACACTCGCAACGGACGCTTACGGTCCTATAGCCGACAATGCCGGCGGCAATGCGCAGATGAGCGGTCTGGAGCCACAGGTGCGGGAGCGCACGGATATCCTGGACGCGCTCGGCAATACTACCGCTGCGACAGGAAAAGGTTTCGCAATAGGTTCGGCGGCGCTTACGGCTCTGGCGCTTCTGGCATCCTATCTTGAAGAGATTAAGATAGGTCTTCAGAGGATAGGGGAGACGTCTCTCGACCTGGGAGGAGGCCGGATGGTGGAAGTGGCGTCCGCTACGATACCTGACTTTATGGAATATTTCAAAATCAATCTCATGAATCCTTCAGTGCTGGCCGGAGTATTCATCGGCGCCATGATGTCCTTCCTGTTCTGCGGTCTGACCATGAACGCTGTGGGACGGGCTGCCCAGAAGATGGTGGCCGAGGTGCGCCGTCAGTTCCGGGAGATGAAGGGTATCCTTACCGGAGAGTCCACTCCGGACTATGCCCGCTGTGTGGCAATCTCCACCAAGGGAGCGCAGAGAGAGATGCTTTTCCCCTCGCTGCTGGCCATCATAGTGCCTCTTCTGGTAGGTCTGATATTCGGAGTCTCGGGCACCGTGGGACTGCTGGTGGGCTCTCTCGGCTCCGGATTCGTGCTCGCCATCTTCATGGCCAATTCGGGAGGAGCGTGGGACAATGCCAAAAAGTATGTGGAGGAAGGTAATCTGGGAGGCAAAGGCTCGGAGGCGCATAAGGCCACGGTGGTCGGAGATACAGTGGGAGACCCGTTCAAGGATACGTCAGGACCGTCGCTCAATATCCTTATCAAGCTGATGAGTATGGTCTCTATCGTAACTGCCGGACTGAACGTGGCATTCAGTATTCTTTAGAAAAAAGTTGTAATTATTTTGCAATAATATCGCTTCAGAGTTGTTTTTTAAAAAACAATTTCTAAAATTTGCGGTTTGAAAAATTAAAACTGAATTTACAAAGATTAACTTGTTATTAACTTTAAAAAATTATCTACATGAAAAAAATCAGACTATTTCTAACAGGTCTGCTGCTTGCGGTGACTGCGTCTGTATATGCGCAGGACATCACAGTGTCAGGTACTGTTACTGATGCTTCGACAGGAGAAGGAATAGCCGGTGCGACCGTGTTGCTCAAGGGTAATTCCTCTGTCTGGGCACTGACTGACGGAATGGGTGCCTACACCCTTTCAGTGCCTTCTGACGGAGTCCTGGAAGTCAGCTTCTTAGGTTACACTACGCTTGAGGTTCCTGTCAATGGCAGAAGTGCTATTGATGTCGAACTGGAGATGTCGGCGGAGATGCTGGACGACGTGATCGTCGTAGGTTACGGTTCTGCCAGAAAGATATCCTCGGTGGTAGGTTCCGCTTCGACTGTCAACAAGAAGGTAATCGCCAACAGGCCTACAGCCAACGCCGGTGACGCTCTTCAGGGTCAGGTGTCCGGTCTGCAGGTGTTCTCGTCTTCAGGTGAGCCTTCAGCATCAGTTTCCATGCGTCTGCGTGGTGTCAGCTCCATCAACGCCGATACCACTCCTCTGTTCATTCTCGATGGTTCCCCGGTATCGGCATCAGTGTTCACATCACTGAACAGTAACGATATCGAGAACGTTGTGGTCATGAAGGACGCTTCTTCTACAGCTATCTACGGTTCCCGTGCTGCAAACGGTGTCATCTACATCACCACCAAGAGGGGAGCGTCAGGAGAGAAACCTGTAGTGTCGGTAAGGGCTCAGTACGGTGTCTCTCAGATGGCCCGTAACAGGATGAACCTCATGAGCGGTGAGCAGTGGTTCGATTTCCAGGATATGATTTACGGAGACAGCTATGAGTACTCCGATTATCAGTACCTGTCTCAGGAGCTCGGTATCAACACAGACTGGACAAGGCATTTCTTCGACAACGCAGCTCCTGTATGGAGCCTTGACGCATCTGTGTCAGGTGCCACAGCCAAGTCTGACTATTACATCTCTCTCGGAGTATTCGACCAGAACGGTATCGCACTGGATTCCGAGATGACCAGGTATAATATCCGTACAAATGTGAACACTCAGGTCAACGACTGGTTGAAAATGGGTATGAACATCGGTATGACATACCAGGAGTACAGTACCACTCCTTATCAAGGCAGCGGTAACAACTCATTCGGTAACGTGATGTTCGCTTCATCCAACCTGCCTTCATGGTTGTCTCCTTATGACCTCAAGGTGGACGACAATACCAACGAGGCATATGTTGACTATGAAGGCGGTGAGCTTGACTACTGGGATGCAATCCAGGTGTACAACCCTAAATATCTGGCTGAGATTCAGCCCCGTCTTTACACCACAGTACGTCTCAATGCCAGCACGTATCAGCAGATTACCCCGATTAAGGGTCTGACCCTGAAAGCTCAGCAGAGCATCGAGGGATATGATACCCGTACATCAGGAAAGGTTCTCGCCTCCGATCCATGGCCTTTCTCTTCCGAGACTCCTCAGGCTTATGAGTCATTCGGACGTTACTATGCCTTGACATTCACCAATACAGCTGAGTACAGATTCGCAGTGGCTGAGCGCAATCACTTCGCCATCCTGCTCGGTCATGAGTCCATCATCGAAGACTCCGAGTCATTTGACGCAGGTTCCAACGGTCAGACAGACGCACGTCAGCCTTACCTCGGATTCGGTCTTCAGGCAGACATACCCACATGGGGCAAGTCTGAGATCAACTACAACTCAGCATTCGCACGTCTCTCCTATGACTTTGACGAGAGATATTATATCGATGCCTCATGGCGTATCGACGGTTCCTCACTCTTCGGTGTCAACAAGAAATACGCTAACTTCTACTCTGTAGGTTTCATGTGGGACCTCAAGCGTGAGCGCTGGATGCAGGGTGCTTCCTGGATCAACGACCTCCGTTTCAAGGCCAGCTACGGTACAACCGGTAACTCAGGTATCGACAACTACCTGTCATATGCTCAGGTAGGAGCATACGCCCAGATTTATGACGGCGGTACAGCATGGGGAGTAGCCTCAGCCGCAAACCCTGACCTCACATGGGAGACTGTGGAGACCCTCAATGTCGGTCTGACCACCCGTCTGTGGAACTTCTTGGGAATAAGCGTAGAGTTCTATAACAAGAACACCCGCGACATGTTGATGTCCATCCCTTATTCCTATACTACAGGTTATTCTTCAGGTGTAGGTAACATCGGTGACATGTACAACCGTGGTGTCGATGTTGACTTGAGCTTTGATATCATCAACACAAGGGATATCTACTTCAACGTGAAGACCAACTTCAACTACAACAAGAACGAGGTGACAGCCCTGTTCGACGGCCGTGACAGCTACACACTTGCAGGTACAGGTCTGAGAATGGAGGTAGGACACTCATGGGGAGAGTACTATCTGGTGCGTTCCGCAGGTGTCGACCCTCGTGACGGTATGCAGATGTGGTATGACAAGAACGGAAACAAGACCAAAGTCTTCTCTCAGGATGATATGGTGATGACCGGCAAGCAGAGGTATGCGCCTTGGGCAGGTGGTCTCCAGCTCAACTTCCAGTACAAGGGACTGTACATCGGAGCAGACTTCACATGGGTTGCCAACAACTACCTGATCAACAATGACCGCTGGTTCCTCACCAACCCTACTGAGTTCCCCTTCTTCAACATGTCCACAGACATGCTCAATATCTGGAGAGAGCCCGGTCAGGTAACTGACATACCTTCCATCAACTCCACCAGACAGATTGATGACGATACTCTTCTTGAGAACGCCTCATTCCTCCGTCTGAAGAACCTCCAGGTATCTTACAGCCTCCCCGAGCGCTGGATGCAGAAGACCGGTTTCCTCGGAGGTGCCAGAATCTATGCAATCGCCAGGAACCTCTTCACAGTGACCGGATATACCGGATGGGATCCTGAGGTTGACTCCAACGTGACATTGGGAGGTTATCCCAACACAAGGGAGTTCAGTGTAGGAGTCGAATTAACATTTTAACATAGACAGCAATGAGAAAATTATTTAAAGCAACTTTAATATTGTCTGTAATGGCAGCTGCCTTCAGCTGCACCATGGACCTCCGTCAGCCCGGATCCATTGATGCCGACAACGCTCTGACATCGATGGACGATGCTGAGAGGCTGAGGCGCGGTATGTATGTCAACTTCCGTTCCATCTGCGCAGGAGCCTTTGTCGCTGATGCGGAGATACAGAGTGACCTCTTCCAGCCGACATCGAGCTACGGTAACAACTTCGGTGCTTTCTTTCGTTGGGACTTCACCTCTTCCGAGGCCGGAATCGAGAGCATCTGGGCCAGCTGCTACTCTGTAGTGGCCAGTGCCAACTTCCTTATCGAGAATCTGGAGAGAGTTCTCAACAACACTCCTGAGACATTCTCGGATGACGACATAGACCAGCTCAACCTTATTCTCGGCGAGGCTTATTTCTTCAGGGCTTACTGCCACTATGAGCTTGCTTACAGATACTGCAAGGTATATGATGCCAATTCAGCCGGAACAGTACTGGGAGTACCCTATGTAAGGGACTATAATCCTACAGCCAACAAGGATGACTATCCTGCCAGACCTTATCTCTCCGAGACCTATGAGGGTATCAACGAGGACCTTGACCTGGCCGAGCAGCTTATAACCACTCCCGGACAGGTAGGCAGCATGTATCTTACAGCTGATGTTGTATCCGCTTTCAGAGCCAGAGTATATCTGACTATGAAAGATTATCAGAAAGTGATCGAGTATGCTTCGCCTATTCTCAGCAGGTATACCCTCGTGAACAATGCTACGGATTTCAACAATATGTGGGTCAATGACTCAGGCCGCGAGACCCTGATGATGATGGATGCAAGCAATGAGTCCAACAACCAGGCCACCTCTTATGACCCGGGTTATATCAACTACCAGATTTCCCAGGAAAATTACCAGCCTGCGTTTATTCCTACCCAGGCTATAGTAGACCTGTTCCTGGAATGGCCCGACGACCTCCGTACGGCTCAGTTCCTCAAGTATGAGAAGGCGGTTTCCAATTCTTTGTCTGACTCAGTATATCTGTTCAACAAGTTCCCCGGAAACCCTGCTCTCTTCCCCAGCGGAATGCAGTCTCCTCAGTCCAACTACCTGCATAAGAACAAACCTTTCCGTATCGCGGAGGTATATCTGAATCTTGCTGAGGCTTATCTTGAGAGCGGCAACACCTCTGATGCAGCTACTACGCTCCAGACACTCAGGACAGCCCGTATTCCCGGTTATACAAGTCCCTCTTATGCAGTTTCCGACCTTCGTTCCCAGATCAGGGATGAGCGTGTGCGTGAGCTTATCGGTGAAGGTTTCCGTCTCTGGGACCTCAAGAGATGGGGTGCGGATGTGGTAAGAGGAGAAGAGCAGGCTCCCAGCATTATGTATACTCATAATGCCATGACCGGTACCGTAGCTTATGCGGATGATTTCAGGTTTGTTTGGCCGATTCCTCAGACCGAGCTTGACACCAACCCCAATATGGCTGGTCAGCAGAACGAACAGTACTAACAGTTAAACATTAAGAGATGAAACAGATTAAATTTTTCATAATTGCGGCAGGTCTGCTCGGGCTTCTCGCTTCCTGCGACAAGACAGACCTTACTCCGGCCACCGGCAGTACGCAGGTTCAGTTTGTCGAGACTCTTGACACTCTGGATATTATCGGCGAGTACTTCGATATTCCCCTGCGTCAGGTGACCAAGAGCCAGACCGCTACTAAGGTAGAGGTTGAGATTGTGAGTGTCTCCGGAACATATGTCGGCGGCGCTGAGTTCAACAACGTTCCGGACAGTACGGTAATTCTGACAAGCAGTACAGTCTATGTAGGCCCCTGGACAGATGAGCCTGATGCCGATTCCGTGACTTCATTCGAAATCCGTCTGCCTGAGTACAGGGTTATTCAGGAGCTCACCATTGAGTTCAGTATTTCCGGTGACCATGTTGCTGAGCCTTCTACTGCGACATATGTGTTCGAGTCAGTAGCTCAGTATAATATGGAGGGAACCTTCTACTTCAGCGGGGATCCTAACCAGAGCATGCAGATAACAGCTGATCCTTCAGATCCTACTGTTTATTATATCAGCATCATGGGTGAGAAGACAGATGAGTTCAAGGCGACAAGGAGCATCAATACCCTTACTGCTCCTGCCGGTCAGTCCTATACTGATGCCTCAGGACGCGTATGGCAGCTCTTCTCGTTCACCTATAATGAGGAAGAACAGCAGAACTACCTCAAGGAGGGAGTAGTCTTCGAGTTCAGGAGCGATGATGAAATCTATGTTCCTGAGGGATTCTTCGCAGGATTCCTTGACGGAGACTCCTATGCGGGTAAGATTAATGCCGAGTCTGGCTCCAGCGGTCGGAGAATCTAGCGGAAAGTTCTTTTATGAATTGTATTAACAGGGGGACCGTCGCGGTGTAGATTGTGACGGTTCCCTTTTATTAAAAATCATTGTGAAAAAAATAGTAGCTATAGCGGTATTTTTGTCTGTCTCAGCCCTTACAGCGTTCGTTATGCCGGCGGAGGAGAGACGGGGAAGTGTGACAGTCCGGACCAGGGAGAATCTCTTGGACAAACTCCCCGGGGATGTGCTCTACCTTTTCCCTGAGTTTAGACAGGCCGATATTTACCGTAATGACGGAGGGATGTCGTCAGGAGTAGTGAACGTGTGTCTGGTGGATAATTCCATCAGGTTCATCTCCGACAATGGTGATACTCTCCTTATGTCTAAGCTTGCGTTTGTCAACAGAATTATCGCCGGAGAAGAGATATATGTGCCGGTGGCGGGGGAGTTCGTGCAGCAGCTCGCTGTGTTCGGTCCCGTGTCGCTTGCCTTCAGGACTCATCTAGAACTGGATCAGTCTTCAGACAAGTCCACGGGAGGCATAACATCGCCTCCTACCTCTACGGCAGTTACGGCAAACGTCATGGCTCTGGATCCGTCCAGACGCTTTGAGGCTACCACAGTAGTCGACTACACGCTGTCTACGGGCTATGTCCTTACTGACGGCGAGCGGCTGTATCCGGCCAGGCAGTCTTCTTTTGCCAAGCTGTTTCCAGCCAGTAAAAAATCCATAAAGGGCTATGTCAAGGAACATGCCGTGGATTTCGATAACAAGGATGATTTAAAGGCTCTGTTCATGTTTTGTGCTCAGGGTCAACAGCAATAAATTATTAAAAACCAGAAGAGCAATGCATAGAAAGTTCAAACATGCGGCGGTTCTTTTTGCAGCAGCGGCAGTTTCTGTCGCCGTATCCTCCTGCAGTATAGATGAGGACCGTCTGAACAAGTCCGAGACAATTGTCGTTAACGGACGTGAGGTGCCTACCGACGGTTATGTACAGGGTATGGTGCGTCTGCGGCTTACAGAGGAGCTGGCCGAAAAGCTCAGTCTTCAGAGCGACTCAATAGGCCGACTGACAGTCGACGGTGTCAAGTCTGTCAACGATTTGGCAGCCATCGGCATCACAAAGATGGAACGTACTTTTCCCCACGGTGGCAAATTCGAGGCACGTAGAAGAAAAGCCGGTCTTCACCTTTGGTATGACGTGTATTTCGACAAGAATATCGGTCTGACCCGTGCCGGTGACGAGCTCGGAAGCATAGAGGGAGTGGAGTTTGTGGAGTACCGTCCTGAAATCGTAAATCTTGGAGGAACTCTTGTACCAGGTTCTGTTACTCAGACTCCTCCTGCCCAGAGGAACAATGCGGCCACCGAACTCTTTAATGACCCGTATTTGTCGCAGCAGTGGCATATGTACAATGACGGTACATTCAACAGTCTGGCCAGATCAGGTTCGGATGTCAATGTCCTGCCTGTCTGGAAGCGCGGTATTTACGGCACCCGTTATACGACAGATGGCAGAGAGGTGATTGTGGGCGTTGTCGACGGCGGTATAGATTTTCAGCATAAGGACCTTAAGGATGCGATGTGGGTCAATCCGGACCCGGAGATTAGTAAGGATCCCTCACAGAGCCACGGCCGTAACTTTGTCAATAACACATATCTGGTGACCGCTGACGATCACGGCACGCACGTGGCCGGTATTGTCGGTGCCGTAGGAAACAACGGTGAGGGTGTGACAGGTGTTGCCGGTGGCAATGCGGCAGAGGGCATTGAGGGTGTAAGGCTGATGTCCTGCCAGATATTCGAGGGCGATAATTCTTCCAACGCGACAGGAGAGGCTATTGCGTGGTCTGCCGACAACGGTGCTGTTATCAGCCAGAACAGCTGGGGTTACACGGCCAAGTCTCATTACAATACCATCGCACCTTCGGACAAGGCCGGTATAGATTACTTTATAAAGAATGCCGGTTATGATGAAAATGGCAGGGACGGCGGCAATCAGGTAGGCCCTATGGCCGGAGGTATAGTGATTTTTGCGGCAGGTAATGATAATAGGGGTACGGGATTCCCGGCAGAATACGAGCCTTGTGTAGCTGTTGCAGCTATCGGAGGGGATTACGAGAGGACATGGTATACCAACTTCGGCAACTGGGTTGATATATGTGCTCCGGGAGGAGACAGTGACAAACAGCAGGAGGTGCTCAGTACTGTACCCAATGACAGCTACGGCGCTTACGAGGGTACATCGCAGGCGTGTCCTCATGTGTCCGGAGCCGCCGCTCTTCTCGTATCATATTTCGGTTCGCAAGGTTTCACAGCCGATATGCTCAGGGACATACTGGAGTCATCCGCAAGGGATATTTCCCAGTATGTCACTTCCGATGTTATGGGTCATGGTCTTGTCGATGTTCAGCGTGCTCTTGCCACTGCAAGTACCGTGCGTCCTGATCCCATCACCGATCTGGAACTTTCCGTACGCTCCAATTTCGTCAATTACAGCCTGACAATTCCGGCGGACGAGGATGACGAGCATCCTACATACGTCAATGTGTATTATTCGACCAGCCCTATAGATATCACCGATTCCGCTTCAGTGGTGGCTCTGCCCAATGTGAGCGAGATGGTGACGGATTATGCCGTGGGTGATAAGTTCTCCGGTGTTATCAGCGCACTTGAGTTCGAGACCAAGTACTATATAACTTCGGCAGCCTGCGATTTCGCACGCAATCTCTCTACATTCAGTGCCGTTCAGGAGGTGACCACCGGTCCCAACACTCTTCCGGAGTTCGTACCTTCTGAGCCTTTGGATACTAGCATAAAATATCCTAATAATGCGGATATTAACTTCCGTGTTAGAGATTTGGACGGTCATAAACTGAGCGCTACAGTACCTGAGAGTAGGGTCGCTACTGTCAGAATGCTGAATGACTCAACAGTCAGACTCACTATCTCAAGTATGGAGGCCGGCACAGGCAATCATACAATTGATGTGACACTGGATGACGGATTCGGAGGAACAGCGGTCAAGACTGTCAATTTCGAGGTGCTTGAGAACTCGGTTCCCGAAGTCATCAAACAGCCTGAGGGAGTGACCATCAGTCCCGGCTCCTCATATGAAATGGATCTTACTCAATATTTCAAAGACAGTGATGGAGACAAACTTTCCTATAGAATTGCCTACAAGACGCCTGGAATTGTAAACGGAACATTCCGTGAGAATATTCTTGTGCTCGCGCCTCTGGCAACAGGACAGACAGCAGTGACAGTCACAGCCTACGACGCCATGGACGAGACGGCTTCCATCACATTCGACGTGACGATCCGTGAAGGCGGCGCACAGGCTGACTTCTATCCCAATCCCGTGACGGATACACTTTATATCCGGACACCTGAGACCGTTACTGCCGCATCTGTCGAGATTCGTTCAGCCAGCGGAGCTCTCAAGAAACAGGAGGATAATATGAATATATCGTCATCCGAGCCTTATGCGCTTGATCTCTCCGCTCTTTCGGCAGGTGTGTACACCCTTACTCTTTCCTACGGTGATACAAAAATAACCACAGATATAGCTAAACTGTAATGAAAAGTATTAAGACAACAATCATAGCGGCAGCCGTGTTATCAGCGGCTGCCTTTACCGCCCAGGCTCAGCCTGCAGGTTTTCTTGAGGTCAATCCCGATCCTGTAGCGCTCGGCATGGCCGGAACAGGTACAGTTCTCGAGTCCACACCCTATGCGATGTGGAACAATATTGCCTCCACTGCTCTCGATGAGCAGAAATTTCAGGTTGGTGCGTCTTACACGCTTTGGAACACCTCGGCTGATAAGGCTGCCGCACCTGGTCCGTTCAATGCGGTGGCAGTGGCAGGATACGGCAGGGTTGCCAGATTCATGACAGTGTCGGCCGGACTGAGGTATTTCGGCGGACAGCCCCTTTCGATTACGTCGGACGGAGTGAATATAAGCCAGTTCTCACCCATAGATCTTGAGGCCGGTGTCGGATTCGGTTTCCGTATCCTTCCTATCCTCTCTCTCGGCGCCAATGTCAACTATGTACACAGTGCTTTGAGCAAGGATGCGAAAGGCGGTGCGGTATCTGCTGATTTCGGCGCATTGGTGGATTTGAAATTCATGCGGATAGGTGTGACTGCCTCGAATATCGGTTCGAAGATCAGCTATGGCGCTGCTGCCTACCAGCTTCCTGCAAATGTAAAGCTGGGTCTGGGTACGGAGCAGCATTTCGGTCAGGAGGACAAGCATGCTGTAGCTGTGAATCTTGAGGGAGGACTTACTTTTGAGGAGTCTTCTTTCTTCGCCGGTCTGGGAGCGCAGTACGCCTACAATGATATGTTCCGTGTAAGCGCCGGTTATCACTATGGCGATGCGGACAAGATGTACTACGGTTCCTACGCCTCAGTAGGTCTTGGATTCAAGATTATCGGTATATCTTTCAATGCCGCATATCTTATCGGAACTGACAAAAATTCTCCTTTGACCAATACCTTTACACTCGGACTCGGCTTCGAGTTCTAGTAGAGTCAGGGTATAGACAATAAAAAATCCGACCACAGATGTGGCCGGATTTTTTATTGTAAGCAAGGAAGAGGTTATTCTTCCTTGCTGCGTTTGCTCATCTTGTTGTAGTCATCCATCGAGGCTACGATTATGCGCTCATACTCGCGCTGACCGGTACCTGCAGGGATAAGATGTCCGCAGATAACGTTCTCCTTAAGACCTTCCAGATTGTCCATTTTACCACGGATAGCCGCCTCGCTCAGCACCTTCGTTGTCTCCTGGAATGATGCGGCGGACATGAAGCTGTTGGTACGCAGAGCAGCGCGTGTGATACCCTGAAGTATCTGGTTGGATGTGGCGGGTATTGCGTCTCGGGCCTGTACAAGTTTAAGATCCTGACGCTTGAGAGCGGAGTTCTCGTCCCTGAGCCTGCGGGCGGTGACGATCTGTCCGGGCCTGAGTTCTTTAGAGTCTCCGGCGTCCTGTACGACTTTCTTGCCGAACATGGAGTCGTTCTCCTCGTTGAACTCCCATTTGTCCACCAGCTGTTCGGGCAGGAATCTGGTGTCTCCCGGGTCTACAATCTCCACCTTGCGCATCATCTGGCGGACGATAATCTCGAAGTGCTTGTCGTTAATCTTCACACCCTGCATTCTGTACACTTCCTGAATCTCGTTGACGATGTACTCCTGCACCTTGATAGGTCCCTGTATGGCCAGGATGTCCGCAGGTGACACGGCTCCGTCAGAAAGCGGCATACCGGCGCGGATGTAATCGTTTTCCTGTACCAGAATCTGCTTGGAAAGAGGCACGAGGTAGCGTTTTTCCTCACCGCTCTTTGAGCGAATGATGATCTCGCGGTTGCCTCGCTTGATCTTACCCATCTGTACCTCACCGTTAATCTCGGCGACAATTGCGGGATTGGAAGGATTACGGGCCTCGAAAAGCTCTGTGACGCGGGGCAGACCTCCTGTGATATCGCCTGACTTACCGATGGCGCGGGGAATCTTGACGATAACCTCACCGGCTATCACTTTCTCCCCGTCTTCCACCATCAGGTGGGCGCCGACAGGCAGGTTGTACTGCTTTACCTCCACGCCGTCCTGCATGATGCGGATAGTAGGGTTCTTCGATTTGTCCCTGGACTCGATGATTACTTTCTCACGGTGGAGAGAGTATTCATCAGTAGCCTCCTCCCTGAATGTCACGCCTTCGATAAGGCTGTCGAAAGCCACGGTACCGGGAAGCTCTGTGACGGTAACTGCATTGTATGCGTCCCATTCGCAGATTTTCTCACCTTTGGAGATGTTGGCTCCGTCTTTCTGGAACAATTTGGCTCCGTAGGGAATATTGTGCTGCGACAGGGTGATGCCTGTGTTGACATCGACGATGCGCATCTCGGCTGTACGTCCTATTACTATATCGAAATCACCATCTTCCTCGTGCTTGGTTACTGTACGCAGTTCCTCGAACTCAAGGCGTCCGTCGTAGCGTGCTACGATCTCGGACTCGGAGGCGATGCTCGATGCGGTACCTCCGACGTGGAATGTACGGAGGGTAAGCTGTGTACCGGGCTCTCCGATTGACTGGGCGGCAATCACACCGACCACCTCGCCTTTCTCGACCATTCGTCCTGTGGCAAGGTTACGTCCGTAGCATTTGGCGCAGACACCCTTGCGGGATTCGCAGGTGAGTACCGAGCGGATTTCGACCTGCTCGATAGGCAGGGCGGATATCTTGGATGCGATGTCCTCGGTAATCTCCTCGTTGGCGGGGAGGATAAGCTCTCCTGTCAGAGGATTGTAGATATCGTGGACAGATGTACGTCCGAGGATACGGTCGTAGAGGGACTCTACTATCTCATCCTTGTTCTTGATGGCTGTCGCAACGATACCTCTGAGGGTCTTGCAGTCCTCCTCGTTGATGATGACGTCATGCGATACGTCCACGAGCCTACGGGTGAGGTATCCGGCGTCGGCTGTCTTAAGAGCGGTATCGGCCAGACCTTTACGGGCACCGTGTGTGGAGATGAAGTACTCGAGCACCGAAAGGCCCTCCTTGAAGTTGGAGAGAATAGGGTTCTCGATAATCTCCGCACCTGTCGAACCGGATTTCTGAGGCTTGGCCATAAGACCACGCATACCGCAGAGCTGACGTATCTGCTCCTTGGAACCACGAGCACCGGAGTCAAGCATCATGAAGATAGGGTTGAATCCGTGCTGGTCCGCCTCGATGTTCTTGGTCACCATATTGGTCAGGCGCGAGTTGGTAGTGGTCCAGATATCGATAATCTGGTTGTAACGCTCGTTGTTGGTGATGAGACCCATGTTGAAGCTCTGCTGAATCTCCTCCACCTGTCTGTAACCCTCTTCTACGAGTTCGGATTTCTGGTCGGGGATAATCACGTCGGCCAGGTTAAATGACAGGCCGCCCTTGAAGGCCATGGTGTATCCTATGGACTTGATGTCGTCCAGGAACTGGGCCGTGCGGGCCACTCCGCATACTTTGACTACTTTACCGATAATGTCCCTGAGGGATTTCTTGGTCAGCAGTTCATTGATGTAACCCACCTCGGGAGGTACCACCTGATTGAAGATGACTCTTCCGACAGTGGTGTTCTCGAAGATGCGGTATCCTTTTGAAAGGTCCGTCATGTCTTTGGGCAGACGGATGGATATCTTGGCGTGGAGATCCACGCGTTTCTCATTGTAAGCTATGATGACCTCTTCAGGACCGTAGAATGTCATGCCTTCGCCCTTGGCTCCGGCCAGGGGCTTGGTGATATAGTACAGACCAAGGACCATGTCCTGCGAAGGCACGGTGATAGGTGCTCCGTTGGCAGGGTTCAGAATATTGTGCGAGCCGAGCATCAGAAGCTGTGCCTCCAGGATAGCTGCATTGCCGAGGGGAAGGTGTACCGCCATCTGGTCTCCGTCGAAGTCGGCGTTGAATGCCGTACATGCCAGAGGATGGAGCTGTATGGCCTTGCCCTCAATAAGCTTGGGCTGGAATGCCTGGATACCCAGACGGTGCAGGGTAGGGGCACGGTTGAGCAGGACGGGATGTCCCTTCATCACGTTTTCGAGGATGTCCCATATTACAGGCTCTTTCTTGTCCACAATCTTCTTGGCGGAGCGGACAGTCTTTACAATACCTCTTTCAATCAGTTTTCTGATGATGAACGGTTTGTACAGCTCGGCCGCCATGAGTTTGGGAAGTCCGCACTCGTGCATGTGCAGCTCGGGGCCTACGACGATAACGGAACGGGCCGAGTAGTCCACACGTTTACCGAGCAGGTTCTGACGGAAACGTCCCTGCTTTCCTTTGAGTGAGTCCGAGAGGGATTTGAGAGTGCGGTTCGCATCAGTCTTGACTGCGTTGGATTTGCGTGAATTGTCGAATAGTGAGTCCACTGCCTCCTGAAGCATACGTTTCTCGTTGCGGAGAATGACTTCGGGAGCCTTGATCTCTATCAGCTTCTTCAGACGGTTGTTTCTGATGATAACCCTTCTGTAGAGGTCATTGAGGTCGGATGTGGCGAAACGTCCTCCATCCAGCGGCACCAGAGGCCTGAGGTCAGGAGGTATTACGGGGATGACCTTCATAATCATCCATTCGGGGCGGTTGATGTCCTTCGACTC
This sequence comes from Candidatus Coprenecus stercoravium, assembly GCA_019116865.1. Taxonomy (GTDB): domain Bacteria; phylum Bacteroidota; class Bacteroidia; order Bacteroidales; family UBA932; genus Coprenecus; species Coprenecus stercoravium. Next base: position 63,521 of record DXAW01000028.1, on the reverse strand, counting down.
ACGGAAAGCCTCGATAACGCTCAGTCTCTTGAGGGCTTCGGCCTTGCGCTGCTGCGATGTCTCGCTTTCCGTCTTGTGGCGGAGATCATAGGACAGTTCGTCCAGATCGAGATTGGCAAGCAGGGTATAGATGGCCTCGGCTCCCATGCCGGCTATGAATTTCTGAGGGTCGCTGTTGTCCAGGGACTGATTGTCCTTGGGCAGTCTGTCGAGAATGTCGAGATATTCGTCCTCGGAAAGGAGGGAGAGATTCTCCACATTCAGGTCCTTGGCTGCTCCTGCCTGGATGACAATGTATCTTTCGTAGTAGATAACCGCTTCCAGTTTTTTCGAGGGAATACCCAGAAGGCTTCCTATCTTGTTGGGTGTAGAGCGGAAGTACCATATGTGAGCCACGGGCACGGTAAGTGTTATGTGGCCCATTCTTTCCCTGCGGACCTTCTTCTCGGTCACCTCCACGCCGCAGCGGTCGCAGACAATTCCGCGGTAGCGGATTCTCTTGTATTTTCCGCAATGGCATTCGTAGTCCTTTGTCGGACCGAAGATTCTCTCGCAGAAAAGTCCGTCACGCTCAGGCTTGTATGTGCGGTAATTGACAGTCTCGGGCTTGAGAACTTCTCCGGATGACCTTTCCAGAATCTCTTCAGGTGAGGCCAGTCCGATGGAAATCCTGCTGAAGTTGCTCTTTATCTTGTTGTCTTTCTTAAAAGCCATATCTGATTGCTATTTATCCAATACAAAAACTAGTCTAATTTTATGCTCAGGCCGAGACCGCGTAATTCATGCAGAAGCACGTTGAGGGATTCCGGGATACCCGGGGTGGGCATGGGATCACCCTTGACGATGGCCTCGTATGCGCGGGAACGTCCGGTAACATCATCGGACTTGATGGTGAGGATTTCCTGGAGGACATTGGAAGCACCGAATGCCTCGAGGGCCCATACCTCCATCTCTCCGAATCGCTGGCCTCCGAACTGTGCCTTACCTCCCAGAGGCTGCTGGGTGATGAGGGAGTAAGGACCGATGGAACGGGCGTGCATCTTGTCGTCCACCATGTGGCCGAGCTTGATCATGTAGATCACGCCGACTGTCGCAGGCTGGTCGAAGTACTCGCCGCTTCCTCCGTCACGCAGGTAGGTCTTTCCGTAGCGGGGAAGGCCGGCCTTGTCGGTGTACTCGCATATCTGCTCGAGGGAAGCTCCGTCGAAGATCGGGGTGCTGAACTTCAGGCCAAGTTCCTTGCCGGCCCATCCGAGCACGGTCTCGTAAATCTGTCCGAGGTTCATACGGGAAGGCACACCCAGAGGGTTGAGGACGATGTCCACTGTAGTTCCGTCGTCGAGGAAGGGCATGTCCTCGTCCCTTACCACTTTGGCAACGATACCTTTGTTTCCGTGACGTCCCGCCATTTTGTCTCCTACTCTGATCTTCCTCTTCTTGGCCACGTAGACTTTTGCAAGCTGCATGATACCGGTAGGAAGCTCGTCACCTATCGTAAGATTGTATTTGATTCTCTTGAGCTCCGCATCGTACTCCTTGTATGCTATCAGGTAGTTGTTGATGAGGGCTTTTATCAAGTTGTTGGCATTCTTGTCAGAAGTCCATTTGGAAGGATTGACATCCTCGTACTTGATGTTCTCAAGCAGCTGGCGTGTGAAGGCAGTGCCCTTGGGTATAAGCTCTGTCTCGTAAAGATCCCAGACACCGTTGCTCTTGCGGTCTTTGGTAAGGGTATAGAGCTTGTCGATGAAGAGCTTGCGGAGAGCCGTGGTCTTCTCTGTGAAGTCGGTCTCTGCCTTTACCAGCTCGTCTTTGGGCGCATTCTTGCCGCGTTTTCCACCCGGCTCCTTGGCTACCCTTGAGAACAGTCTCTTGCCTATGATAGTACCTGAGAGAGAAGGAGATGCCTTCAGCGAAGCATCCTTCACGTCTCCGGCCTTGTCACCGAAGATGGCTCTCAGAAGTTTCTCCTCCGGTGAAGGATCGCTCTCTCCCTTAGGAGTAATCTTTCCGATCAGGATATCACCAGGCTCGACATGGGCACCGACCCTTATAATACCGTGCTCGTCAAGATCCTTGGTGGCGTCCTCGCTGACATTGGGGATGTCGGAAGTAAGCTCTTCCATACCTCTCTTGGTGTCGCGCACTTCCATGATGTACTCGTCGACATGGATGGAGGTGAATATGTCCTCACGGAGAATTCTTTCGGACAGTACGATGGCGTCCTCGAAATTGTATCCTTTCCAGGGCATGAACGCTACCTTGAGGTTACGTCCGAGAGCAAGCTCTCCGCCCTGTGTGGCGTATCCCTCTGTGAGTACCTGACCGGTATGCACCCTGTCACCGCGCCTTACTATAGGCTTGAGGTGAATGGATGTGCTCTGGTTGGTCTTTCTGTAGAGGGGAAGATGATATACTGTGACTTCAGGAGAGAAGCTTACGAATTTCTCGTCATCAGTCCTGTCGTATTTCACGTGTATTTCCCTGGCGTCCACATATACCACCTCTCCGTCTCTCTCGGCTACTACCTGGGTACGTGAGTCACGTGCCACGGCTCTCTCAAGTCCTGTTCCGACTATAGGAGCTTCGGGTTTGATGACGGGTACGGCCTGGCGCATCATGTTGGATCCCATGAGGGCGCGGTTGGCGTCGTCGTGCTCGAGGAAAGGAATGAGTGACGCTGCTATAGATGCTATCTGGTTGGGTGCCACGTCTATATAGTGGACCTGTTCTTTAGTTACGACGGGGAAGTCGGCCTCATGACGGCAGCTGATACGCTCGTCGAGGATGTCTCCCTGGTCGTCGAGGTGGATGTTGGCCTGTGCCACCATCTTGTCCTCCTCTTCCTCGGCGCTCATGTATACGCATCCCTCCGGGCTCATGTCCACCTTGCCGTTCTCGACTTTACGGTAGGGGGTCTCAATGAAACCGAGGTCGTTGATTCTTGCGTATACGCAGAGTGAGGAGATAAGACCGATGTTAGGACCCTCAGGTGTCTCGATAGGGCAGAGACGGCCGTAGTGGGTGTAGTGTACGTCTCGAACCTCGAATCCGGCCCTGTCTCTTGACAGACCTCCGGGACCGAGGGCGGACAGACGGCGCTTGTTTGTCATCTCGGCCAGAGGATTGGTCTGGTCCATGAACTGCGAGAGCTGGCTGCTGCCGAAGAATGAGTTGATGACAGACGAGAGAGTCTTGGCGTTGATAAGGTCTGTGGGCACGAATACCTCATTGTCCCTTACGTTCATTCTCTCCCTTATGGTGCGGGCCATACGGGTCAGTCCGACGCTGAACTGATTGGCGAGCTGTTCGCCTACAGTTCTGATACGGCGGTTGCTCAGGTGGTCTATATCGTCAATGGCGGCTTTGTTGTTGATCAGCTGGATGAGATATTTGATAATCTCGATGATATCCTGCTTTGTCAGCACCCTTACGTCGGAAGGGGTAGTGAGGCCCAGCTTGCGGTTGAGACGGTAGCGGCCCACTTCTCCGAGGTCGTATCTCTTGTCGGAGAAGAAAAGCTTGTCTATCACGTCCCTGGCGGTAGCCTCGTCAGGCGGTTCCGAGTTGCGCAATTGCCTGTAAGTATAGAATACGGCCTCTTTCTCGGAGTTGCAGACGTCCTTTTGCAGGGTGTTGAAGATAATCGTGTAGTCGCTCAGGTCTACGTCATCCCTGTGGAGAAGAATCGTGCTGACACCTGCATCCAGGATATCGTTGATGTTGTTCTCGTCGAGAATAGTCTCGCGGTCAACTACAATCTGGTTCCTTTCAATGTAGACTACCTCGCCGGTATCTTCATCCACGAAGTCCTCGTTCCATGTCTTGAGGACGCGGGCAGCCAGTTTGGAACCGATATTCTTGGTAAGTTCTTCCTTTGTGGCCTGCACCTCGCGTGCCAGGCCGAAGATATCGAGAATCTCTTTGTCGCTCTCGAATCCTATAGCTCTCAGAAGAGTGGTGACCGGAAGCTTCTTCTTGCGGTCGATGTATGCGTACATGACATTGTTGATGTCTGTCGCAAATTCAATCCATGAACCCTTGAACGGAATGATTCTGGCCGAATAGAGTTTGGTTCCGTTGGCATGGATGCTCTGCCCGAAGAATACACCGGGGGAACGGTGGAGCTGCGATACTACTATACGCTCCGAACCGTTGATTACGAATGTGCCCCGTTCTGTCATATACGGGATAGTGCCGAGGTAGACGTCCTGAATGGATGTGTCGAAATCCTCGTGCTCGGGATCCGTGCAGTAGAGTTTGAGCTTGGCCTTCAAGGGCACGCTGTAAGTGAGTCCTCTGTCGAGACATTCATCCACAGAGTAGCGTGGGGGATCGATGAAGTAGTCTACAAACTCCAGGACGAAGTTGTTCCTTGTATCCGTGATAGGAAATATCTCCTGGAACACTTTGAATAGTCCTTCGTTGCGGCGGTTTTCAGGTGTGGTGTCCAGCTGGAAGAAGTCTTTGAAAGGCTTTAGCTGTACCTCCAAGAAATCAGGGTAGTCGAGCAGAGTCTTGGAAGATGCAAATGAAATGCGTTGATTGTTAAGGTTTTGCGCCATTGTATCCGGTTTTGTTGAAGATAAACTTTGAAAACGACAAAAAGGTTTAGAGTCCCGGGAGGACCCTAAACCTGAATTTTCCCGTCAGCGGGATAGAGTATGTTTATTTAACTTCAACTTCTCCGCCTGCTTCTTCGAGTTGTGCTTTTACCTGTTCAGCTTCAGCTTTGGATACTTTCTCCTTTACGGGAGCAGGAACCTTGTCTACGAGGTCTTTAGCTTCCTTCAGTCCGAGACCGGTAATCTCCTTAACGACCTTTACAATCTGGAGTTTAGCCTGTCCGGCAGAGGTCAGGATAACATCGAACTGTGTCTGCTCAGCCTCAGCTGCTGCTCCGCCTGCTGCGGGAGCGGCTACTGCTACTGCAGCGGCTGCTGCAGGCTCGATTCCATATTCCTCCTTCAGTACCTGTGCGAGTTCATGAACTTCTTTAACTGTAAGGTTAACTAATTCTTCCGCAAATTTTTTGATATCTGCCATGATTTCTAATTATTAAATTGTTTGTTTTATTTTTATTCTTTTTCCGATAAGGTCTTGACAAGTCCTGCGACTTTTCCGCCGGCAGAAGCCTGCAGAGCGGAGATAACGTTGCGTGCAGGAGACTGCAGCAGACCGATGATTTCACCGATGAGTTCCTCACGGGACTTGATGTTGACGAGAACCTCAAGATTCTCGGCGCCGATATATGCGCAATCCTGAACATACGCACCCTTCAGCACCGGCTTGCCCATCTTTTCTCCGTATTCCTTGATGAGTTTGGCGGGGGTGTTGGGGGTAGTAGTGAACATTATAGCGGATGAGCCTTCCATGATGGGCTTGATGGCCTCTACAGCCTGTCCCTCAATCTTCTCAAGAGCCTTGATGAACAGAGTGTTCTTAACGACCATCAATTTTACTTCCTTCTCGAAGCAAGCCCTGCGGAGAGCTGTTGTATTTTCCGCATTGAGGCCCGATATGTCGGTTACATAGAAGTTGGGAGTCTCAGACAACTGAGCCGCAACCTGATCTATAATCTGTGCTTTTTCCTCTTTTCTCATGATACTCTAAATTAATTATTCAGCAGCACTGAAAGTTTTGGAATCTATGCAAATACCGGGGCTCATAGTAGAAGAGATGAAAACACTCTTCACGTAAGTTCCTTTCAGGGACTGAGGTTTCAGTTTGGCGATTGTGTTGAGAAGCTCCTGTGCGTTCTCGGCGAGCTGCTCGGCTTCGAATGAAACCTTGCCGATAGCTGCGTGAACGATACCGGTCTTGTCCACCTTGAAGTCGATTTTACCGGCTTTCACTTCTTTTACAGCCTTTCCGATTTCCATTGTCACAGTACCTGTCTTGGGGTTAGGCATCAGGCCGCGCGGACCGAGGATACGGCCGAGGGCACCTACCTTACCCATGACAGAGGGAGTACAGATGACAACATCCACATCGGTCCAGCCTCCTTTGATTTTCTCAACGAATTCATCCAAACCTACATAGTCGGCACCAGCCTCACGGGCTTCATTCTCCTTATCGGGGGTGCACAATACGAGTACGCGGGTCACTTTTCCTGTTCCGTGAGGAAGGGTCACGACGCCACGTACCATCTGGTTAGCCTTACGGGGATCGACTCCGAGACGTACAGCCATGTCCACAGAGGCGTCAAATTTGGCATAGTTGGTCTCCTTGACCAGCTTGCAGGCCTCCAAGAGTCTGTACTGTTTCCCGAAATCAACCTTCTCGACAGCTGTCTTCTGGTTTTTAGTCAATTTACTCATAGCGCGTGATTATTTTATATCTTCAGGAAATGTTCCCGTTACAGTAACACCCATGCTTCTGGCAGTACCAGCTACCATTTTCATTGCAGACTTGAGTGTGAATGCATTCATGTCAGGCATCTTGTCCTGAGCGATAGCCTTTACCTGCTCCCAGGTAAGCGAGCCGACCTTGCTGCGGTTGGGCTCGGCAGAGCCTTTGGACAGTTTTGCGGCCTCTTTGATCTGTACGGCTACAGGGGGCTGCTTTACAACAAATGTAAAGGATTTATCGCTGTAGACTGTAATAATCACAGGCAGCACTTTTCCGGCTTTGTCCTGAGTACGGGCATTGAATTGTTTGCAGAAATCCATGATGTTCACGCCCTTCGAACCGAGAGCCGGTCCTACTGGAGGTGAGGGATTCGCGGCACCGCCTTTTATCTGCAATTTAATAAATGCGGCAATTTCTTTGGCCATAATTACTACTAGATTTATTCTTTAACTACTTGAACAAAGTTGAGTTCCAAAAGAGTCTTACGTCCGAAAATCTTGACCATCACTTTGAGCTTCTTCTTGTCCTGGAGAATCTCCTCAATAGTACCGTCGAAACCGTTGAAAGGTCCGTCGGTAATCTTGACAGCCTCGCCAATGACAAACGGAGTGATGTTTTCCTCATCCTGCTCGAGCTGCTCGTCTACGATTCCCAGTATGCGGTTGACCTCGGAGGGTCTGAGAGGGATAGGCTCCTTGTCCTTGCCCTGTCTTTCCGTGAGGAATCCGGATACGTGCGGAATGTTTCTGATGATGTGCTGCAGCTCGCCGGTCAAGTGCGCCTCAATAAGAATATAGCCGGGGAAGAATATACTTTCCTTGCTTACCTTCTTACCGTTGCGTACCTGATAGATCTTTTCGGTGGGAATGAGAATCTGGGATACGTAATTATCGAGACCGAGTGCTTTCAACTCGCTCTCAATATATTCCTTAGCCTTTTTCTCCTTACCTCCGGCGACCCGGATGACATACCATTTCTTTTCCAGCTCAGCCATTGCGTCTAATACAATAAATTATAGATCGTGGTCATCAAATGTCTGAACACGAAGTCCATAAGGAAAATTATCGCAGCGAGGATGACAGATGCCACCATCACGACAATAGCCGAACTTTGAAGCTGGTTCCATGACGGCCAGCTGACCTTTTGAGTCAGCTCCTTGTACGACTCTTTTACGTAAACTGATACTTTGCTCATTTTTAATGTTTTGTCGGCTGTCAGCCGGAAGCTTGCCTCGAGCCGTCGTTAAAATGCCGGATCCGTAACAATCCGGTATCTTGCAGGGACAGAGCGATTCGAACGCCCATCAACGGTTTTGGAGACCGCTATTCTACCCTTGAACTATGTCCCTTTTTTAGGGTTCTAGGACGGCATTTTCGGCGTCGCTGCTCCTCATTCGCATCCTCACTTACAGAAGTAAGCTCCGGTGCTCATTCGTCGCACTCCTTGAAACTGCCGCCCCATAACCCTAAAAGAGGTCTAAGGTACGTCAGTTCCTTTGGTGCTCGCTCCTCGCGCTCCTTGAATCTGCCGGCCCTAAGCCCTAAAAAAGTCAGAGGTTCGATCAGATTCTGTGCCGTCTGTGGCCCTTTCTACTCGGTTACTTTAAAAAGGGGGCCGAGTAGACCCCCTTTATTTATTATTTCCCTGTTAGGGGATAATTAGTCAAGAATAGCAGTTACCTGACCGGAACCTACTGTACGTCCACCCTCACGGATAGCGAAGCGGAGTCCCTCGTTGATAGCTACAGGGTAGATGAGGTCTACTGTAATCTCAACGTTGTCGCCAGGCATAACCATCTCTGTTCCCTCAGGGAGAGTGATCTCACCTGTGATATCGAGGGTACGGATGAAGAACTGAGGACGGTATTTGTTGTGGAAAGGAGTATGACGGCCACCCTCGTCTTTCTTCAGTACGTAGATAGCGGCTTTGAATCTCTTGTGAGGAGTGATGGTACCGGGGTGAGCGATAACCTGACCTCTCTTGATCTCCTTCTTGTCAATACCGCGGAGGAGCAGACCAACGTTGTCTCCTGCCTCTCCCTCGTCGAGAATCTTGCGGAACATCTCAACACCGGTGACAACAGATTTCTTAGGCTCTTCACCGAGACCGATAATCTGAACCTCGTCGCCGACCTTAACGATACCAGTCTCGATACGACCGGTAGCAACGGTACCACGACCGGTGATGGAGAAGATATCCTCGATAGGCATAAGGAAGGGTTTCTCGTTGTCACGAACAGGCAGAGGTATGTACTCGTCAACTGCGTTCATCAGTTCCATGACTTTCTCAACCCACTTGGGCTCGCCGTTGAGGGCACCGAGAGCGGAACCTGCGATAACAGGAGCGTTGTCGCCGTCGAAGCCGTAGAAGCTGAGGAGCTCACGAACCTCCATCTCAACGAGCTCGATCATCTCGGGATCGTCTACGATATCAACTTTGTTCAGGAAGACAACGATTCTAGGCACGTTCACCTGACGGGCGAGCAGGATGTGCTCACGTGTCTGGGGCATAGGACCGTCGGTAGCGGCAACTACGAGGATGGCACCGTCCATCTGAGCGGCACCGGTAACCATGTTCTTCACGTAGTCAGCGTGACCCGGGCAGTCAACGTGTGCATAGTGACGTGTCTCTGTCTGATACTCGATATGAGCGGTGTTGATAGTAATACCGCGTTCTTTTTCCTCGGGAGCGTTGTCGATGGAATCGAAAGAGCGGACCTCGGAGAGTCCTTTCTCAGCCAGTACCTTGGTGATGGCTGCGGTAAGAGTGGTTTTACCGTGGTCAACATGGCCGATAGTACCTATGTTAACATGCGGCTTGTCTCTTTTGAAAGTTTCTTTTGCCATAATGTGAGATTTAATTTAATGTATATAATAAATTGAGCCGGTGATGAGATTTGAACTCATGACCTCTTCCTTACCAAGGAAGCGCTCTACCCCTGAGCTACACTGGCTTTAAGAGCGGAAGACGAGGTTCGAACCCGCGACCCTCAGCTTGGAAGGCTGATGCTCTACCAACTGAGCTACTTCCGCCTTTTTCGTTTTGAAGGGCATCTTCTGCGTCACCGCTTGTCGCTCGCATCCTCATTTACACAAGTAAACTCCGGTGCTCTCTCCTCACGTTCCTTGAATCTCCCCCTTCAAAACGAAAAACCTCTCGTTCATTCAGGGCATCTTCTGCGGATGCCTCTTCGTATATGTGTGGGGAGAGAAGGATTCGAACCTCCGAAGGCGTGCGCCAGCAGATTTACAGTCTGCCCCAGTTGGCCACTTTGGTATCTCCCCGTATTTTGTAAAATACTTATTTCAAAGGACTTGAGCCGATAGAGGGATTCGAACCCACGACCCGCTGATTACAAATCAGCTGCTCTGGCCAACTGAGCTATATCGGCAACGCTTATTTTTGGGACTGCAAAGATATATCTTTTCTTAAAAAATACAAAAGAATTTAGAAAATTATTCAATAATTGCGTTAAGAATATCTTCTGTGTCGAAGCCGCACTCATGTCTCAGCTGCTTTACAGTGCCCTGTTCGACGAATCTGTCCGGCACGCCGAGCCCGATGACAGGCAGTCCCGGTGCGTGTTCTGCCACGTAGGAGCATACGGCGTCGTGCAGCCCTCCTATTACAGAGGCGTCCTCTACGGTGATGATCCTGTTAGCATTCGCACACACGTCTTTCAGAATATCCGTGTCTACAGGTTTGAGGAACCTCATGTCGTAGTGCAGGACGGAGAAGCCGCGCTCTTCTGCAATACGTACGGCTTCGGCGGCTATATTGCCGACGGGACCTATGGTAAGCACGGCCGTACCGGAGCCGTTGTGAAGAAGCTGTCCTTTTCCTATCGGGACGGGAACGAACTCCTTGTCTCTCCAGTCGACGCCTTCGCCGGTTCCGCGCGGATACCTTATTATAATAGGTGCGTGTATGTCCGGGAGGGATGCTGTATACATAATGTTGCGCAGCTCCAGTTCATTGAGGGGAGAGGCGATGATAAGATTGGGAACCGGCCTGAATGCGGCCATGTCGAATACTCCGTGGTGTGTGGCTCCGTCTTCTCCGACCAGTCCGGCTCTGTCGAGACAGAAAACGACTTTCAGGTTCTGCAGGGCTACGTCGTGTATGACGCTGTCGTAGGCGCGCTGCATGAATGACGAGTATATGTTGCAGAACGGTAGCAGGCCGGAAGCGGCCATGCCGGCCGAGAATGTTACGGCGTGCTGCTCGGCGATGCCGACATCGAAAGTCCTTTCCGGAATCTCTCTCATCATGATGTTCATGCCGCATCCGGACGCCATGGCGGGAGTCACTGCCACGATTTTCTTGTCGGCCCTGGCCAGTTCCAGAAGAGTCTCGCCGAAAACGTCCTGGTATTTGGCGGCGCTTGTTCCGGCACTTATGCTGCGCTTTCCTGTTACCGGGTCGAATGTTCCCGGTGCGTGCCACACTGTCTGATTCTCCTCGGCCGGTTTGTATCCTTTGCCCTTCTTGGTGATGACGTGCAGCAGCTTGGGCCCTTTGATGTTCCTAAGAGACGCAAGGGTGGTGGTGAGCTGGCCTATGTCGTTGCCGTCTATGGCTCCGAAATAGCGGAATCCCATGGACTCGAACAGCGATCCGCTCTTGAGTACCGCCATTTTCGTGCTGAACATGAATTTCTGTACTCCCCTGCGCAGGCGGGCTGAGCCGATGATGTCCCAGACGTGGTTCTTTATCCTGTTGTATGTCTCGGAAGTGGAGATTTTGAGCAGGTAGTTGTGCATGGCTCCCATGCCCTCGTCTATGGAGATGTGGTTGTCGTTGAGAATGACGAGAATGTCTGTCTTCATCGAGCCGGCGTTGTTAAGGCCCTCGAAGGCCATGCCTCCGGTCAGGGCGCCGTCTCCGATTACGGCTACGATTTTCTCATCGATGCCGGATAGTTTTGACGCAACGGCCATGCCCAGGGCGGCGGATACGGATGTCGAGGAATGTCCGACGCCGAATGTGTCGAATATGCTTTCGGACATCTTGGGAAAGCCGCTGATGCCTTTGTATGTACGGTTGGTCTTGAAGGCCTCCCTGCGTCCGGTGATTATTTTATGGGCGTATGCCTGGTGACCTACGTCCCAGACGATTTTGTCCACTGGGGTGTTGTAGACATAGTGCAGGGCTACGGCCAGCTCCACTGCGCCGAGACTTGCGCCCAGATGCCCCGGGTTTTTGGCACAGCAGTCTATCATGTACCGGCGTATCTCGCCGCACAGTGTCTCCAGCTGTTTGACAGAGAAGCCCCGAATATCCTCGGGGCTGTTGACTTGTTCTAGAAGTGACATGCGTTTATTTCCTGAAAATAGTCTCTGCGCGGTCCGGGCCGAGCGAGATGACGGTAACAGGAACGCCGGTCTCTTGTTCTATAAATGATATGTATTCTTTGAATTCAGCAGGCAGGTCTTTCTCGTCCCTTATCTTTGAAAGGTCGGCTTTCCATCCCTTGAACTCCTTGTATACAGGGGTTATCTCCGCATAAGTGTCATAGGGTACGCTGTCCTGCCTCTGTCCGTCCACGATGTAGCCGGTGGCTATTTTTATCGTGTCGAATGTGTCCATGACGTCGGCTTTCATCATGATCAGCTCAGTCACACCGTTGAGCATCACGGCGTACTTGAGAGCTACCATGTCCAGCCATCCCGTACGACGGGAGCGTCCGGTGGTGGCGCCGAACTCATGCCCCTTGGTGCGCAGCTCCTCGCCGGTGGCGTCAAACAGCTCGGTGGGGAATGGACCGCTGCCGACTCGGGTGCAGTAGGCCTTGAAGATGCCGTATACGCTGCCTATGGAACCGGGGGCGACGCCTAAGCCGAGGCATGCGCCGGAGCAGATGGTGGTGGAGGAAGTTACGAAAGGGTAGGAGCCGAAATCCACATCCAGCATAGAACCCTGGGCACCTTCGGCCAGTACGCTGGCTCCGGCGTCAAGTCTGGAGTTGATATAGTATTCTCCGTCCACCAGGTCGAATGTCTTCAGATATTCGACGGCCGACATCCATTTCTCCACGTCCATGTCGGGATCGTAGGTGTAGTCAAACTGTTTGAGAAAAGCGATGTGCTTCTTTTTAAGATTGTCAAATCTGGTCTGGAAGTCGGGAGCCAGGATGTCGCCTACTCTCAAGCCGTTGCGGCCTGTCTTGTCCATGTAGGCCGGTCCTATGCCCTTGAGTGTGGAGCCGATCTTGGACTTGCCTTTGGCAGCTTCCGACGCAGCGTCTATAATCCTGTGGGTGGGAGTGATCAGATGGGCTTTCTTGGATATGCGTATGCGGTTCCTCACAGGGACTCCGGTCTTCTCAAGGTCCGTGCATTCTTTCTGGAAAATAATGGGGTCCAGAACCACTCCGTTGCCTATGATGTTGTCTGTCCCTTCCCTGAATATTCCGGAGGGTACCGAATGGAGCACGAAGCTCTTGTCTCCGTACTGTATCGAGTGACCTGCGTTGGGACCGCCCTGGAATCTTGCTATGATATTGTATCTGTCGGCAAGAACATCTACAATCTTGCCTTTACCCTCGTCGCCCCACTGGAGGCCGAGGACTACGTCTACTTTTGCTTTATTGTTTTTCATATCTGCGAATGCGTATGGAAAAATTAAAACGGAAGGTCGTCTCCTATCTCATCGTTCTGGACATCGGCGGGAGCTGTTTGGGCAGGCTGTGCCGGAGCTGAATACTGAGGCGTGTTATAGCTCTGCTGATAGGATGGAGCCTGGGCGGGTCTTCCTGACTGCACCGGGGTGGCGGGGTTGTCCGACTTGCGTCCGAGAAGCTGGAAGTTGTCCGCCACGATCTCGGTGACATATTTTGTGTTGCCGTCCTTGTCGTTGTAGGAGCGGGTCCGTATGCGTCCCTCGATGAAAAGCTGTGTGCCTTTCCTGACGTATTTCTCCGCTATCTCAGCCAGATTTCTCCAGCATACGATGTTGTGCCACTCTGTCTGCTCTCTCGGTTCTCCGGTGCTGCGGTCCCTGTAACGCTCGGTGGTGGCCAGGGAAAAAGTGGCGGTCATCGCCCCGCTTTCCAGATGTCTAACCTCGGGATCTCTTCCCGCATTTCCTATAAGTAGGACTTTGTTCAATGACATAATAAGGATTAATTAAAATTCGGACTGCTAAGATAGCATTATTTTTTGCCATTTCAGCCAAAAAACGGTACTTTTGAATCCTGATTAATCCTAATACCTGAAATCAAATGCAACAAAAAGTAGCAAAGATGCTCAACGACAGCGTAGTGGCGCGTTGGGCCGCGTTGATTCTCATCGCGCTGATGATGTTTTTCGCATATATGTTCGTGGACGTGATGTCTCCCCTGAAGTCGCTGGTGGAGTCGGCCAGAGGCTGGGACAGCGGAGCGTTCGGAACTTATGCGGCATCGGAGTATATCCTCAATGTGTGCGGCTTCCTGATTCTGGCCGGTATTATCCTGGACAAGATGGGCATCCGTTTCACCGGAGTGCTCTCCGCCTCACTTATGGTAATCGGAGCAAGCATTAAGTTCGTAGGTATAAGCGAATGGTTCCAGACCACCGGCATGTGCGCCTGGCTGGACAGCTGGTGGACTGCAATGCCCGGCAGCGCCAAGATGGCTTCCCTCGGTTTCATGGTCTTCGGCTGCGGCTGCGAGATGGCCGGTACCACAGTGTCCAAGTCCATTGCCAAGTGGTTTAAAGGCAAGGAAATGGCTCTGGCAATGGGTCTTGAGATGGCTATCGCCCGTCTCGGTGTGTTCGCCGTCATGTGGCTGGCTCCTATCATCTCCAATAAGTTCGACCATTCTGTGGTGGCTCCCGTCGGTTTCTGTACGGTGCTGCTTCTGATAGGACTCATCAACTACATAGTATTCTCGGTGATGGATACCAAGTTCGACAGGCAGCTCGTGGCGGCCGGCATGGCCACTGAGGAGAAATCCCCTGAGGACGAGTTCCATCTCAGGGATCTCGGTAAGATATTCTCAAGCAAAATGTTCTGGCTGGTAGCCCTGCTCTGCGTACTTTATTATTCAGCCATATTCCCCTTCCAGAGATATGCACCGAACTATCTGGAGGTGACCCTCGGAGTTGACAATGCCACGGCTTCCCAGCTCTTCAGTTTCTTCCCCATTCTGGCCATGTGCCTCACGCCTCTGCTCGGTATCTTCCTGGATCGCAAGGGCAAGGGCGCCACGATGCTGATGCTTGGAGCCATCATCATGATAGTATGCCATCTTTCATTTGCATTCATCCTGCCTGTATATCCTCATAAGTGGCTGGCAGTTACTCTGATTGCCGTACTCGGTGTCAGCTTCTCCCTCGTGCCGGCCGCACTGTGGCCCTCGGTGCCCAAGATTATCGACGAGAAGATACTCGGCAGCGCATACTGCCTTATCTTCTGGGTGCAGAACATCGGTCTCTGCCTTGTGCCTCTGCTGATAGGCAAGGTGCTCCAGTCGACAGGAGGATATCTTGCGCCTATGATAATATTCTCATCTTTCGGTGTTCTGGCATTTATCCTGAGTTTCCTCCTCAAAGCCGAGGACCGCAGGAAGAAATACGGTCTGGAGCTGCCGAACGTGGTGAAGAAAGAAGAATAATCTGCGGCTATGAGCAGACTGCTTAAGACGCTTAGAGATAAAGGGGCCATCCGATGGGTGGCCCTTTTGTGTCTTGCCCTTCCGATGTTCGCATCGTACTTTTTCGATGACATATTCTCGACTATCAACCAGGAGTTCGAGGATCCGTCGATGGTGGCCCTTGGCTGGTCGATGACCGATTACGGCTTTTACCGCAGTGCCTATTCGCTGCTGTGCATATTCGGCGGACTGATAATCTGCGGAATGTTGCTTGACCGCTGGGGTGTTAGGCTTACAGGCTCGATATTCGTCGGCTTGATGGTAGGCGGTGCCGCGCTGATTACCTATGCCATATCGGAGGGATTTGCCGGCAGCCGTTTGTACGCATTGCTTTCCGGGGTGTCCGCCAAACCGTCTCTGTCGCTGGCCTACGCCGGGTGCGCCATGTTCGGCCTGGGCAGCGAGATAGCGGGGGTGACTGTCAACAGGGCTATCGCAAAGTGGTTCAAGGGTAAGGAGATCGCTTTCGCCATGGGATTGCAGCTGGCTCTGGCCCGTCTGGGCACTGCCGTGGCTCTTATAGTTGTACCGCGTATTGTGGAACTGGACGGTTATATCCCGTTCTCGGAGACGTCCCGTCCTGCTGTGGTAGGACTGACGTTATTGCTCTTCGCCCTGCTTCTTTGGGGCTTGTTCGTGCTGATGGACTACGGCGCCGACAGAAAGGGAGAGCCGGCGGCTCAGGCCGGAGGGGTGCAGGAAGAGGACCGTTTTCGTTTCAGGGACGTGATAAAGGTGATTACCAACCGTCATTTCCTGCTCATATCTCTGCTCTGCGTATTTTTCTACTGCTGCGTGGTGTCGTTCCGCAAGTTCGCCACGGCCATACTGATGCCCAGATTCGGTATAGACAGTAATGTGGCCTCGGTGATGGTGGCCATGATACCGTTCTTCACCCTGGTTTTCGCTCCGCTGTTCGGAGCTGTCGTGGACAAGGTGGGACGCGGCACGAAGATAATGATACTGGGTTCCGGTATGATACTTCTATCGCATCTGACAGTGGCTTTTGCACCTGGCTTGCCGGTCTTCGGCTTCATTGCCATAGGTGTCCTCGGTCTGGGCTATTCGCTGGTTCCCGCGGCCATGTGGCCATCGGTGCCTAAAATCATTGCGGAGAATAAACTGGGTACGGCATTCTCATTGGTTTACTGGGTACAGAATATCGGCCTCTTTACTGTGCCCATAGTCGTGGGACATATTATGGACAGGGCATCGTCTCCGGTAGTTGCCGAGTATTTCTTTATCGGCATGTCAGTGTGTGCGATTGTTACGGCTGTGCTGCTGAGCCGCTCGTCTGACCGTCATCCTGAGCTGGGGCTGGACGAGAAGGCGGGAGGGCGTTGATTAAAGAAGCGACAGCAGCGCCTCGACATCGGCCTCGGAGGTAGCCCAGTCTGTCACCAGACGTATGGCGCTGTGGTCTGCATCCACATGCTCCCACAGTGAGAATGAGACTTTCTTGCGCAGCCGCTCGATCCCGGCATTGCCCATGATGACGAACAACTGGTTGGTCTGCGGCGGTATCAGGAAGCGGTAGCCCTTGGCTTGAAGTCCTTTGGCGAGCAGACCGGCTGTCCGGATGGCGTTGAGGCCGTTCCGTTCATACAGGCCGTCAGCCAGCAGAGTGTCGAACTGAAGTCCCAGAAGGCGGCCCTTGGCCAGCATCGCGCCTCTTTGTTTGATGATGGAGAACAAATCGCCTGTCAGTTCCGGGCGCGGAATGACCAGGGCCTCTCCGAAGAGGGCTCCGCATTTGGTTCCTCCTATGTAGAAAATGTCGCACAGCGAGGCGATGTCCCTTAGTGTGACGTCCGTCTTGTCCGACGCTATGGCGTATGCCAGCCTGGCTCCGTCAAGGTATAGAGGGATGTGGTATTCCCGGCATACCGCTGCCATATCCTGAAGTTCTCTGAGGCTGTACAGTGTGCCCAGTTCGGTAGGATGGGTGATGTACACCATGCCCGGCTCGACTATGTGGGCGTAATTCTCGTCATTCCAATAGGCCTTCAGATAGTTTCTTACTTCTGTCGCATCAAGTTTGCCGTCGCGCCCGGGCAGGGATATGACCTTGTGCCCGGTGGCTTCCACGGCTCCTGCTTCATGATGATTGATGTGTCCCGTGACAGGAGATATCACGCCCTGACAATGCTTCAGTACGGCATATATGGCTGTGGCATTGACCTGTGTGCCTCCCACGAGAAAATATACCCTGGCATCAGGACAGCCGCATATCTCCCTGATGCGTCCGGCCGCCGATTTGCAGTAGGGGTCGTCTCCGTAGCCCAGGGTTTCGTCCATATTGGTCTTGACGAGTCTGTCGAGCACTTCAGGACAGGCTCCTCTCATGTAGTCACATTCGAAATTGAGCATGTATGTGAGGTCTTAAAACAGTTCTTTTTTATGTATGTCCTTGACTCGCAGCTGTATGTTGGCAATGCCCCGGTAGTAGTTCTCGGCTATTGAGTAGCAGATGTCTACCGGATTGCCTGCGTGCAGGTGCTCGAAATGCTCTGAGCGGTTGAAAGCAATGGCAGATATGTACCGGTACGGCTCGTCTTCCTGGATAAGCTCCAGTTTCATGTGTCCGTTGCCGGAGCCGACGAGGCGTCCGTTGCCGTTGTCGTAGACATTCTCGGTGATGAACACAGGGGATTGGTTTCCTGGACCGAACGGCTGGAACTGTTTGAGTATACGGAAGAATTTAGGTGTTATCTGCTTGAAGTCCAGATATGTGTCTATCTGAACGACAGGGGTGAGTATGTCTTCTGTGATTTTTTCGGCGACCACTTTCTCGAATTTCTCCTCGAACGGCAGCAGGTTCTCCTTTTTGAGTGTCAGTCCCGCCGCATACATATGTCCGCCGTAGTTCTCCAGATATTCGGAGCATTCTTTTATGGCCTCGTACAGGTCGAAGCCGGCTATGCTTCTGGCTGAGCCGGTAATCAGTCCGTTGGACTCTGTGAGCACAATGGTGGGGCGGTAGAACGCCTCCACCAGACGGGAGGCCACGATGGCTACGACTCCCTTGTTCCATTTCGGGTCGAATACCACTGTGGACTTGCGGTCCATGAAGTGCCGGTCGTTCATCACCGACTCTATCGCGGCCTTGGTGATTTGTTTGTCCACGCTCTTGCGCTCTTTGTTGTGCAGGTCGATAATCTTTCCTATGCTCTGGGCCTCGTCGTCATTGCGGGAGACCAGAAGATGAACGGCCGTGCGTCCGGATTCCATCCTGCCTGCGGCATTGATGCGCGGACCTATCTTGAATACGATGTCGTCTACGGTGATTTTATGGTTTTCAAGTCCGGAGAGCTTGATAATCGACTGCAGCCCCTTGCGCGGGGAGTGGTTGAGCCTTTCGAGTCCGTAGTATGCAAGTATGCGGTTCTCGCCTGTCATTGACACCAGGTCGGCGGCTATGCTTACCGCCACCAGGTCGAGAAAGGACTCCACCCATGCGAAAGGAAGCGACTTGCGTATGGCGTAGGCCTGTATCAGCTTGAATCCCACCCCGCATCCTGACAGGTCATCGAAAGGGTAGTTGCAGTCATTGCGTTTGGGGTCCAGAATCGCTGCCGCAGCGGGAAGTTCCTCGTCTGGAAGATGGTGGTCGCAGATGATGATGTCTATGCCCAGACTCTTGGCGTATGCGACTTTCTCCACGGCCTTTATTCCGCAGTCGAGGGCGATGATGAGGGTATATCCGTTCTCATGTCCCCAGTCGATGCCTTTGTACGAGATTCCGTAGCCTTCGTCATAGCGGTCCGGTATGTAGTACTCCACATTGGGATTGAAGTTGCGGATGAATGTGTACATTAGGGCGACAGCCGTGGTTCCGTCCACATCGTAATCACCGTATATGAGTACTTTTTCTTCGGAGGAGATGGCGTCGATAAGACGCTGGACAGCCTTGTCCATGTCTTTCATGAGGAAAGGGTCGTGGAGTTTGGACAAGTCGGGCTTAAAGAATTCCCTGGCTCGTTCGGCTGTGGTTATATTGCGTTGGACCAGCAGGTTGGCCAGCACCTGATCTATTCCCAGCTCTGCTGAGAGCGCCCTGACCGTGGCTGGATTGCCCTGCTCTTTAACTATCCATTTTTTTTCAATTGCCATAACTGCAAAATTATAACAATTATTATTAGAAAAAAAGTTAAATTTGCCAATTCAAAGTTTAAAGTTTTTAAATATGGAAAATACAGAGCTTAATGAGCAGGAACAAAACCGGCGTGATGCGGTTGTGAAGTTGAGGGAGCTCGGAATAGAGCCTTACCCCGCCGCGCTTTACGATGTGAATACGACCACGACGGAGATAAAGGAGAAATACGACCCCGAAAAATGTCCGTTTGCCGAGGTGTCTATTGCCGGCAGGATGATGAGCCGCCGTATCATGGGCGCCGCCTCTTTCATTGAGCTGCAGGATTCCGAGGGCAGGATTCAGGTCTATGTCAAACGTGACGAGATATGTCCCGGCGAGGATAAGACCATGTACAATACGGTGTTCAAGAAACTGTTGGATATCGGTGATTTCATCGGTGTGAAGGGATATGCGTTCATCACGCAGACAGGACAGCTCTCCATTCATGCCAAGTCGCTCACTGTACTTTCCAAGTCATTGAGGGTGCTTCCTATAGTCAAGGAAAAGGAGGGAGAGGTCTATGATGCCTTCTCCGATCCCGAGCTGCGTTACCGTATGCGTTATGTGGACCTGGTGGTCAATCCCAAGGTCAAGGACGTATTCGTAAAAAGGACACGCATCATGCAGACCATGAGGGAGTATTTCAACTCATTCGGCTATCTTGAGGTGGAGACCCCCATACTTCAGCCGATTCCCGGAGGCGCCAATGCCCGTCCTTTCATCACCCATCACAATGCTCTGGATATTCCTCTGTATCTGCGTATTGCCAATGAACTGTACCTTAAGAGACTGATAGTGGGAGGATTCGCCGGAGTCTATGAGTTCGCCAAGGACTTCCGCAACGAGGGAATGGACAAATCCCACAATCCGGAGTTCACCTGCATGGAGATATACGTGGCGTACAAGGACTATATATGGATGATGGAGTTCGTGGAGAACTTGCTGGAGAAGGTGGCTGTGGCTGTCAACGGAAAGACCAGGCTGACCATCGGCGGCAACGAGGTGGAGTTCAAGAAGCCCTACCGCCGTCTGCCCATGCTGGACGCCATCAAGGAATATGCCGGAGTGGATGTGCGCGGTATGGATGAGGAAGCTTTGCGGAAGGTGTGCGCCGACCTGCATGTGGAGGTGGACAAGACTATGGGTGTGGGCAAGCTCATCGACTCCATATTCGGGGAGTACTGCGAGAAGCATCTGATACAGCCTACGTTCATCACCGATTATCCATGGGAGACATCGCCTCTGACCAAGCGTCACCGCAGCGATCCGTCCCTGACCGAGCGTTTCGAGCTGTTTGTCAACGGCAAGGAACTGGCCAATGCCTATAGTGAGCTCAATGACCCCATCGATCAGCTTTACCGTTTCAAGGAGCAGCTCAAACTCAAGGATAAAGGAGACGATGAGGCCATGTACATAGATATGGATTTTGTCCGTGCCCTGGAGTACGGTATGCCTCCGACATCCGGTCTCGGCATGGGCATAGACCGTCTTACCATGTTCATGACAGATTCTCCCTCCATTCAGGACGTGCTTTTCTTCCCGCAGATGAGGCCTGAGAAGAAAGCTGTGTCCCAGGAAACGGATGCCGCTGAGAATAATGAATAACAGCATAGAGACCATAACCTCCCTTCAGAACCCCAAGGTCAAGGAGGTGACGGCCCTTCAGAGCAGCTCCTCTCTCCGCAGGGAGAAGGGGCTGTTTGTCGTTGAGGGCCGCCGGGAGATGGAGCGCTGCATGGAGAGCGGCTTCGCTCTCCGCTCGCTGTTCTATTGCCCGTCCGTCTGTCCTCAACCTCAGGTGCCCCTTTCCGAAGGAGCGAGGGTGTTTGAGGTCTCAGCGGCAGTGTATGGCAAAATGGCTTATCGTGGCGGGACAGAGGGAATACTGGCGGTGGTGCGCGGAGATGTGCGGGACAGGTCGCTGGAGGCTCTGGACCGCATCCTGTATGGCGGTTCCGGTACGGGTGACAGTACAGGACCTCTGATTGCGGTCGTCGAGTCGGTGGAGAAGCCGGGCAATC
Organism: Candidatus Coprenecus stercoravium; assembly: GCA_019116865.1. Lineage (GTDB taxonomy): Bacteria > Bacteroidota > Bacteroidia > Bacteroidales > UBA932 > Coprenecus > Coprenecus stercoravium. The sequence continues at coordinate 42,376 of DXAW01000028.1, read as the reverse complement.
TGGGAGCAATGCTCCGTACCGCCGACGGTGCCGGAGTATCTGCGGTAATAATCTGCGACCCGCATACGGACCTGTACAATCCCAATCTTATCCGCTCCAGCCTGGGTGGAGTGTTCACCCGGAATATAGCCGTGTGTACTTCATCCGAAGCCATAGCCTGGCTCAAGTCCAGAGAAGTCCGCATCATTACGGCTCAGCTTCAGGATTCGGAGCTTTATTACGATACGGATATGACCGGAGGTACGGCCCTGGTGTTCGGAACCGAGTCCACCGGCCTTTCCGATGCCTGGAGACAGGCCGCTGACGCACATGTCCGTATACCGATGCTGGGAGCTATCGACTCGCTCAACGTATCCGTCTCCATGGCTGTGCTCTGTTACGAGGCTCTTCGTCAGCGTAAGATATCACACCATGCAAAGTGAGAAAGCATCGCATAAACTCGGGCTTATGGGCTGTCCTGTCAGCCACAGTCAGAGTCCGGCACTTTTCCTGGAGTATTTCTCCGGCAGGCCGGACATATTGTCCCGCTATTCATATGACTTGATCGACTGCTCCCGTTTTCAGGACGCATATGCTGTGTTTCTCCGGGATTATCTGGCCGTCAATGTAACGGCTCCGTTCAAGGAGGATGCTTATCGTGCGGCGGACAGTCATGACAGAGCTGCGGTGCTGTGCCGGGCATCCAATCTGCTTGTAAAAGAAAATCAGGGAATCAGGGCATATAATACGGATTTTGAGGCGGTAAGGGAGATTCTGCGTCTGGAGTTTCAGGGCACGGAAGGTCTTAATGCCGTGGTAATAGGCTGTGGCGGAGCCGGAAAAGCTGCTTCGGCGGCGGCCTATGATTCCGGTATGCGGACAATTATATGTAACCGCACGCTGAGCCGTGCTGAGGATTTTGCGTCACATCTGCGCTTCTCCGGCCGCTGTGCGGGAACAGTGGAGCCGGAGTGTCTGTCTCGTCTTGAGAAAACAGTGGCTGACGCCGATGTTGTCATCTATACTTTGCCTGAGCCGGTTGAGGAGATTGTCCGGCTGTTGTCCGCTTATTCTGATATATTCTCCGGAAAAGCGATTGTGGAGGCCTCGTACAAGTCTCCTTCCCTGAATCATGTTCAGTGCCGGCGTTACGTCTCCGGTCAGGTATGGCTTCGTCTTCAGGCTCAGGCCACATACCGTATCGTTCTCGGTCCGCAGATATAGTCCGTCAGTCGTGGTGGAGGCAGGTGACCGGATCCATGGCTGCGGCGCGCCGTGCCGGGATATATCCGGACAGGATGCTTACGATAAGGCAGAGCAGTACCGCAGCCGATATCCACAACCACGGTATGACGAATGCGGATTCCATGACTGCGGCTATGATGTTGCCGGCGGTGATGCCCGCCGCAATTCCGATGATGCCTCCGCTTTCGCCTATGACGGCGGCTTCCAGAAGAAACTGGTTGCGTATGGCTACGGAGGTGGCTCCGACAGCTTTTCTCAGACCTATTTCTCCGGTTCTTTCTTTGACTGACACCAGCATTATGTTCATCAGACCGACGGCTGCGCCTAGTATGGTTATCAGGCCTATGACTACTGCGGTCACTGTGAGGTCCCTGATAGAGGTCTCCATCTCTTTCAGGGCGGTCTCGCTTCTGGTGATGCGGAAGTCGGTCTTGTCGGCGGGGGAAAGGCGTCTTGCAGAACGGAATACGGCCTCGGCTCTGTCGGCTGCCTTGTCCGGAGATATTCCGCAGTCAGGAAGTATGCCTATGGCGAAGTCCGCTGTCCGGCTCCCTGAACGGGCCAGGGGATGTGTGTAGGGGACCAGTATGCTCCAGTCCATGCCTCCGTCAGCTGTCGAACCGGTCCTGTCGGCCACCCCCGTTACCGTGCATTCATATCCTTCAGCTGCTATTGTCCTGCCAAGAGCCTGCCCGTCCGGGAACAAGGAGCCGGCCGCTTCCGCTCCCATGATACACACGGACCGCCCGCCGCGGATATCCTCTTTTGAGAAATTCCTCCCGTATGCAACGTCGTAGATGTTGTATCTCAGGTAATTCTCATCGACGGCTACGATTCTGGCCACTGGGTTGGTCTTTCTCGAACCGGATTCTATGCTTGTATTGTCCGCAACCAGTGAGAATATCGTTACAGTGGACGGAATGTCATAATTTCTGGCGAACATTTCCGCCTGGGCCTCCGATATTTCCAGTTGATTAATTATTCTGTGCATGTCCGGAGGAAAGGAGTGCATGGACCGGATGCGGATACTTCCGGCGCCGAGTCTGCTGTAGGCGTCCCTCAGCGAGGCGTCCATGGAGTCGACGGCTGTGAGCACACCTACCAGGGATGTTATTCCCACGGCGATGATTGTTATCGTCAGGGCCGAGCGTAATTTGTTGGATTTGATGGATCTGACTGCGATGCCGGCGTTCTCCGCCAGCCTTGTTCTCCTCTTCATAACTGCCTCACTTGTAATTCGCGGAGTAAAAATAGGAAATTATCTCCGATTGACATACCTTTGCAGCCAAATCTGACAAAAAATTAATATGAGACCACGGATTAAGAGATCATTTACCCGGGACGGGCATGATCAGGACAGACAGAAAAGTCACAGAAATAAAGACAGCAGACCCCGCAGGGAGGATAACCGCCGACCTGAAGGGAAACGTGCCGGAGAAGACAGGCCGGACAGGCGCAGGAGCCGGGCAGGACAGGAAGATAAGCCTGCTTACGGCAATAGGAGAAGACCGCAGGAGCACGGCGGATCCCAGGGCTACGGAAGGGCCCAGGGACACGGAACCCGGCATGAGCGCACGGAAAGATCCCGGAACGGATTCAAGACAGACCGCAGGAGGCCGTCCGCTCCGAGGACAGCACCCGCCGCACCTATTATTATAAAGGAGGATGACGGACTTGTCCGCCTCAATAAATTCATCGCCAATTCAGGTGTATGCTCCCGCAGGGAAGCGGACGAGTATATTTCTGCCGGTCTGGTGACCGTCAACGGAGAGGTGGTGACTGAGTTGGGAGTGAAGGTGAAGCCGGGCGATGATATCCGCTTCAACGGGGAGAGGCTTCGTGGTGAGAAGAAAGTATACGTATTGATGAACAAACCGAAGGACTATGTGACCACGACGAGCGATCCTCATGCGGAGAAGAATGTGATGCAGCTGATAAGCCGCACTCTGTGCCCGGAGAGGATATTTCCGGTAGGACGCTTGGACAAGTCCACGACGGGAGTGCTGCTGCTTACCAATGACGGAGAGCTGGCCGAGAGACTTACTCATCCGTCATATCAGAAGAAGAAAATATACCAGGTCACTCTGGACAAGAATGTGAAACAGGAGGATATGGACCGGCTGGTGAAGGGAGTCTCCCTCGAAGACGGTGTCTCCTATGCGGACGAGGTGGCTTACAACGGAGATGACAGAAGCATAGTCGGAATAGAGATACATTCGGGCAAGAACCGTATTGTCAGGAGAATGTTCGAGGCTCTCGGATATAAGGTGCGTAAACTGGACAGAGTGTATTTCGCCGGTCTTACCAAGAAGAATCTGCGCAGAGGCCAGTGGAGATTCCTCAGCGACGAGGAGGTGGTAATGCTTAAAAACAACTTTTATGAGTAGTGCTCCGCACAGGGCCGGATTTGTCAATATCATCGGCAATCCCAATGTGGGCAAGTCCACACTGATGAATGCTCTGGTAGGCGAGCGGCTTTCAATCATCACATCGAAAGCCCAGACCACGCGGCACAGGATTATGGGTATCGTCAACGGCGAGGACTACCAGATAGTATATTCTGATACCCCCGGCATCCTCAAGCCGGCCTATTCCCTGCAGCAGAGCATGATGGAATATGTGGACACCGCCATAGGCGATGCGGATGTCATATTGTATGTGACGGATGTGGTGGAGAAGGGAGACAAGAACAGGGAATATGTGGACAAGCTCAATAAAGTCTCATGTCCCGTACTTATAGTCATAAACAAGATAGACCTCAGTGACCAGGCCGCTGTCTCGGCCCTTGCCGCCAAATGGGGGGAAGAGGTGCCCCATGCTGAGATATTCGCTGCTTCGGCTTTGGAAAAATTCGGTCTGGAGGCTGTCTTCAACCGCATATTGGAACTGCTTCCGGAAGGGGAACCGTGGTATGACAAGGATTTTTTCACTGACCGCAACCTGCGCTTCTTCGCCTCGGAGATAATCCGGGAAAAGATACTCACCAATTATGACAAGGAGATTCCATACTGTACGGAGGTGGTGATAGAGGAGTTCAGGGAAAACGAGGACCGCTACGACATCAGGGCGGTAATCAACGTCATGCGGGATTCGCAGAAGGGGATTATCATCGGTTCCAGGGGCAGTGCGCTCAAACGTGTGGGTACTCAGGCCCGTATGGACATGGAGGATTTCTTCCAGAAAAAAGTATTCCTCCAGCTTTATGTGAAAGTGGCTCCCCACTGGAGGGACGACAAGCGGAAACTTGCCGCTTTCGGGTATTGACGTCCGGATGGCGTTACCGAAATATTTTTTAATTTTGCCGACAGGTAAACGTACAAAAAGATGAGCAGAGAAGACGAAGACATAGACGATGTAGTGGTGGACGAGGCCGGAGACGACAGTTCCGGATCCGGTAAGTTCGACAAGGTGATTTCTGACGGAACCAAGAAATATAAGCTCTCCGGCATGTACAGGGAGTGGTTTCTCGACTATGCCTCGTATGTGATTCTGGAAAGGGCCGTGCCTCACATCGAGGACGGACTGAAGCCTGTCCAGCGACGGATTCTGCATGCCATGAAGACCGAGGATGACGGACGTTTCAACAAGGTGGCCAGCCTTGTGGGCGCCACAATGCCTTACCATCCTCACGGTGACGCTTCAATCAAGGACGCACTGGTCCAGCTTGGTCAGAAGGACCTGCTCATCGACTGTCAGGGGAACTGGGGTAATATCCTCACCGGTGACCCGGCGGCTGCGGGCAGGTATATAGAGGCCCGTCTTACTCCGTTTGCCAATGAGGTGCTTTACAACCCCAAGCTCACCGAGTGGGTCAACTCATATGACGGCCGTAATCAGGAGCCTGTCAATCTGCCGGTTAAGTTTCCGCTCCTGCTGGCTCAGGGCTCGGAGGGTATCGCCGTAGGTCTGGCCTGCAAGATATTACCGCACAATTTCAACGAGCTGCTGGATGCGTCCATTGCCGTGCTCAAAGGCGAGGATTTTGTCCTGGAGCCGGATTTTCCTACCGGAGGATTCGCGGATACTTCCGCCTACAACAGAGGTCTGCGCGGAGGAAAGGTGAGGGTAAGGGCCAATATCCAGAAAGTAAACAAGAACACTCTGGTCATTACGGAGATTCCATACGGCACCACAACCGGGGATATCATAGATTCCATACTCAAGGCCAACGACAAGGGAAAGATCAAGATACGAAAAATCGACGACAATACGGCCGAGCATGTCGAGATAGTGATACAGCTTTACAGCGATACGTCTCCGGACAAGACTATCGACGCTCTCTATGCCTGCACGGACTGTGAGGTAAGCATATCGCCCAACACATGCGTGATTAAGGACAAGCGTCCGCAGTTCCTTGGTGTGGACGATATTCTCAGGGACAACACCGAGCGTACCCGGGAGCTGATGCGGCGGGAGCTTACCATCCGTCTTGGAGAGGTGGAGACCGAGTGGCATTATACTTCGCTGGAGAAAATATTTTTCGAGAACAGGGTATACAAGGTGCTGGAGAACGATGCCCGCAGCTGGGAAAAGCAGCTGGGAGACGTGAAGACGGCGATGCAGGCTTATCAGCATCTGCTCAGAAAGGAGATAACCGACGAGGATATAGTCCGTCTGGTGGAGAAACCTGTCAAGAAAATATCCAAATTCGATATCAAGGCCGTTACTGATAAGATAAAGGCCATAGAGAAGAAAGAGGCGGAGCTCAGATACCATCTGGAGCATCTTACGGAATACTGCATCGACTATTTCCAGTCCTTGAAAGACAAATACGGGGACAAGCATCCCAGAAGGACAAAAATCACATCGTTCGAGAATATCGAGGCATCCAAGGTAGTGGCATCAAACGCCAAGCTTTATATCAACCGCTCGGAGGGCTTTATCGGTACATCTGCCAAGAAGATAGAGGAGGCCGAGTACGTCTGTGACTGCTCCGATATCGACGAGGTGATAGTGTTCCTCAAGGACGGACGCTATACACTGCGCAAGATATCCGACAAGCAGTTTGTCGAGAAGAACATAATCCATGCGGCCGTCTTCAAGCGCGGAGATACCAGGACCATATACAATGCGATATACCGTGACGGAAAGGCCGGCTATATGTACGGCAAGCGTTTCGCTGTCACAGGCATTATAAGAGACCGCTGGTATGACCTGACCAAGGGTACTCCTGAGTCTCAGGTATACTGGCTGACGGCCAACTCCAACGGTGAGGCGGAGACAGTGAAGATATACCTGCGCAACAGACAGAATATCAAGAAACTAATCATAGATTTTGATTTCTCGGGACTGGCCATCAAGGGCCGCGGTTCCATGGGAAATATCGTGACCAAGCATCAGGTGCAGAAGATACTGCTCAAGTCGGCCGGAGTGTCCACCATAGGCGGCAAGCGTATGTGGTTCGACAGGGATATAGACCGTCTCAATGAGGACGGCCGTGGAGACCTGTTGGGAGAGTTCCGCGGAGACGAGCATATCCTGGCTGTATGCAAGGACGGTTCGTTCTATACCACGGGGCTGGATCTGAGCACGAGATTTCAGGGAGACCTGCTGCTGGTGGAGAAATTCGATCCGGAAAAAGTATTCACAGCCATATATTGGGACAAGGTCTCGGGCTACTACTATATCAAGCGTTTCTGCTTCGAACTTAGTGACAATACCTCGCAGAATTTCATTCCCGTGGACGAGGGAGCGCGTCTTGTCGCAGTCTCGGAGGACAGGTGGCCGTCCGTGCTTGTGGAGTTTATCCCTTCGGGCGCCAAGCCCAAGGAGCCTGCCGTCATCGATGCCGGGGAATTCATCGGGGTCAAGAGTTTCCGGGCCAAAGGCAAGAGAGCCGGAGAGAAGATAGCCTCTATCGTATTCGGAGAGCCGCTGGTCAAAGAAACAGAAGAAGAGCCGGTATACTCTCTGGATCTGCCGGACGAAGATGCCTCTGCGCTTACTGACGGCCCTGCGCCTCAATCTATCGCTGACCGTGCGGACTCCCCGGACATGCACCTTTCGGATGCCGCTTCCGGGCACAGTGCCGGTGAAGTCGTAGAACTGAACATTGACCTTTTCCAGTCTGACGGCAATACAGACTACCATGACGACGATGAACCCACTCTGTTCTAACACCTTTCCGGTATGATTATTTCTCTTATAGGATTTATGGCGGCCGGCAAGACGACTATGGGCCGGGAACTTTCCGCCAAATTAGGGGCGCCGCTGATTGATACCGACGCATACATAGAAGAACGGGAGGGCAGGACTATATCTGAGATTTTCGCCTCCGACGGAGAATCCGGTTTCCGCCGCATCGAGGAAGAATGCCTGGAGGGCATTCTGGAAGAGCATGTCTCGCAGCATCCCGAGACCCTGGAAGACATGACGCACTGTACCCTGGTGCTGTCTTTGGGCGGAGGTATAGTCACCACTCCCGGCTGCCGGGACCTTATTTCCCGTTTTACCTATTGTGTGTATGTCAAGGCCGATGTGGATACATTGTTCGAGCGTCTTTCGAAGGATACCGGCGGACGAACACTTCTTGAAAACCGTGGTGACGCTTCTCTGCGTCAGGTCATCGAACATCTCTATCACGAGCGCGAACCGCTCTACGAGGCGCTGGCGCGCACTACCGTCTGACCCGGCTGCGCAGCGGCATCTCGTATGTGTTACCGTAAGGTGAACACAGCCCGGAGCGAAGCGACTGAGCCCTCTCCTTGGAGAGGGTTTGGGAGAGGGTGGATAAAGCTGCGCAGCAGCATCTCGTATGTGTTACCGTAAGGTGAACACATACGAGATGCTGCCTTCCTGAACCGCCGGTGCATCTGCGCTCAGGTTGAACTTGGCCTTAAGAGCCGCTTCCTTGGCGGCTTCCCATAGTACGGCATCCTGAACTGTGGTCCCTTTGATTCCGGGGGTGGCGCTTGTGACATTGCCGTACTGATCCACCAGGATGCGGACTACGACTGTTCCGGATTTTTCCACACTGTATTCAGGCAGAGGCAGATTCCCCATTACTGTACGGCCTTCCAGCCGCGCCGTCGGTTTCCCGTCCGGATTACCCTCCCCGGTATTGCCTTGAGGGTGTCCGGCGTGCAGCTTGAAAGAGGCCTTTTCCGCTGTGTGTACGGCAGTTGTATCTTTGCTGCTTCCGCTGCCCGGGAACAGGGCTCTGCGGTTGACAGGCTTCTCTCTCGGAGGCTCAGGAATCTCCACGTCCCCGTCATCAGCTACCGTCGCTTCTGAATTGATATTTTCTGCAATGGCCTCTGCCGGTGATTCGGAACGCTGGACGAGCCTTGCTTCCTCTTTCGGAGATGCTTCGGCGGCACGTGGCTCTATGCCTACGGCAGTCCTTACAGGGACCGGCTCGCTTTTTACAGGTTCCGGCTCCTCTTCGGGGAATTCTATAAGCATGCCTTCAGTGCGCTGCGGGGCCGGTGCGCTGCTTATGTCTGCGGAGACAAGCAACAACAGCAGGAGGCAGTGCACTGCGGCGGTAAGTATGGCGCCGGCATATTTGGGCTTCCCGTTCATCGCTATTCGGGGGATGTGGCCAGTATGACCTTGTATTTATTGCGCTTGGCTATATTCATGAGATTCACCACTTCCTCTATAGGAACTGTCTTGTCGGCGTATATGGAGAATGTGGGGTCGTCCGAATCCTGGAGCAGCTCCTGGAGCGAAGGCTCTATCTCGCTGAACGGAACCGGCATTTCCTCACCGTTGATGTGGTATGAGAAAGTATTCCGCTCCGGATAGTGCTTAATGGATACGCTGACGGAGGCCTTTGTGGATATCTGGTTGGTGCTTTTGGGCAGCAGCAGCTTTAGGGCGTTCGGATTGATCAGCGTGGAGGTGACAAGGAAGAAAATGAGCAGCAGGAAGACGATGTCCGTCATGGACGACATCGAGAAAGCCGGCTCTACCTTGGTTCTGCGTTTTATGGCCATCGTCAGTCCTCCAGATTGATTTCAGCGGCTTCCTTGCCGCCGAGCACATCCATCAGCTCGATGGTGTCGCTCTCCATCTTGAATACTATGTCGTTAATCTTGGTGGTGAGGTAGTTGTATCCGAAATAAGCTATAATTCCTACAAACAGACCTCCTACGGTAGTTACCATGGCAGTATATATACCGCCTGACAGCAGGGTGATGTCAATATTGTTGCCTGCCTGGGACATGTTGAAGAATGCCTGTATCATGCCCAGTACTGTTCCGAGGAATCCTATCATCGGGGCGCCTCCTGCGACGGTGGCCAGCATCGGCAGTCCTTTCTCGAGTTTGGCTACTTCGATGTTGCCGACATTCTCCACGGCGGCCTGGATGTCCTGAAGCGGACGTCCCTGTCTCTCGATGCCTTTTTCTATAAGACGGGCTGCCGGGGTATCATTGTCCCTGCATAGAGCGAGTGCGGCTTTGTCCTTGCCTTCGTGAAGGAGGTCGCGGATGTTTCTCATGAAGTCAGGGTCGGTCTTGGATGCCTTGCGAATGGCCCACCAACGGCTTCCGAAGATGTAAATGGCGACGATGGACAGAAGCAGGAGAACTATCATCAGCCATCCTCCGGCGACGGCCATTTTTATTAAGGACATTTTCTCCGGAGCGGCTGCCTCCTGGATGAGAACATCTGAGCTTGCTTGCAGTAGTGTGAGCATGATTTGAAACTTTTGTTAATGGGTTATTGTAATTTGAATATGTCTTCAGGGTAGCGTACGTTTGTGAGGAAGAGGGCATGGCCGGGTACTGACTGACCGGCCTGGCCTCTGTCCCTGGAGCTCAGGACTTCCTCCATCCACTCCGGGGTGTGCCGGCCGCGGCCTATCTCCACCATGGTGCCGACGATGGCTCTCACCATATTGCGCAGAAAACGGTTGGCGGTAATGGTGAATACCAGATAATCTGTGCCGGGCAGTGCGGTTATGGACGGGGTGTAGGTGTCCCAGTAAGCGGTGGATATGTCGCATATGGGCGAGACCTGCGAGCCTCCGGTTTTCTCGAAGCAGCTGAAGTCCTTTTTCCCTGTCAACAGGCTGGCCGCCGCATTCATGGCCCGGATGTCGAGCGGGAATTTGCAGTACCATGAGAAATGCGGGGCGAAGGGGTCCTTGCTGCTGTGTATGTAGTATTTGTAGGTACGGCTTACGGCGTCGAATCTGGCATGGGCGTCTTCTCTTACCCTGGTGATGGAATTGACGACTATATTGGCAGGCAGGATGGCATTTATTTTGTAGATTATCTTCCCGTGCTCTTTGATTATGCGGTCGTCGTCAGAGTCGAAGTGAGCGGTGAAGTCAGAAGCATTGACACCGGTGTCCGTGCGTCCGGCGCCGGTTACGTCGATTTTCTCACCGAGAATGGCCGACAGGGCTTTCTGGACTTCATTTTGAATACTCGGGGCGTTGTCCTGTATCTGCCAGCCGCTGTATCCTGAGCCATTGTACGATATTGATGCGAAAAACCTCATCGGGTATCGGAGAAAATCGTTAATTTTGTAATTTTAGACAGCAAAAATACAAATATTTTAATAATGGACACGGTAAACATAAAGGAATTAAATGAGCGGATTCAGAAGGAGAGTGCGTTCGTAGATATTCTCTCAATGGAGATGACGAAGGTTATAGTCGGGCAGAAGCATCTGGTGGAGAATCTTCTAATCGGTCTTCTCGCCAACGGCCATATTCTGCTGGAAGGTGTTCCAGGTCTGGCGAAGACATTGGCGATTAATACCTTGGCGTCTTGTATCAACGCAAAGTTCAGCAGGATTCAGTTTACTCCGGACCTTCTTCCGGCGGACCTCATAGGCACCATGATTTACAGTCAGAAAAGCGAGCAGTTCCAGATAAAGAAAGGGCCTGTCTTCGCCAACTTCGTGCTGGCTGATGAGATTAACCGCTCTCCGGCCAAGGTGCAGTCCGCACTGCTTGAGGCCATGCAGGAACGTCAGGTGACCATAGGCGACCAGACATTCCCGCTCCCCGAGCCGTTCCTGGTGATGGCGACCCAGAACCCTATCGAGCAGGAGGGTACATATCCTCTTCCCGAGGCACAGGTGGACCGTTTTATGTTGAAGGTAGTGGTGACTTATCCCAGGAAGGAAGAGGAGAAGCTGATAATCAGGATGAACAATGGCGGAAACTTTCCGAAGGCATCTCAGGTGCTCCAGCCCGAGGATATCGTCAAAGCCCGCTCGGTGGTGCGTGAGGTGTATATGGACGAGAAGATAGAGCGCTATATAGTGGATATGGTCTATGCGACCCGTACCCCTGGGGATTATGGACTCAATTCTCTCAAGGATATGATCTCATACGGTGCGTCTCCACGTGCGTCCATCTCTTTGGCGATGGCGGCCAAGGCCTATGCATTTATCAAGCGCAGGGGCTATGTGATACCTGAGGACGTGCGCGCTGTGTGCTACGAGGTTCTGCGTCACCGTATAGGCCTGACATATGAGGCCGAGGCTGAGAATGTGACGACAGAGAATATTATTTCCGACATAATCAACGCAGTGGAGGTTCCGTAGCATATGGACAGCAACGACCTGTTGAAAAAAGTCAGGAAGATAGAGATAAGGACCAGGGCCTTGTCCAGTCAGATATTCGCCGGTGAGTACCATTCGGCGTTCAAGGGGCGCGGAATGGCTTTCAGCGAGGTGCGTGAGTATCAGATAGGAGACGATGTCCGCAATATGGACTGGAATGTGACGGCCCGTACCGGTACGCCTTATGTCAAAGTGTTCGAGGAGGAGCGGGAGCTTACCGTGATGCTTCTTATAGACGCCAGCGGTTCCGGGATTTTCGGCACCATGTCCAAGACCAAGAAAGAGCTTACGGCGGAGATAGCGGCGGTACTGTCTTTTTCCGCATCAATCAACAATGATAAGGTGGGAGCCTTGTTCTTCAGCTCCAAGGTGGAGAAGTTCATCCCTCCGAAGAAGGGCCGCAGTCATCTGCTGAGGATTATCAGGGAGGTTCTGGAATTTCAGCCGAAGGATAAGGGAACGGACATAGGGGAGGCCTTGAGATTCCTCACCAATGCTTTGAAAAAGCGTTGTACGGCATTTCTCCTGTCGGATATGCTGGATGTGGACAGACTTACACGGCGCCCTAATTATGAGGAGGCCTTGAAAGTGGCTGCCGGACGTCATGATATTTCTGTCATCAATATATACGACGAGAGGGACCGCTCGCTGCCGGATGTGGGTCTTATCCCTGTCAGGGACAGCGAGACAGGCAGGACCGTCTATGTCAACACTTCGTTGAGGCGGGTCAGGGAAGAATACGGGGACTGGGCCCGTAAGGCGTATGCGGAGACAATAATAATGCTGAGGAAATATAAAGTGGATTCGGTAAGTATAAGGACTGACCAGGACTATGTCAGAAGCCTGGTGGCCCTTTTCAAGACAAGAGCATAGGATGATGAGAAAGATTGCAGTGTATATAGGGGCGGTGTTGACCGCTGTCTTCTTCTCTCCGGATGCGGTGGCGCAGGACTTGGTGTACACTACTGTGTCCAGGGATACGATACTTATAGGTGACCAGGTGGAGTGGAAATCGGAGATAAGGGTGCCGGAGGGCATGACCGTTGAGATTGATCCGATGTCCGGCTACGTGGTGCCGGGGGTGGAGCTGATAAAGGATTTCCATACTGATACGGTGAGAACGGAAGGGGCGGTCTCGACTCTGGAGACAAAGGCCGTCATAACGTCGTTCGACAGCGGAAGCTATGTGCTTCCTCCGCTTGTCGTGTATGTATGCCGGGACGGAGATGTGGCTGATACGCTCCGGATGCGGGCGGTGCCGTTGGAGGTGACTACAGTGCCGGTGGATACGGCGTCGTTTGAGATGTACGATATCAGACCTCAGTTCAGGTATCCGGTGACGTTCGGGGAAGTCCTGCCCTGGGTGCTTCTGGCGGTAGTGCTGGCCGCTTTGGCGGTCCTGGTGGTGCTGGCGGTAAGGCGGCGCAGAAGAAGGCGTATTGATTATGAGAAACCCGTCCCGGATGAACCGCCGCATATAACGGCCCTGCGGAGTCTGGACCGTATACGGGAGGAAAAACTGTGGCAGAAAGGCGGACAGAAGCAGTATTATACGGAGATAACGGACACGCTCCGGCAGTATATCGAGAGCCGTTTCGGAGTGAAGACTATGGAGCGTACCTCCAACGAGATACTTGCCGACTTGTCGGCATGCCGGATGTCTCCTTCTGACTATGAGTTGCTTAAAGATTTGTTCGGACTTGCAGATCTGGTGAAGTTCGCCAAATATACTGCCGGAGATGCTGAGAATGAGAACGCCGTACCGTCGGCCGTGAGATTTGTCAATGATACATACATGCAGGAGATAGAGTGATGAACAGTCTTTTTTTTGAATATCCCTGGGTGCTGTGGCTGGAGCTGGTTCTGGTTCCTATGGCGGCTTATTACGTCTGGAAGCAGTTGCGTTCCCGCCGTCCGTATGTCATAGTATCGACCACGGCTCCTCTCGGCGGACGTGACGCCGGTGCTGCCGGAGTGCTGAGGCATCTGCCGTTTGTGCTCAGAATGGCGGCCGTCTCCTTGCTCATAGTGGCGATAGCCCGGCCCAAGACATCGTCCAACCTTACCAGAACAGACTCGGAGGGTATTGACATAGTTCTGGCTCTGGACGTTTCGACCAGTATGCTGGCCAGGGACTTTACCCCGGACCGTATAGAGGCGGCCAAGAATATCGCCATAGAATTCATCTCCCAGAGGCCTTCCGACAGGATAGGCGTCGTGGTTTTCGCCGGAGAGAGCTATACGCAGTCTCCGCTGACTACAGACAGGGCCACTCTCATCAATCTCATAAAGGAGATAGAGTGCGGTCTGATTGATGACGGTACCGCTATAGGAAACGGACTTGCAACAGCTGTTGCGAGACTCAAGGACTCGCAGGCCAAGAGCAAGGTGGTGATACTGCTCACTGACGGAGTCAACAACAGAGGTGAGGTCACGCCTCTGACGGCGGCGGAGATAGCCTCGACATACGGAATCAGGGTATATACCATAGGAGTCGGAGCCATGGGAACGGCGCCTTATCCGGTGATGACGCCGTTCGGAGTCAGGGAAATGGACGTCAAGGTGGAAATAGACGAGGATCTCCTGCGTCAGATAGCGGAACAGACCGGAGGCTCTTATTTCAGGGCTACCGACAATACCAAGCTGATGCAGATTTACGGTGAGATAAATCAGATGGAGAAGGTCAGGATAAAAGTGGACTCTTTCCCTGTCTATTCAGAGGAGTTCGGCAAGTTTGCGGTATGGGCGCTCGCCGCATTCCTGCTTGAGATAATTTTGAGAATTTTAGCAGCAAGGAGGATAGCATGATATATCTGGCACAACCTTTATATTTGTTGTTGATACTTCTTATACCCTTGATGTATTTGGCCTATTGGCTGATGCGCAGGGTGAGGAGGAAGCGTGCGGCCCGTTTCGGGGACCTGGAACTGGTGGACAGACTTACTCCACTGGTACCCAGGCGGAAGGGATGGCTCAAACTGACCATGCTCTCGCTGGCCCTGCTTTTTTTCTCGATAGGTATGGCTCGTCCTCAGCTCGGGTCAATACTAAAGGAGAAACAGGTGCGCGGGGCGGAGATCATGGTGGTGCTGGATGTTTCCAATTCCATGCTTGCCGAGGACTATTCCCCCAATCGTCTGGAGAGAGCAAAACTGGCTGTGTCCAGACTGGTGGACGAACTGCAGGGAGACAGGATAGGCCTGATAATTTTCGCCGGAGAGTCTTTTGTACAGCTTCCTGTCACGTCAGATTATGTCTCGGCCAAGATATTTCTAAATTCTATCACTACTGAGTCTGTGCCCGTACAGGGAACGGCAATGGGCGAGGCTATAAGGACCGCAGTGCGCAGTTTCACCATGGAGAGCGAGGGCAGCCGGGCCATAATCCTGATTACTGACGGGGAAAATCATGAGGATGATCCGGTCGCTGCGGCGAAGGATGCGGTGGATATGGGGGCAAGGGTGTTCTGTATCGGAGTAGGCTCACCTGAAGGAAAGCCGGTGCCTATGAACGGAGAGCTCCTAAAGGACAAGGACGGCAACATCGTGGTGACACGTCTGGACGAGAAAACTCTTATGGAGACGGCCAGAGCCGGTAACGGAGCTTATGTCAGGGCCGGTAATACCGAGTTCGGTCTCAATCCCATAGTGGATGAGATACGCAGTCTCGACGACAAGGATTTTCAGTCCGTGGTATTCGAAGAATATGATGAACAGTATATGTATTTTCTGGCTATAGCCCTGATGTTTATGTTGATAGAATCATTTATTCCGGATACCCGCAGCCGTCGGACACTGTTCGGGCGCAGTAAGGGTACTGTTCTGGCTCTGGCGCTTCTGTTGGCTTCTCCTCTTGCAGCTCAGGCTCAGAACGACCGTTCGGAGGTCAGGGCCGGCAACAGGGAATTCAGCAAGGGAGAGTTCAGGGAGGCGGAGCTTGATTACAAGAGGGCGTTGGTAAAGGACTCTTCTTCTGTTATTGCCAAGTACAATCTCGGCAACGCCCTTTACAGAATGGAGGGTTACAATGAGGCGGAACTGTATTTCAAGGGACTTGGAGATACATTGAAGCGTCTTTCTCCTGCCATGGCCTCGGATTATTTCCACAATAGCGGAAATCTGGCCTTGAAACAAAAGAAGTATCAGGAGGCTGTGGATGCCTACAAGGAGTCTCTGAGACTGATGCCTGATAATTTCGAGACGAAGGCCAATCTGGCCTATGCCCAGAAAATGCTGGAAGATCAGCAGCGACAGCAGAATCAGCAACAGCAGCAAAACCAGAATCAGGACCAGCAGCAGAACCAGGATCAGCAGCAGAATCAAAATCAGCAGAGTCAGGATCAGAACAGTCAGGACCAGAATCAACAGAACCAGAATCAGCAACAGCAGCAGGAACAGCCTCAGATCTCTCCTCAGGCTGCTCAGCAGATGTTGCAGGCCATAGAGGACAAGGAGAGGCAGACACAGGATAAGGTAAAGAAGGCCAAGGCCTTGAAGCAGAAATCAAAAGAGAAGGAGAAAAATTGGTAAGATGAGAAAGTTATTATTGCGCGGCTTGTTATTGTCAATATTCGCAGTCGCCGGCTGCATGTCGGCGGCGGCCCAGAGCAGCTTTACGGCTGATGTGCCGGCGGTGGTGTCTCTGGGAGAGGAGTTCAGGGTGGTGTTCACGGCTACCGGGGATGGTAAGGTGTCTGACTTTAAAGCTCCGGCATTCAGTGGATTCGAAGTGCTTGCGGGCCCTCTCCAGTCTACGTCCTCCAGTTTTCAGATGATTAACGGAAAGACGACTCAGTCACGTTCCAACAGCTATACATTTGTGCTGCGCACTTCTGAAAAAGGTAAGTTTGTCATAGAACCTGCATCGGTGAGGATAGGAAAGGAAACGTTCAATACTGATCCCGCCGCAGTTGAGGTCATTGAAGGTGCTGTCGGAAATGAACAGGCGGTTTCGGGGACCAGGGCGGGCGACGACCTGATGCTGCGTATGAGTGTAAGCAAGACGTCTGCCGTGGTAGGAGAACCTATAGTCGTCACATTGAAGCTGTATGTTCAGAATTCGGCCATAGGCGGATTCGAGGATGTCCGTTTCCCTTCATTCGACGGATTCTGGAGTCAGGAGATAGACGCTCCGCAGAATATTCAGTTCGTGCGGGAGAATTACGACGGTCAGGTATACAATTCGGCGCTGATACGCCGTTATATGCTTCTGCCCCAGCAGACAGGTAAGATTACGGTGGAACCTGCCGAGATAGTGTGCCTGGTGCGGGAAAGGGTGCAGTCGTCAGGCTCCCGTTCCATTTTTGACGATTTCTTCGATTCGTACAGGACTATCCGTAAAAGGGTAGCCACAAAGCCGGTAGTGATAGATGTCGCTCCTCTTCCGGCCGGAGTTCCCGCTTCGTTTACCGGCGGAGTGGGTGAGTTCCGTATGACGGCCGCCTTCAGTTCGGACAGTGTGGACGCTCATGAGGCGGCTTCCCTTAGGGTCACTGTCTCCGGTGCCGGCAATATCAATCTCATAAGTGCTCCGGAGGTACGTCTTCCTGCTGATTTCGAGTCCTACGATGTCAAGAAGACGGAGAATATCACCACCGGTACGTCAGGTGCTTCAGGAACAGTCACCTTTGAGTTTCCGTTCATCCCGAGAGTCCCAGGGGTTTTCGAGACAGCTCCGGTGGAACTCTCGTATTATGATATAAAATCGGGACGTTACAGAACATTGTCATCCGGGCCTCTGGTATTGAAAGTCGGACAGGGAAGTCAGGATGTATCCGCTGTAGTGCCGTCCGGCGTAAGCAAGCAAAGTGTGAGAAGTCTGGGAGAGGATATCCGTTTTATCGAGACGTCTCAGGCCGGACTCCGCAGGGCTGGGAAACTGCTGGTGGATACGCCCGTGATTTATATCGTACCGGCAGTCATACTGTTGCTGACGGCGGCTGCGTGGATGATGCTGGGGCGTATGGCTGTAAGGCGTGCGGATGTGGCCGGTACCCGTAACCGCAAAGCTCTTAAAGTGGCGAAGGCAAGGCTTAGAAGTGCTTCGATTTATCTGAAGCAGAATCTTCCCGGCGCATTTTACGAGGAGCTTCACAAAGCTGTCGGAGGCTATATCTCCGATAAACTCATGCTGCCTGCATCGGAACTTTCCAGGGATAGGATAGAGGAGGAACTGCGCTCCAGGAACAAGGATGAAAATGTCATAAAAGAGCTTTTTGAGTTGATGGATGCCTGCGAATATGCCAGGTATGCTCCGGCGGAAGGCTCGGATGCGATGGACCGCCATTACCGTCAGGCGGCGAAAATAATTTCAGAAATAGAGAGCTAAGAAAGATGAGAAGATTTATATTATCGTTGGCAGTCCTGTTTTTTTCGATCCGGCTTCTGTCGGCCGGAGAGGTGGACTCGTTGTGGAACAGCTCCGTACAGGCTTATACTGAGCAGGATTATCAGACGGCCCTGAATGGTTTTTCAGCTATTGAGGATTTGGGTTATGAGTCGGCGGCTCTGTATTACAATATCGCCGACTGCTATTATAAATTGGGCAACTATGTCGGCAAATCCATTTTGTATTATGAGAGGGCATTGAAACTGGATCCTTCGTTTGAGGACGCCGAGGTGAATCTGGAGATAGCACGGGAGCTGGCGGTGGACAGGATCGAGACCGTGCCGGAGTTCATACTCCTGACCTGGCTCAAGGCGGTAAGGGACATAATGCCGTCCGACGCATGGGCGTGGACTGCTTTGGCACTGTTTCTCGTGACAGCCGTCATGGTTCTCATTTTCCGTTTCGCCGCATCACTGGCTCTGCGCAAGACCGCTTTCGGTATGGGCGTAGTCTCTCTTATTCTGACCATAGTGGCGCTGATATCCGCATTCAGTCTCGCCCATTCCATGGACAACAGGGCTGTTGTTACCGTCCCTGTCAGCAGCGTCAAAAGTTCTCCCGGCTCTACGGACCAGTCTCTGTTCATCCTGCATGAGGGGACCGGTGTCGAGGTGCTGGACAGACTGGGGGAATGGACCCGCATAGAACTTTCGGACGGAAGGCAGGGCTGGATGGAAAGTAAAGGATTGGAAATAATTTAAACTATACTATAAAATCTATGACACTTATAAAATCAATTTCCGGTATCCGTGGTACGATCGGAGGTGTATGCGGTGAGGCGTTGACTCCGCTGGATATCGTAAAGTTCGTATCGGCATATGCGTCCATGCTCGGACGGGGTGCGCAGGGAAAACGTCAAAAAGTAGTGGTGGGCAGAGACGCCCGCATATCAGGCCCCATGGTGGAGGAGATAGTCTGCGGCACATTGAGGGCCTGCGGTATTGATGTGGTCAATGCCGGTCTGGCGTCCACACCGACTGTGGAGATGGCGGTGGTCTTCGAGAATGCCGACGGCGGTATCATTCTGACAGCATCGCACAATCCCAAGCAGTGGAATGCCCTCAAGCTGCTCAACAGCCGCGGTGAGTTCCTCAATGCTGAGGAGGGGGCCGAGCTTGTGTCCATAGCCGGGAAAGAGGAGTTCACCTACTGCGACGTGGACTCTCTGGGAGGCTATGAGGAAAAGGACTTTACAGCCAGACATATACAGGCGGTGCTCTCATATCCTCTTGTCAATGTGGAAGCGGTGAGGGCCAGACATTTCAAAGTGGTGGTGGATGCCGTCAACTCGGTTGGAGGCATAATAGTGCCCGAGTTGTTGAAAGCGCTCGGCGCCGAGTGTGTGGAAATCAACTGCGGACCTACAGGACAGTTCGCACATAATCCGGAACCGCTGCCGTCGCATCTGATGGAGTTGTGCGGAGCCGTGGCTGAATGCAGGGCCGATCTGGGAATCGCAGTGGATCCTGATGTCGACAGACTGGCGCTGGTATGCGAGGACGGTACGTTTTTCGGAGAGGAGTACACGCTGGTGTCGGTCGCTGACTATGTGCTTTCGCATAAGCCCGGGCCTACTGTGTCCAATCTTTCCTCATCCAGGGCCCTGCGTGATGTGACCGAGGCGCACGGATGCACGTATACGGCTTCGGCTGTCGGTGAGGTCAATGTGACTGCTGAGATGAAACGTACCGGAGCAGTCATAGGCGGAGAGGGAAACGGAGGAGTCATCGTTCCCGACCTGCATTACGGCAGGGATGCTATTATCGGCATTGCACTTTTCCTCAGCAGACTTGCGGAGAATGGAGAAAAAGTCTCGGATCTGCGTGCTTCCCTTCCCAGGTATTCCATTTCCAAAAACAGGATAGAACTTTCGGACTCTGCTCTTATAGACAAGGTGCTCAGGGAGATAAAGGAGATATACGCATCGGAGAGAATCACGGACATAGATGGAGTGAAAATAGATTTTGATAAGGAGAGAATGTGGGTTCATCTGCGTAAATCCAATACCGAGCCGATAATAAGAGTCTATTCGGAGGCTTCCGACGAGATAAAGGCGGAGCAGATTGCCGGCGAGGTAATGTCTATTGTAAAGAAGATAACGGAGTAGGCTATGTTTTCATTCAGAACTACACCGCTTGATCATCAGGAAGATATGGTGCTCCGCAAAGGCCGTCTAGGGGTGCTTTGCAATCAGTCGGCCTGGAATCCTGACAGGGAGGAATATCTGGTGGAGTCTCTTTTCCGCAACGGTAACTTGAAAAAAGTACTGTATCCCGAGGGTACGTCGTCTGTGTTCGGCAGTCTCGGCCTTGACGGCTGTACGCTTGTTCCGTTCAGCACGGACGCTGGAGGAAAGTCTCCTGTGGACGCCGGAATGCTGGAAGGAATAGATGCTCTGGTCGTGGATTTTCAGGATACCGGATCAAGGTACGACTCCCTTACGGCTGTCCTTTATGAGGTGTTTCAAACCCTGCATCATAATGGAATGCAAGTTTCGGTGTATATACTGGACAGGGAGAATATGTGCGGCAGATGGGTGGAGGGTACGGCTCTTGGTTCCGGAGCCTCAGGCCTTGCCGGAATAGAGGGGATACCTCACCGTCACGGTCTTACGCTGGGAGAACTGGCCAATCTGTTCTATTCGGAGACAGGTGCGCGTTTTCCGCTGCATATAATATCCTATCTCGTCCGTCCTGCTACTCAGTATATGATGCCGTGGAGCATACCTCCACGACCTGATATTCCCGGGCTTTTCACTTCCAATTTCTATTGCGGCATGGTCTTGCTCTCAGGAACTGACTTGAGTTCCGGGGAGGGGACATCCCGCCCGTATGAATTTTTTGGAGCACCTTACCTGTCCGAGTACATGAGGGATACCGATTCGTCTGGATTTTCGGACTCGGGTGTTTTTCTCCGTAAGGCGGTGTTTGTGCCTCGGAAAGGCCGGTATGAGGGACAGAAGTGCTTCGGCTTTCAGCTTCTGCCCAAGCCGGGAGTGCCGTATCATTCAGTAGCGCATGCTCTCAGGATTATCCGTAAGCTTGTACAGGACGGAGCCGGTACAGATGTCTCGGCTCTTTCCGCTGTGGCTGGGGATGAGATTATGTGTTCATTCGTACACGGCAGGACGACATGGGATGAGCTGAAAGAGCATGTCAAGGTCGAGGAACAGAAGTGGATACGCAAGGCGAAGCGGTATATGCTCTACGATGATCAGTTGTCCAGAGTCAAAACATTCAAGTCAGTAAACTAAAATCAACAGATATGAGGAAATATTTTCATTTAGCGATATTTGCGGCGGCATTGCTGCCGGTGTCCTGCACGTCTTCATGGACTCCGGCCGTAGAACCGGATTTTCTAAAGTATGAGCTCAGCGGCCCTGTGGCTTCAATGAGGACAGTGCCCTATACAGTGGATTCTGTCAGCGGAGAGATGTCCGGTATAGATATTACGGCTGAGAACACCTATGTGGAATTTGACAGGGACGGCAGAATTACCCTGCAGCGCTATTACAACAGTAAGAACGAGCATGTGGCAGACATGCGGCACATATACGATGCGGACGGACATATGACAGGTTCGGTGCGTACATCGGCTTTGGGCAGTGTGTTGGAAAGCTCGGTGCGCAGGTACAGCGGAGACCGCCTTATGTCGGAACGCTTCACCGGAGAAGACGACAGTCTGAAAAAATATGAGGAGTACAGGTATTATGCCCCGGACAGCGTGGTGATGGAGTTCTCATTCAAGGAGGGTAAACCGGCCGGACAGCGGGTAATGGAGTATGATTCAGTCGGCAGGGTCATCTCCTCAGTTACAAGAGCCGGCGGCGGTGTCATGAGTGATATGACATTCGCCTATGATTCCGTTGGACATAGGATATTGGTCGCATCGAACAGTGTGTTCATGGGGGAACTCAGTGTGTCGTCGGAGTATGATGACATGGGATTCTGTGTCTCTTCGGAAATCGACGGCCAGCGAGGGAAGATGAGGCTGAGATTTGAGCATGAACTGGATTCGCTGGGTAACTGGACAGTCAGAAGGACATACCGCGATTCGTCGCCTACACCGGTGCGCATAGAGCTCAGGACGCTGACTTATTATGCGGATTGATAAAAATAAGACGATTAATTTGCCTCAATCATAAATTATATATACTTTTGCAGCCCGAATTATAAACCAATATTATAAACGACATGAAAAAAGGTATACATCCCGAATCCTACCGTCTTGTAGCTTTCAAGGATATGTCCAACGAGCATGTGTTTATCACCCGTTCCTGTGTGAATACCAGGGAGACCATCGATATTGAGGGTGTTACATATCCGCTCGTGAAGGTCGAGATTTCGAACACCTCCCATCCTTTCTATACAGGAAAGATGAAGCTCGTCGATACCGCCGGCCGCGTGGACAAGTTCTATCAGCGTTACAAGAGCAGACAGAAGTAATTTTTTTTACTTTTTTTTGATAAAAATAAAGGCCGTCCGATTGGGCGGCCTTTATTTATGTATTCCGTTATGCGGTTACTTGAGGGTAATGATCTTGGGTGTGACAACCGAATTATTTGCCAGAGGGCTGGCGATTTTGCTTACGGAAGATACTGAATATCCGGTAAGCCAGTTGGCGAAATCATTGAACACCTGGTCGAATGTAGCATAGTCCGTAGACTTGTTCTCTTCCTTGAGGTTGATGATGTGCTTGTACATTGCGGAGTAATTTCCGATAGAGTCTTCCGCTACGATGCACAGGAGGTTGTTCTCATCGGGATTCATGAAGAAGAGCTGTGCGGGATCCTCCTTGTATGTCATGGAGCCGTTGGAAAGAGTGGTGTTGTAAAGCTGGGTCTCCTGCTCCGGAGTCAGATTGTTGAAGTTGATGTCGTTGGTCTGAATGAAGATTGCGAAGTATGCTCTTTCAGCCGAACCGCTGAAGGTGAAGTCGAGGGCGGCGTAGAGCGAGCCTCCGTTCTGAGGGTCCTGTGAGGACTCTTCAAGAATCTCATATTCGGAGTTGTATGCAACCAGGTCCTCAACAGCCCAGAATCTGGACATCTCACCTGTTACGCTGGCGTCTGTCTCGGAAGCGGAAAGGGTGGTGAACTCCTCTTTTGCAAGCACTGAGTTGTATCTGTCGCTCTGGGGGTCTACTCCGAAGGCGATGATATATGCGGAAGAGTGGGGCTCGCAGCCTGTAATCTCGAGGCCGGTGAAATCACCCAAGAAGAGGTAGTCGGAGTATGCGCTGCCGTATGCGTTGATATATAAGTCGATGAAGTACTGCATGATAGCCTCGTCGGTGTAGCCCTGCTGGTAGTATGAGTCAGTGATGGCGTTCACAATGTACAGGGCAGCGGGGTCGGAGGGATGAATGTCCACTACGGCGCTGTGTACTTTGGGCTTGATGTCAAATGTGAAAGTCAGGTCAGTGAGATCGTCGGCGTAGGTGTTCTGGTGTACGTTCACGCGGAAAGAGACACGCTCGTCGTCACCGTATGAGTAGGTGACTGTGATGCCGGCTTCACGGGCCTCGTTGCCTTTGTTCTCCTCAACGGTGAAGGTGACTTTGGAATCGGATGACTCGCAGTCGATGTCTGTAATCCAGTCACATCCTGTCTCGACGGCGGCTGAAACCCGGCCTCCTTCAACGGGGTTGGTGAGGCTGTATTCGATGCTGTACTCGCCTCCTTTTGCATTGGCCTGGATATCGCCTTCTGTTGCAGCGGTGAATTCAGGCTGATTGCCAGGAGTCTTCTGGTTGTCGTCCTCGCATCCGGTCATGACTGTCAGAGCCAGAGTTGCGGCGACAGCTGCCAGAGCGCTTTTAAAATAAATTGCTTTTTTCATGTGTATGAGTATTATGTTAGTTCAAAAATCTTGCGAATATAGTCAAATTTTACAATAGTGAGGCACAGATGTCCCTGAATTTTCTCATTCCGGAGGTGGCGACGTCCTGAATCTGTGTGTAGTGCTTGTAATTGAGGCTCATGGGGTGCGGGTCAATCAAGAAGACAGGCACTCCGCCGCGTATGTAGTTTATGAGGCCGGCGGCAGGATATACGTTGAGTGATGTGCCGATGACCAGCAGGATGTCGCAGCCCGATACTGTCTCCGCCGCCGGTTCTATCATCGGGACGGCCTCTCCGAACCATACGATATGCGGTCTGAGCTGCTCGCCTCTGCTGTCCTTGTCTCCGAGGTGAATGTCCCGGTAGCCTATGTCATATATCGGCTCGGGAGAAAATTCTCCACGGGCTTTGGTGAGTTCGCCGTGCAGGTGAATTATGTCGGACGAGCCTGCCCGCTCATGGAGGTTGTCCACATTCTGGGTGATGACCGTGACTTTGAAATCCCGCTCAAGTCCGGCTATTATCCTGTGCGCCTCGTTCGGCTGCCTGTCCTTAAGATCTCTTCTGCGGGCATTGTAGAATTCGAGTACCAGACTGCGGTTCCGCCGCCATCCGTCGATGGAGGCGACATCCTCTACGGGATATTGCTCCCACAGTCCGCCGGAGTCTCTGAATGTGTTGATTCCGCTCTCCTTGCTGACTCCCGCACCGGAGAGAACCACCAATCTTTTCATTATAAATCAGTAAAATAACATTTTTCCAGCCATAGGCGGAATATCGGGTCTATGATTTTAGGGCAGTCGCCGGAGTCAATCACTATCACCTCCTTTTTTGTCAGAGCTTCCTTGATGCGGTGGACATTGGCGGAGGAGTTGAGATTGTAGTTGGTGATGACGTCTGCGGAACTGGCCTTGGTAATGCCGTCGAAAACGGCTCTGAGAAAATAGAGCTGGTAGCGGCTCAGATTGTCCACTATCTCCTGAAAGCGCACGGAGTGCGTGTACAGCAGGGACTCTACGGCCTCTGTGATAAGATTGTTGCTCAGGTATCCCTTGGTGAGGTTGAAACAGCTGTTCGCAATCTGCCATATGTACCAGGGATGTCCGTCCGTGATGTTGTAGATAAATTCGGTCTGGGAAGTCTCCACGACTCTGCCTACTCTCAGAAATGTCTTTATTATATGGTCTGAAATCGATTTCTCATCAATGGGGGAGAGCTGTATCCGCTCAAATTGGCGGTACAGAAACTTCCTTTCCTCGAATATGTGTTTCATCGCATTCACACCGGAGCCTGTTATTATATACATAGGTGCGTCTTCGCCCGGCATTTCCCGTCCGAGGGCGCCGAGGCATTTCTCCCAGTCTCCGAATTTGAGTACGTTCTGAAAATTACGCAGGTAGACGACCCTGTATTCTCTGCCTTTCTCAACTATGCCTGTCAGTCTGGCTGAGTCTATGTCGCTTAGAAGGTCCGCCTCCAGGATGCCGTCCTCCGGTACGGTGGACTGGGACAGGGCCATGCGTACGAGGGACTGCTTCCCGGTCCGTGGAGGCTCGTAGATTACCGTATGGGTTTTCGACGATATGTTGGCTGTAAGCTGGGCGAGCTCTTTTTTCCTGGCCAGGAAATCGCTGCCCGCGGCGACGGTGTTATGCGTGAAAGGAGATTCCATGGATTCAAAAATAGAAATTTTTTCTATTTAATTTGTGAAAAAAGAGGAAAAGTATTAATTTTGCTCTCCCAAAAATATTGACTTAGGCTGCTAAGCTACTGAATAAGAGTTATTTGCAAGTATAATAACCGCTTACTGCCGCTAACTTTAAAATTATTATTAAATGTACGCAATTGTAGATATTGCAGGACAGCAATTCAAAGTTGAGAAAGGAAAGAAGATTTTCGTCAACCGTCTTGAGGGAGAGAAAGGTGCTTCTTTGGATTTCAACAAAGTGCTTCTGACCGATGACAACGGTTCGGTCAAAGTAGGAACTCCTTACGTTGAGGGAGTCAATGTAAAAGCTACTGTCGTAGATCATGTAAAGGCAGACAAGGTTCTGGTATTCAAGAAGAGACGTCGTAAAGGATATCAGAAACTCAACGGTCACCGCCAGTGTTTAACCCAGATTCTCATTGAAGAGATCGCTTAATTTGAAGGAGGACTTATTATGGCTCATAAAAAAGGTGTCGGTAGTTCCAAGAACGGTCGTGAATCACATAGCAAACGACTTGGACTCAAATTATTCGGCGGTCAGATGGCCAAGGCCGGAAACATCCTTGTACGTCAGAGAGGCACTGTTCACTATCCCGGCCGCAATGTAGGCATGGGCAAGGACCATACTCTTTACGCTCTCGTGGACGGAGTGGTGACTTTCCGCAAGACCAGGGAGAACCGCTCGTATGTGTCTATCGTACCTCCCGGAGCAGAATAGTACCGGTGAGAATGAATAAGTTCCGGAGGAATATCCTTCGGAACTTTTTTTATTATATATTCGCATGTTGAAAAATTGATATAAAGATGTTGACTCTTAAACTTTTGAGGGAGAATCCCCAATTCGTAGTGGAAAGGCTTGCTGTCAAGAATTTTGACGCATCCGGAATCGTGGACAGAATACTTGAGCAGGACAGGGTTAGGCGTTCCTGCCAGACAGAGCTTGACGCCTCGCTGGCGGCTCAGAAAGCCAAGGCTAAGGAAATCGGGGCGTTGATGCAGCAGGGAAGGAAGGATGAGGCCGAGGCCGCCAAGAAAGAGGTGGCTGGTATGAAAGATCTCTCCAAAAAGATAGAGGCCAGGATGGAGGAGAGCGAGAGATTGCAGAATGAGCTTCTGGTGCAGCTTCCGAATATTCCCGACGACATAGTTCCGGCTGGAAAGAATGCCGATGACAACGTCATTGTGCGTATGGGCGGAGATATTCCGGTCCTTTCCGAGGATGCGCTTCCTCATTGGGAACTTGCCTCAAAGTACGATATAATAGATTTCGATCTGGGCGTGAAACTTACGGGCGCCGGTTTTCCTGTCTATAAAGGAAAGGGCGCCAGGTTGCAGAGGTCTTTGATTCAGTATTTTCTGGATTTCAACACAAAGGCCGGCTATATGGAGATCGAGCCGCCCGTGATGGTCAACGAGGCGTCGGCGTTCGCGACCGGCCAGCTTCCGGACAAGGAGGGACAGATGTATTTCGCATCGCAGGACAAGTTCTAT
This sequence comes from Candidatus Coprenecus stercoravium, assembly GCA_019116865.1. GTDB lineage: Bacteria > Bacteroidota > Bacteroidia > Bacteroidales > UBA932 > Coprenecus > Coprenecus stercoravium. The sequence goes on along the minus strand of DXAW01000028.1, from coordinate 15,197 downwards.
CTTGTGCCTACGGCTGAGGTTCCTGTGACCAATATTTACAGGGACACGATACTCTCCGAGTCGGATTTTCCCGTTAAGATGACGGCATATACTCCTTGTTTCCGCCGCGAGGCCGGTTCCTACGGCAAGGATGTGAGAGGTCTTAACCGCCTGCATCAGTTCGACAAGGTGGAAATCGTCCAGCTCTCCCTGCCCGAGGCATCCGAGCGTGCTCTCAACGAGATGGTGCTTCACGTGGAGCGGCTTGTCAATTCACTGGACTTGCCGTACCGTATCGTCCGTCTGTGCGGAGGTGACATGAGCTTCACATCTGCTATAACCTATGATTTCGAGGTGTATTCAGCGGCCCAGAAGAGATGGCTGGAGGTAAGCTCTGTGTCCAATTTCAAGTCTTATCAGGCCAACAGGCTCAAACTCAGATATAAGGATAGTGAGGGCAGGATGAATCTGGCCCATACTCTCAACGGCAGCTCGCTGGCTTTACCCAGGATAGTCGCAGCCATTCTGGAGAATAACCAGACACCTGACGGAATAAATATTCCCAAGGTACTGCAGGAGTACACCAGATTTATCAGGATAGACTGATGACAGAAGGCCGGAGAGTAATACTTGGAATAGACCCCGGGACCATGATACTTGGTTACGGGGTTATTCTTGCTGACAGACGCAAGGTCCATTATGTGGACATGGGTGTGCTGGATCTCAGGAAGGAAAGAGACAATTTCGCAAAGCTCAACACTATTTTCACCGAGGTCGGCCGTATTATCGACCGTTATTCTCCGGACGACCTTGCCGTTGAGGCTCCGTTCTATGGTAAGAACGCCCAGGTTATGCTCAAGCTGGGCCGTGCTCAGGGTGCGGCCATCGCAGCCGCCATATCCAGGAACATCCCTATATTCGAGTATGCTCCCAGGAAGGTGAAGATGGCTGTCACGGGGCAGGGAGCCGCATCAAAGGAACAGGTGGCGCTCATCCTTTCCCGCACCCTCTCCACTGAGTTCAAGTCGGAGTTTCTGGACGCTACGGATGCTTTGGCCATAGCAATGTGCCATTTTTACCAGCTGGTCAATCCGTTTGCCGATACGGAGAATTCCACCAACTGGGAGAAGTTTATAAAAGCGCATCCGGACCGGGTCAGGCAATAAACTTTTTCAGATTATAGTTGTCAAAAGGTACATATATCCATACGGACCCACGATGATCCATAAATACATTATTCCGCTCATTGTCCTGCTCTTCTTTTCGAGCTTCGCCATGACCGCTCAGGAAAGGGGCGGTTCGGTCAAGGTGAAACTGACAGACTCATTGACATCGGAGCCTGTGTCATATGCTACGATATATGTATCCCGGGACGGCACTCCGGCCGGCGCCTATTACGCCATGACGGACGGCAACGGGGTCGGTGTTATATCTCCCGTCCCAGCCGGAAGATATGTCTTCATCGCAGAGCTTATGGGCTATAAGACTCTGGGCCGGAATATAATTGTCGGCAACGGTGTCAATGATCTGGGAGAGCTTTTCATGAATCAGAACATAGAGATGCTTGACGCAGTGGTCGTCTCGGCTGTCGGTAATCCAATAGTGGTCAAGAAGGATACCATAGAATACAGCGCCGCCGCCTACAAGACGTCCGACAATGATGTCCTGGAGGACCTGCTCAAGAAGCTTCAGGGAGTGGAGGTGAGCAGTGACGGTGCCATTTCCTATCAGGGAGAGACGATAAACAAGATTCTGATAGACGGCAAGGAGTTTTTCCTGGATGACCCCTCGCTGGCCTCCAAGAACATTCCTGCCCAGATAATCCAGAAAGTGAAGATTGTGGACAAGAAGTCCGATCAGGCCGAGTTCACCGGTATAGACGACGGCAATGAGGAGAAGGTCATAGACCTTAGCATCAAGCCGGGTATGCTGGAGGCGTGGTTCGGCAATGTGACTGCCGGAGGAGGACATGACCTTCAGACAGAAGAACATGATGCGCGTTATCAGGCTTCCGGTATGATAGGCCGCTTCACCGAGAACAATCAGATAAGCTTCATCCTCAACGGAAACAATACCAACAACCGTGGATTCAACGATATGAACAGCGAGATGGGAGGCGGTATGCGCGGACGGGGCTTCGGAGGAAACAGAGGAGGTATCATGACCTCGTGGATGGCCGGAGTAAACGCCAATATGAACATCGGGGGAGACAAGGACCGGGAGCTGGGGGGCAATTATCTCTATAGCGGCTCGATAAGGGACGTGGAGGAGCGCAGCAGCAGGACGACCTTCCTCAGTGACGGCTCCAGTCTGATTACGGACAATTCCGAGACCAGCCGTTTTTTCAGCGACGGTCACCGCGGCGGTGTGGAGCTGGACTATAAGTTCAATGACAAGACCTCGTTGCTTTTCCGTCCCAGGTTCAACTACGGACGCAGCCGCTATGATGAGGCGAGCACATATTCGACGGACAATTCACAAAGCGGAAAAGTCAATGACGGAACCAGCGAGTCCGCGTCGGACGGTATCTCATGGCGGACAAGGGGCCGTCTGCTTTTAAGGCAGAAGATAGGGGAGACCAAGGGACGTACACTGTCCCTTAATGTGGATTACTCGTTGGCTGACAATGAGTATTCCGGAACCAATTATTCAGAGACCAATACCTATGCGGATAATCTTCTTTCCGGAACCGAGGTCGTGGACCAGAGATATGACCAGAAAGACGAGGACTATTCGGTGTCTGCGGATCTTACCTACACCGAGCCGTTGGGCAGGAACTTTTTCCTGCTCGGTTCCTATCGTTTTGACTGGCGTCAGTATCAGTCCGAGAAAATGACTTACGACAATGTCTCCGGGGCATTGATAGAGGATTATTCCAGCCGTATGCGGAATACATTTACCAGTCACAGGATGCAGGTGAGCATGATGAAGCAGGAGGAGAAGTACAACTTGCAGATAGGTGTCAACGCCGAGCCGTCCACTACCCGTACTGTAGGGCAGATGGGGGCGGCGAGGGATACGTCCTATACCGTGTGGAATTTCGCGCCTTCAGCACGCTTTGAATACAATTTCTCCGATCATGAGTTCCTGAGAATGTTCTACTGGGGCCGTACTTCCGAGCCTACTGTCAATCAATTGATGCCGGTTCCTGATAATTCGGACCCTCTGTATGTCTCTCTCGGTAACGCTGCGCTGCGTCCGGAATTCCAGCACAGACTGAGGATGCATTACGACTATACTGACATGAAGACCTTCTCGACATTCGCCCTGATGGGAGGATTCAATTATACGAAGGACGATATCATCAACGCCAGCTGGTATGACGGCTCGGGTGTCCAGTATACGGCGCCCGTCAACTCCGACAAGCCGGTACTGGGCGGTGACCTGATGCTCATGATAAATTCGCAGATAGCCAAGTCAGGCTTCTCCATCATGTCTTTCACTAGAGGTGCTGTGACCAGCAGCCTGTCATATACCGGCAATGATACCACTGCCACGACCCTGGACGAGATTATGGATGACCTGATAGCCGGCAGGACCACTACGCTTTCCCTTACGGAGGACCTGTCTCTTGTCTACAGGAACGATTATGTGGAGACCCGTCTGGGTGCGAAGGCGTCATATCGAAAAGCGTGGTATGAGATAGCGTCTCAGGCGCGTTCCGACACATGGGACAATGCCGTTTTCGCAGAGGTTACCGCTACTCTTCCGTGGGGCATGGAGATAGCAACAGATGCCCGCTACAACTATTATTTCGGTTATGAGGACGGCTTCGGCGAGCCTAATCTGACTTGGAACGCAGAGATATCACAGCAGTTCCTGAAAAAGAAGATGACCCTCCGCTTCAAGGTCTACGATATATTGAACCAGTCGAGGAACAATTACCGCAATACCACGGACAACTATATCGAGGACGTCTACAATAATACTCTGGGCCAGTATTTCATAATCAGCCTGGTATACCGTTTCGGCAACTTCGACAAGATGATGGGCGGCATGCGCGGACGCGGTCCCGGAGGCCCTCCTCCTCACCGCCGGTAGCGGCTAGGAATTGCGGCGGCTGCTTACGAAATTACGGAATTTGTCTATCAGAGCAGTCATGTCTGACGGCAGTTCGCTCGTAACCGAGATTTTCTGTCTGGTGCGTGGATGGATAAATCCTATTGTGCCGGCATGGAGTGCCTGACGCGGCAGTATCTCGAAGCAGTTGTCGATGAACTGCCTGTATTTCGAGTAAAGGGTGCCCTTGAGTATGCGGTCTCCTCCATAGCGGCTGTCATTGAACAGCGGGTGCCCGATATGATTCATGTGAACTCTTATCTGATGTGTGCGTCCGGTCTCAAGGATGCACTCCACGACAGTAATGTAGCCAAGTCTCTCGATTACCTTCCAATGAGTGACCGCATGTTTGCCGGTCCCGTCCTCCACTACCTTGAATCTAAGTCTGTCGTTGGGATCCCTGCCTATGTCGCCGGTCACCGTGCCTGAGTCCTGTTCCATGTCGCCCCAGACAATGGCCGTGTATTTTCTTTCGATGGAGTGGTCGAAAAACTGGCGCGCCAGAAAGGCCTGTGCCGTGTCGTTCTTGGCTATGAGCAGAGTTCCTGACGTGTCCATGTCTATGCGGTGAACCAGAATGCCCATTCTGTCATCTTCCGCCTCAGGCCCCTGGCTCCGTCCCAGATACCAGGCAAGTCCGTTGAGCAGGGTACCGGTGTAGTGCCCGCATCCGGGATGCACCACCAGTCCGGCCGGCTTGTTGACCACCAGTACGTCCTCGTCTTCGTAGCGTATGTCCAGATCCATCTTCTCAGGCAGTATTTCGAATCCCCTCCGTTTGTACGGCAGCATTATCCTGATGGAGTCAAGCGGCTTTACTTTATAGTTGGCCTTGACGGCAGTACCGTTGACGAAGACGCAGCCGGCGCTGATGGCCAGCTGGATGCGGTGTCTGGAAGCCCCCTCGATATGTGCGGTGAGAAATTTGTCTATGCGGAGCAGGCTCTGTCCCTTGTCTACAGTCAGACTGTAGTGCTCGAACATCTCCTGACTGTCCAGCTCTCCGGAGTCATCCCACTCCTCAGATAGTGTCTGTGCTGTCTGATTCATCCGGTACGGGGATTCGGGTTATGTCCTTGGATAGAAACAGGGCCACTGAAGATCCTATCCTTACGGCAATGGAGTCCGATGCAGGAGGATACTGGCTGTATACGTAGGCTTCAAGTGAGTCGGAGTAAGTTACGGCTGTGCTGTCGAACTCGCACCGGTAGATATTGAGGGAATTGTCCAGCAGCAGTTCGGTGGCCATCTGGTATTTGTATCCTATCACATTGGGTACGAATGTGGTGCTGTCGTTGGGATTGAGGCCCAGTATCAGGTCGATGGCCGTACCGCTGTCAAGCCTGGTGCCGGGAGCTATGTCCTCTCCATGATATTGCTGAGCCAGAACGTTGTTGGTGGCCATGTCCGGGCGGTAGATCAGTCTCCCTACTTTGAGTCCGTTGGATATCAGCTCGGTCTTGGCCTGTCTTAGGGAATATCCGGTAAGAGACGGCATCGTGGACTGACGCGGTATCACGGAATTAATGACCAGCAGTATCCGTCTGTTTTTCTTGACGTGGCTTCCCGGCAGAGGATTCTGTCTGGAGACAGAGCCTCTTTCCATACCTCTTATGTAGACAGAGTCGGTGACTTCTATTCTAAGTCCGGCGGCTTCGGCTGCGGCTCCTGCCTCCTCCAGGCTCATACCTGCGAAATCCGGCACGGACAGTTCCTGATTGTGTCTGGTGATAAGTCTCAGAGACAGATTGACGATGACATAGCCGACGATCAGGACGGCTATGACAATCAGTATGTTCATTAAAACAGGTCTTTTCATGACTGCAAATATAAATACAATCTGTAAAATTGGTACAAATGTCAGCTGCGGATATAGTATATTTGCGCACTATGAAATATACGGCAACAATATTGAGGACGGCAGCGGTCCTGCTGCTTTGTCTTATTACAGGGATTGATGCAAAAGCGGTGGAAATATACGGGGCGGATGCCGACAGTACCGGCCGGGGCTGGAATGAGGAGCTGTCTCCGGTGGTGGTCACAGGTACCCGCAACAAGACGGATATCCGTCATCTTCCGCTTACAGTCAGTATACTGGAACGTCCGGCGATAGAATATTCCTACACTCCGTCACTGCTTCCAGTGCTGACCGAGCAGGTGCCGGGTTTCTTCTCCACATCCAGGGGAGTCATGGGCTACGGAGTCTCTGACGGGGCGGCAGGCAATATCTCCATCAGAGGACTCAGCGGGGGCTCCGGCAGGGTAATGGTGCTTATCGACGGCCATCCTCAGTATATGGGTATGTTCGGTCACCCGATATCGGACTCATACCAGTCGCTGATGGCCGAGCAGGTGGAGGTGCTGCGCGGACCGGCTTCCGTGCTTTACGGCTCAAATGCCATGGGAGGTGTGGTCAATATCGTTACCCGCAAAATGGAGCATGACGGCGTGCGTACCAGTATCAACGCCGGTTACGGCTCCTGGAACACTGTCCAGACAGAAGTGACCAACAGAGTGCGCTACAAGGGTTTCTCGAGTATTGTCAGCGTCTCATACAACAGGACGGACGGTCACCGTCCGGATATGGGATTCGAGCAGTACGGCGGTTATGCCAAGCTTGGTTACGATTTCAAGCGTAACTGGAAGGTGAGGGGAGATGTCAATGTGACTCATTTCAATGCCTCCAATCCCGGAACGGTGGGGAATCCTCTTGCGGATGCGGACCAGAGCATTACCCGCGGCATGACCTCGCTGGCCATTGAGAACGAATACGAGCGGACGTCAGGCGCCGTGAGCGTGTTTTACAACTGGGGACGCCACCGTGTCAATGACGGCTATCATCCGCTGGACTCAACGGATAATCAGCCTCTGGACTATCGTTTCAACTCCATTGACGACATGATGGGGATATCCGCATATCAGAGTGTCAGACTCTTCAAGGGCAACCGTCTCACGGCCGGGGTGGACTGGTACCGCTTCGGGGGCAGTGCATGGAACCAGTATGTGCAGGGAGACCGTACCGGAGAGCGGGACGATATCATAGACATGACTCAGCATGAGGTGGCCGGCTATGTGGACTTCCGTCAGAATATCGGCAGGTGGGTGACACTGGATGCCGGCCTTAGAGTTGACCACCATTCCCATGTGGGTACAGAGTGGGTGCCTCAGGCAGGCGTGTCCGTGCATCTGCCGTATGCCGTGGAAGTGAAGCTCTCGGCAGGCAAGGGCTTCCGTTATCCCCTTATTCGTGAGATGTTCATGTGGGGCAGCGCCAATGCCGCCCTCCGTCCGGAACGGATGTGGAACTATGAGCTGGCCGTCTCCCAGAAACTGCTGGGGGGAAGACTCTCGTACGGAGTCAATGTGTTTTATATCGACGGTGACAATTTTATCATGACGCAGATGACGGACGGCAGACCGCAGAATGTCAATGCAGGTGCCTTGCGTAACGCCGGTGTCGAGGCGCAGGCGGCCTGGCGTATATCCGGGGACTGGTCCGTGGATGCCAATTACAGTTATCTGCATATGAAATATCCGGTGGTGGCTGCTCCTGAGCACAAACTGTATGTCGGAGGAGCCTTCTCCCACGGGCGTTGGTATGCTTCCACAGGCGTGCAGTATATAGCGGGGCTGTATACTCAGACCGGGGCGGATCCAGTTCAGGAGGACTTTGTGCTGTGGAATGTGAGGGCCTCTTTCCGGATTCTGGACTGGATGTCGGTGTGGGTACGCGGTGAGAATCTGCTCAACTGGCAGTATGAGATCAATGCCGGCTTTCCGATGCCGGGCGCCAATGTCATAGGCGGCCTGTCCTTCGATTTCTGATTCTGTTCTTTCCATCAAAGCAGAAAGCCCGGCTGGTAAGAGTCGGGCTTTCTATGCTTTTGCGCTGTCAGGAGGCTGTTTAGAACAGATCCTCGGAAGACACGGTCAGTTTTTTGCGGCCGTGACGACGGCGTGCGGCAAGTACGCGGCGTCCGTTGGGAGTGGACATACGCTCACGGAAGCCATGTTTGTTGCGACGCTTGCGCTGAGACGGTTGAAAAGTACGTTTCATATTCTTTATTTATTATTTGTCAGTAAAATGGAGCGCAAAGTTAGTGCTTTTGCTTGAAAATGCAAATAATCTTTTTACTTTCGAAAAAATCTTCCTCAAAAAAAGCGGATATGCCGTGAACGCTGACCAGGGCCGGGTCGATTTTCGATTTTCTCAGCCCGTCCCTGATTTCGGCCTCCAGGTCTCCTCCTTTGAGATACAATATGCCTTCTGTATAGAGATGACGGACCAGTGGAATGAAACTTCCCAGATCCGTGACGGCGCGTGATACCACCAGGTCGAACTTCTGTCCCTGCACGGCTTCGGAACGGCTGCACAGCGGTGTGACATTGTCCAGCCCCAGAGCAGAAGACACTTCCGTCACGACTTTTATCTTTTTCGCTATGGAGTCGCAGAGGGTGAACCTGACCTCCGGCATGGCGATGGCCATGGGAATGCCGGGGAATCCTCCTCCGCAGCCGGCGTCGAAAATCCTTTCCGGCCTGAGTCCCTTTTCCCGGATAAAACGCACCAGGGACAATGAGTGTAGCACATGGTGGAGATACAGATTGTCCATGTCCTTGCGTGAGATGACGTTGATTTTCGAATTCCATTCCCGGTAGAGAGGACCGAGCATCGCAGTCTGTTCTTTCTGCCGGGGAGTCATTTCCGGGAAATACTTGAATATAAGTTCCTCGTTCATTTTTTCATCATGTTTTCAAGCAGAGCCTTGGCCCGGCGTATTCTGGTGCGGACAGTGTTGAGGGGTATGGACAGCTCGTCGGCGATCTCCTGATAAGCGTAACCGTGAAGCAGGCGCAGCTCGGCAATGGTCCTGTATTTGTCGGGCAGGGAGGATACGGAGTTTACAAACATGTCGTAGGATTGTCCGTCTATCATGTTGTCCTCCGGGGAAGCCTCCACTTCGTGCCCGGCCTCCGACGGCTCCTCGGTCTCGCCTATATTGATGGTGGAAAATGTGCTCTTGCGCCGGAGATGGTCTATGGCGGTGTTCCTGGCTATTGAGAAGATCCATGTCTTGAACTGATACTCAGGGTTGTACTGGCTGATATTGAGGTAGGTCTTCCGCAGGCATTCCTGGCAGATGTCCTCGGCGTCTGTGGCGTTGGAGCAAATGCCTTGGATATAGTTGCGCAGAGGCTCGGTATATCTCGACGCCAGAATGGAGAATGCGATGGTGTCTCCTGTCATCGCCTTGATTGCCAGCTCATTCTCGTCAGCGGCCGATGTTGCTGTCTGTTCTTTGTTGTCTTTCATTGCAATAGCTTAGGTTTAATGTGCTTCCAGCCATGACGAGCCGCATCCGCACTCGACTGTCAAAGGCACGGAAAGCCTGACTACGTCCTCCATCTCTCTGCGTACCAGGGCCATTATCTCCTGTGCTTCGGATTTGGGTGCGTCGAAGACCAGCTCGTCGTGTACCTGAAGTATCATCCTCGTGCTGTATCCTCCGTTTTTGAGTGCTGCCGCCACATTGTTCATGGCCATCTTTATGATGTCGGCGGCGCTGCCCTGTATGGGCGCATTGATGGCGTTGCGCTCGGCGAAGCCCCTTACGGTGACGTTCCTTGAGTTGATGTCCTTGATGTACCTCCTTCTTCCGAATATGGTAGAGACATAGCCGTTGCTTCTGGCTTCCTCCTTGGTACGCTCCATATATTCGGCGATGGCGGGGTAGTGGTGGAAGTATTCGTCTATCAGCTCCTTGGCCTCCTTGCGTGGAATTTCCAGCCGCTGAGACAGCCCGAAAGCGGATATGCCGTATATGATGCCGAAGTTTGCGGTCTTGGCGCGTCTTCTCTGCTCCTGGGTCACGTCTTTCTCATCTACCTTGAATACCTTGGCGGCTGTGGCTGTGTGAATGTCGCGTCCCTGACGGAATGCTTCTATCATGTCCTTGTCTCCGCTGATTGAGGCCATCAGGCGCAGCTCTATCTGTGAATAGTCTGCCGATATGATGACATTGTCAGGTCCGGAAGGAACGAAGGCCTTGCGTATTTCCCGGCCCATCTCGGTGCGAATGGGGATGTTCTGCAGGTTGGGGTGGGTGGAGCTAAGGCGTCCTGTGGCGGTCAATGCCTGGTTGAACGTCGTGTGTACTTTGCCGTCCCGTGGGTCAATCAGAGACGGGAATGGCTCGATATATGTGGATAGCAGCTTCTTGATGGCTCTGAACCGGAGTATGTCCTTGATTACGGGATGTCTGTCGGTCAGTGCGGTAAGGGTCTCCTCGTCCGTGGAGTAATTGCCTTTTTTGTTCTTTTTGGCTTTCGGGTCCAGTTTGAGCTTGTCGAAAAGCACGGCTCCCAGCTGGACGGGCGAGGATATGTTCAGCCCGGGCTCGCCTGTGGCTTCCCGTATGCGGTCCTCTATGGCGCTCAGTTCCTTGCCCAGTTCCTTGCCGTATGCTGCCAGCATAGCCGTGTCTATCCTTACTCCGCAGTACTCCATGTCGGCCAGCACCCGTATCAGCGGCATCTCAATCGTGTCGTAGATTCTGGACAGGGACGGGTCTTTTGCGTAATCCTTCAATATGGCCGACCGCAGGTGAGGCATAAGTGATGCGTCGGCGGAGCATCGGTAGGCTATTGCGCTTTCATCGCCGGTTTCGGGGGCGGCCGGTGACGAGAACAGATCCGGTTCCGGGGCGTCTGTGTCATCCTCCGTCCCGTTCTCCGCAGTGCGGCAGGCGTTGAGGTCCAGACCCAGATATGACTGCACCAATATGTCCGGCCGGTGGGATGTCTCGGGATTGATGAGGTAGTGCATCAGCTCTATGTCGGCCAGAGGACCGCCAAGAGTGATACCGGAGGTACGGAGAATCTGTATGTATTGCTTGAGCCCGTATCCGGTCTTTACTGTTTTCTCCGATTCGAGTATGTCTTTGACGGAAACCGGGTCGTCCGTGCTCAGAACCGTGTCTGCTGCGGCAAGGAAGCAGTGCGGATGAGCGGCGTCATCTGTTTTTTGCAGGACTATGCCCACGACGCCGGTGTCTTCTGCCAGTGATGCGAATTTCCTGTGGTCGGAAGTGATGTCGAAATGATGACGGGACTGTTCCGTTGTCGCAGCAGTCTCTTTTCCGGCAGCTGCGGCGGACGGAAGCAGGGGCAGCAGTGACGTACATTCGTATTCGTTGAACAGTGCCGCAGCTCCGGTAGCGTCGGAAATGTCCAGTCTCAGGTCCTCCTCGCTGCATCCTGTATCCACATCGGTCTTGATGGTGACCAGAAAACGGCTCATCTCCAGATGATCGGAGGCTTCACGCATGGCTTCTGCCTGTTTCGGAGGCAGCTCTCCGATATGCTGCATTATCCCGTCCACTGATCCGTATCTGGATACCAGTTTCTTTGCGCCTACCTCACCGATGCCGCGTACTCCGGGGACATTGTCTGATGCGTCCCCCCAGATAGTAAGTATGTCGATAATCTGTGTGGGACTGTTTATGCCGAATTTACCGCACAGGGCCTGACGGTCCATTATCTCATCGTCCGAGCCGTTCTTGCCCGGTTTTACCTGATATACGTGGTCTGAGACGAGCTGTCCCAGGTCCTTGTCGGGGGAGACCATGTACACGTCATATCCTTTGCCGCTCCATTCTCTTGCCATGGAGCCTATTATGTCGTCGGCTTCGTAGCCGGGCACCATTAGTACCGGGATTCCCATGGACTTGACTATGGCGGTCAGAGGCTCAAGCGAGTCCTTGATGACTTCCGGAGCGGCGCTGCGGTTGGCCTTGTATTCCGGATAGGCCTCGTGCCGGAATGTCTTGCACGGCGGGTCGAAGGCCACTGCCAGATGCGACGGCTTTTCCCGGGCTATCAGGTCCAGAAGGTATCTCGAAAAGCCGAAGATGACCGATGTGTCCACTCCTTTGGAATTGACCATTGGACGGCGGATAAATGCGTAGTACATCCTGAACATCAGGGCGTGGCCGTCTATGATAAAAAGTCTGCCGCTCATGTCGCTTATTATTCGTTATCGGATTCGAACCATTCCACATAGGATGTGGCCGTCTCATGCAGACGCAGCGAGTGCAGGCTGACACCGGCCGGAAGTGACTTGCGGATAATGCCGGCGAAGTGCTGTATGAGATTCTCGCATGTGGGCTGGAACGGCACGGTGATTACTCTCTGGTAGGCTCCGGCTATTTCCCCGGCCATAGGCGCCGAGTCCCGGAGTATCAGAGCGTGGTCGAAAACATCTATGATATGGTCGTTGACTATCCGCTTGAGGTCGGTGAAATCGATGAGCATTCCTGACTTGGGAGTGCCGTCCGGGTTGGACGGCGTACCTTTTACGGTAACATATAATATATAGGAATGTCCGTGTATGTGCCGGCATTTGCCGTCGTATCCTGTCAGGGCGTGGGCGCCCTCGAACCGGAATTCCTTGGTGAGTCTCAGAGTGGGCATAGTCTGTTGAAAGCTCTAAAAATAAGATGAACCCTCAAAGTTAATAACTTTTTAAGTTTAACTTTGCTTTTAATTACAAATTGTCTAATTTTGTGCAAATATAAATACTGAATTATTATGGCACTTGATCTTACTAAATTTTTATCAGACAATGCTAAAAGCATGAGAAGGTCAGCTATCCGCGACCTTCTGAACGTGGCCAACAAGCCCGAGATTATATCTTTCGGAGGCGGTTTCCCCAATGCAGTGACATTCCCTGTGGAGAACCTCAAGGAAATCATGATGGAGATCATGAACGAGATGCCTGCAAAGGTTCTGCAGTACGGCTCCACAGAGGGAAGTGTGGCCCTGAGAAAGCAGATCGCCAAGAAATATGAGAAGGAAGGTGTTAAGGTGGATATCGAGAACATCCTTATCACCACGGCATCTCAGCAGGCTCTTGACCTGATTTCCCGTATTTTCGTAAGCCCCGGAGATACAGTTCTCTGCGGATTGCCTTCTTATCTCGGTGCCCTTCAGGCCATATGGTCATATCAGGGCCGTCCCGTAGGTATCAAGCATGATGAGGAGGCCGAGGCTGTGATATCGGCTCTCTGCGCAGTGGGTCAGAAACCCAAATTCATCTATGCTATCCCTGATTTCCAGAACCCTACAGGAGTCACCATGGATCTCAAGAGGCGTCAGGAGATTATCGACGTAGCCCGCAAGTATGATCTGATCATCATCGAGGACAGCCCTTACAAGGAGCTTCGTTATGAGGGTGAGTCTTATCCCACCATGTATTCAATGGCTCCAGAGAGAGTAGTTCTCCTCGGAACATTCTCCAAGACATTCGTGCCCGGTTTCCGTCTGGGTTGGGTTCTTGCTCCCAAGGAGATTATCGACCGTCTCATCGTGGCCAAGCAGTCAGCTGACCTCTGCACACCTATTTTCAACCAGGAGGTCGCCGCAAGGTATATGGAGAAAGGTTACTACGATGTCAATCTCCAGAAGACCATCGAGCTTTACAGGCATAAGAGAGACCTCATGCACAAGTATCTCACCGAGTACATGCCTAAGGGTGTTACCTGGACAAGGCCTGACGGCGGTCTGTTCCTCCTCGTAACCATGCCGGAGGGACTGGATGCAAGAGAACTCTTCGAAATCGCCATCAAGGAGAACGTGGCCTTCGTTATCGGAGAGGTGTTCTTCTGCGACGGAAAGGGTCAGAACACACTCCGTCTGAACTTCTCATACGTGAGCGACGAGGATATGCTCGAGGGCGTGAAGAGACTGGCCAACGCTATTCAGAAGCTGATGGACGCCAAGAAATAGTCCTGAAGCCGGACAAACGGATAAAAGCCGTGGTTGAGCGATCAGCCACGGCTTTTCAGTATCTCCTCCGCCTTTTCCAGGTCTTCCGGGGTGTCGATTGACACTTTCATTCCGGATGTCTCGACGACTTTTATTTTCCGGCCGTACTCTATAAAGCGCAGGCATTCTATTTTCTCTGATGCCTCATTCTGGCGCATCGGCCATCTGGAGAACATCATCAGTGCTTCCTTCCTGAAGGCGTAGATACCTATGTGACGGAAGTATTCCGCTCCGGATTGCCTGTCCCTCGGATATGGTATGGGGTTTCTGGAAAAATATACGGCGAAGTCATCGATGTCGGTTATTACCTTGACATTGTTGGGATTGTCTATGTCGCTCCAGTCTGTCATGCGCTCCTTAAGCGTACACAGGTCTATGCGGTCTCCGTCTTTGCCGTAGAACGGAGCCAGTACTTTTTCTATAGTGTCCCTGCGGGTGAAAGGCTCGTCGCCCTGAATGTTGACCACTATGTCGCAGTCGACATTCTCCACGGCCTCGGCTATGCGGTCGCTGCCTGTCTCGTGCTCTTTGCAGCTCATGATGCACTGGATGCCTGCATCCTCCACCGCTTTGCGTATACGCGCGTCATCGGTGACCACATATACGGCATCGAATATACCCATTGAGGCTGCGGCCTCGCATGTCCTTACTATTACCGGTTTGCCTCCCAGAGGCGCCAGCATCTTGCCCGGAAATCTGGAGGAACCGTACCGGGCCGGTATCATGGCTATTGTTCTCAGATTTTTCATGCTGCAAAATTATAAATAAAAATGCTATATTTGTGTTCTATAACACCTGAAACACTCCATCCTATGCTGGTTACTCTTATTATTCTCGGTCTTTCCGTATTATTTTTCGTATGGGGCAAAGTCCGCTCGGACATAGTGGCTCTGTGCGCTCTCATAGCACTGCTGATATTTCATGTCCTGACACCGGCCGAAGCTCTGTCCGGCTTTTCCAACTCGGTGGTGATTATGATGGCCGGTCTGTTTATTGTGGGCGGGGCCATATTCCAGACAGGGCTGGCCAAGATGATAAGCGCCAGGATACTTAAGCTGGCGGGGAAAAGCGAGCTGAGACTTTTCCTGCTGGTGATGCTGGTGACCTCGGCTATAGGAGCCTTTGTCAGCAATACGGGTACGGTGGCCCTTATGTTGCCGATAGTGGTGAGTCTGGCTGCCAATGCAGGAGTCAGCTCCGGCCGTCTTCTGATGCCTCTCGCTTTTGCCAGCAGCATGGGCGGAATGATGACCCTTATCGGTACACCTCCGAACCTTATCATACAGGATACGCTTACCGGTGCCGGCTATGAGCCGCTGGGCTTCTTCTCTTTC
>DXAW01000027.1 GCA_019116865.1 Candidatus Coprenecus stercoravium | reverse complement strand
CCGAAATTGTCCTTATACCATTTCCACGACTCGGCTACATTCCTTACGCCGATGCCTACCTGCTGTATGCCACAGATGATTTTTTCCATATCGTATTTGTCTTTTATGCTTGATTAATGTGCCGAAACCTTCCTTGCAAGGATGTAGAAGAGCCAGGGAGTGTACTTGTAAAAATATGCCATCAGCAGCTCCTTGCCGCCGACGAGCTTCTTGTGCTTCTCCTTGGCGATGGCCTTGAGGGCGACCTGGGCGCATTTGGTCACGTCCATGCCGTTGGCCTGACCCGGGTCCATCTTGGCGAATTTCTCCCCGGAGGCGAGCAGTGCGCTTTTGGATATCTCCGTGCGGATACGGCCGGGGATGAGGAAGGTCACCTTGATGTTGGGGTATTCCAGCTCCAGGGACTCGTAGAATCCGAAGAGGGCATGCTTGGAGGCGCAGTAGGCCGAGCGGAGCGGGAATCCGAAGAGGCCGGATATGGAGGTGGTCACTGCGATGTGTATCTCCTTGGCGGCCTTCAGGTGATCCTTGAATTTCTTGATCAGGTATACGCCGCCGAAATAGTTTATCTCCATCAGCTTGCGGTCCATCGAGATGTCGCAGTCCAGAGTCAGTGCCCGCTGGGAGATGCCGGCGTTGAGCACGAAGAAGTCCGGCCTGAGACCGAGGCTGCCAACATACTCGACCAGTGCGTCGATGGATGCCGGCTCCTCGAGATTCACCTCCTTGTGCCAGGCCTTCACACCGTACTGGCGGCAGCGCTCCTCCACCTTCTTAAGCTGTTCCTCGCCGAGACCGGTCAGGATGACATTCGTCCCTCTCTGTGCGAACTGATAGGCGATAGCCTCGCCTATGCCTGTGCCCCCGCCCGTAATCAGCAGGGTCCTGTCCTTGAACTGTACCATATCCGTTTACTTATTTCAATCTACAAAGTTAGACAAAATACTCGAGAGATGTTCCCGACGGCTGTTAAAAGAGTCTGAAGTCTGCTCAGATGTTGATTCTGGCAGCGATTATGATAGTGAGAATCAGGACTGCTATGGATATCACTATCAGGAAGATGAACCACATCAACAGTGACTTGACCGCACTTTTTACCCAGCCTGTTCCTGGGTAGACTCTGTGTGAGGCGACCGTAGTGTAGAAGATCATGTACAGCAAGAACAGCCATGACCATATCCGGCCTTGGTCCGGCAGGTATGTACATAGGAGGATGAAGACGGTAAGGGCGATGAATGCCAGGCTGTTGAGGTGCAGTACAAATACGAAGTTGCCCATGTAGCCGACCCGGCATCTGTGATAAAATATCCTGCATAGCAGGGCCATGAAAGGAGTCAGAAGCAGTACCAGGATAGGAGTCCATTTGCCGGCCTCTCCTAAGAAAGTGCTGAAAATTATGTCCTTTTGGTTGTTCAGTGCCCGGGCTTCCATATTCTGCCCCGGAGCATACAGCGGCGCTCCTTTCCATGTCTGTTCCGGCACGTATTCTGTCCGTCCGGTTATCAGCTCTGATGTTTTGACCAGCAGGGTATCCTGCCTCTTGCCGTTGTCACTGATCTTGGTCGGAGAGCATTCTATTATCTCAAACAGCTCGGGATACATGGCCAATGATGACGAGTCGGCCACTATGGCGACAGTCTCTGTCTTGTCCTGGTGCGCCAATGAGGTGTAGAGTCCTTCATCTTCTTCCTTTATGGATGAGGCAATGTCCGTAAACGTAGTTTCGCTCAGGTTGTCCGTTGCCACCTTGAGAGTGTCAAGTTCCTTTCCTACCTTGATGAAAAAGAACAGGAAGAACAGCAGGGAGATAAACATCAGGAGCTTCATCGGATGGACATACGAGACTATCTTGCCGGAGTTGAATTCCGTGGTGAGAAACCCCGGCCGGCGGAACAGCATCCACAGCGTAATCCATATCTTGTTGTCAAATGAGTATGCGTTCTCAAAATACTGCTTGATATATTTCCAGAAAGGCTGCTCCACATCCAGCGCATACTGTCCGCAGCGGTGGCAGTACATTCCTTTCAGTTCCGTCCCGCAGTTCTTGCAATGAGTATATGCCGGTACGGTTTTTCTTCTTACCCGCCTTAGCCTTTTTTGCTCAAGCTGCTTGAGGATAAGTGCCTTTCTTCTCCTGGCCCGCTCCTTCAGCCTTTCCCCCGCCGCTTTCTTGCCGGTCTTCTTCTTCTGCCCTGCCTCCTGCGCTTCCTCTCCTCCAGAAACGTCAGGCTTCTTGTCTGTCCCGGATGCCGTAAGGATTCTGTTTTCTATATTCATAAGGTTGGTCGTTTTTAGTCCGTTAGGTAATGAGTTTTGAAAATATCGGTAAAAATACTTAATTTTTGCGATAGTCGGAGCCGTTGAGGAGCGTGTCATACGTGCTGCATGGATCTGAACGGAAAGTGCGCGCACCCTTCTTTTCATCAGCCGGCTGACAATCAGTGCATTACCTTTCCGGTGGATGGATTTCGCCACCTCAAAACACTCCGAAATCCACCATATAAAATCGAAATGTATTAAATGTCAGATATTTGCACGATTATCAGATGCGCATACTTCCCGCAACTTGCCTAGCCCAGGGGGAAGTGCTATGGATGCGCGGGCAACAGTTCGTAAAAAGTAGGGAGAAATCCGCAAGTGGTAGGGATAAATCATTACGCCGCTTGCGGAATTAGGGCCGAAAAGGGCCGGGGAGGCTGTCAATAATATTCGCAAATTCGCACACGGAACAATCCCCGCAAGGTGCTGTTTACCTTACGTAAAAATTATGTATATTTGTAGCGTCATGCACGGAAACGCATGGCGGACATATTGGTGAAAGTGTTTTCGCACTGTCCTTTCCAAGAAATCTGACAGTTTCAACGAACGTAAGGACGACGACAGCACCGTCACCCGTATTGGTTGTGTATTC
>DXAW01000026.1 GCA_019116865.1 Candidatus Coprenecus stercoravium | reverse complement strand
TCGTGATAGTGGAGCATCCGGTCCCCGAGGAGGACCTGGCCCGCATGGCCTCGCTTTTCAATGTGGACAGGGTGGACAGGCTGCCTGAAGGATATCTTGACAATGTAAGACTCCACTTTCCCGATGAGTGCGGACGCCACAAGCTTCTCGACCTGCTCGGAGACTTTTCTCTGGCCGGCCGGCGTATCAAAGGCCATGTGATAGCCGACAAGAGCGGGCACAGGATCAATACCATTGTGGCCGGGATATTAAGAGAACAGATACTTAAGACTTACAATAATTAATCGACAATAACTGCTATGCAATTTTCATCAGTACATCCCAATGCCAGGATAGCCGCAAATGTGGAGATAGGTCCCTATTGCTATATTGCGGAGAATGTGGAAATAGGAGAGGGGTGCGTTATCGGTCCCCATGCGACGATTTTCGACTATGTCAAAATAGGTAAGAACTGTAAGGTGTTCCCCGGTGCCGTGATAGGTGCGATACCTCAGGATATGAAGTTCGCCGGAGAGGTCTCCTGGGTGGAGATAGGCGACAATACGGTAATCCGTGAGTGCGCGACGATAAACAGGGGTACCGCCGCAAGCGGCAAGATGCTTACCAAGATAGGTGACAACTGCCTGATAATGTCCTACGCACACGTGGCCCACGACTGCCGTCTGGGCAATCACGTAATCCAGACCAGCTATGTGGGGCTGGCAGGAGAGACGGATGTGGATGACTGGGCTATCATAGGCGGAGGTTCCCTGGCCCATCAGTTCACTCATATCGGTATGCACGCCATGATTCAGGGCGGCTCGAAGATAGCCAAGGACGTGCCTCCGTATGCGCTCGCAGGGCGTGAGCCTCTGTCTTTCTGCGGACTGAACAATGTAGGTCTGCGCCGCAGGGGATTTACCAACGAGCAGATAGACCGTATACGCGAGATATACCGTATCATCTATAACAGCGGACTTAACCGCAGCGATGCTTGTCTTGAGGTGGAGAGGGAAGTCCCTCCGTGCATAGAAAGGGACAATATCCTTAACTTTATACGGGCATCCAAACGAGGAATCGTCAAGTATTCAGACCTTTCAGCTGATGATTAACAGTGCGTGCGCGCTGGTTTCCACCGCATATTTCCCCCCTGTGGAGTATTTCATGGCGGCAGCCGGCACCGGGAAGCTGCTTATAGAAGACGGGGAGTCATATGTGAAACAGTCATACAGGAACCGTTGCAGGATATATGCCTGTGACGGTTCCATGTCTTTAACGGTGCCCGTGTCTCTTTCCGGAGGCAGAAGTATCCGCTCCGCCAAGATAGACTATTCGAAGCCGTGGTTGCAGCAGCATGAGAGGGCATTGATTTCGGCATACCGTACCTCCGCTTTTTTCGAATATTATCAGGACGATATATTCTCCATACTGGATTCCCGCCCGGAATCTCTGCTGGAACTTAATACTAAGTTGACAATCAGACTGCTCGGGCTTCTGGGTCTGAAATGTACGGTGGAGTTGACCGGACAGTATGTGAAGGAATACGGACACGGCGTTATGGATCTGAGGGATGCCATTCATCCTAAAAAAACGGTCCCCGATATGTTCAGAGACCGCTTTAAACCGTATTATCAAGTGTTTTCGGACAAATACGGATTCATTCCCGGTTTGTCCGTGCTGGACCTTCTTTTCAATGAAGGCCCCAATGCGCTGACGTTTCTGCTGTAGCTACTAGAATCTCCAACCCAGAGTCAGCAGGATTTTCCAGCTGAAAAATCTCTCGTTTACCTGCGGTGACGCAAGGTTGTCGTAACTGTCGTAAAGCAGGAAATCCAGGCTGGTCTTATTGCACTGCTGCTGCCAGGCGGCGTCGATGAAGAAGCCGGATGCCGTCCTGAATCCTATTCCGGCCGAGGCGTAGTGCCATTGGTTGTCAATTCCGGCTTCTGGAGAGCCGTAGTAGTTGTAGCCTGCGCGGAGCGCCACCTGAGGATGAGGCCATGCCTCTATTCCCGCCCTTACATTGTTTACGCTCTTGTATGTCTTTGATATGTATTCATTCTCAAAAGAGTACAGGTCAGTGTCATTGTATCTGTCCTTGATTCTGATGCCGGAATAGTCCGTGCGCTCGTAGTCCACGTCGATGGCAAGCCAGCCGCCGACAGTGTAGCCGATGCCCACGTTCCATCTGAACGGCGAGGTCACCCGGTAGGAGTTCTCGCCCACGGGAGACTCTACGTAGGAACTGCCGTACATGGCGGTGTAGCCGTTCATACTCTGCATCCAGGACTCGTTGAGGTACATCCAGGTGGGTGTGGTGACGGACGCACCTATGGTAAGACCTGCGACGGGACGTACTATGATGCCCGCTCCGACATTGACTCCGAATCCGGAGGTGGTCATCCGGTATTCGCGGGTAAAGTCAGTGAATCCGGTCTCGAACAGCGATGGATTGCCGGCTGTCTCCGAGTAAGCGATATATTCGTTGGCCCAGATGCTCTGAAGGGTTACATTGACTCCGAAGAAGAAGATGTTGTCCACGTTGCCGGAGGCGTTGAGCACGATGTCCTCCACATATCCGGTCCTTTCCTTGCGGTAATTCTGCACCAGAGTGCCCGGAACATAGAACTGTCCTTCCGAGGATATGTTCTCGGAGGCTCCGACGAAGCCGTTGTTACCGACAAGCGAGTCTGTCATGCCGGTGTTCCAAGCCAGTATCTGATCCCATGTGGCCGAGGCATTGTAGAACGGCCGCTCATAATTTCCTTCCGGCATGGTCATGCTTTCCGGATTGATTCCTTCGGGCATGGATGCTGAGAGGTAGCCCAGGTAGCTTGAGGAGTTCTGGGTTCCTCTGCCTGAACTCCTGAATGCTAGGTTGTTGGTCTGGTTAGCCGTGATAGATAAGTTGAAGTTGCGAAGTCCTCTGCTCAGTCCTGTGTCGAACGAGCTGACCCAGCCTACGTTGGAAAGTGAAAAACGGCTGATGCCGGATTTGTCTGTATTGCCGAGGAGGGTGGTTCCTGCATTTGTGGAGTATACCGACGGAGTGATGGTTATTTCCGAATAACGGTATATGCCTGATGCGGCCGGATTGTATGACAGGGCGCCGAGATCTCCGCCCAGAGCAGTCATGGCGTTGCCCATGCCTACGCTCCTGGCTGTTCCGTCATAGTAATGGCTGGAGAAAAGCAGCGCATTGTATGCGTAGTCCGGAGTCAGCTGGGCGTGAGCCTGAAATGCTCCGGCCAGCATGACGGATGCTATGATAAGTTTCCTGTATGTTTTCATCTGATGTCGGTATTTATCTTCTTACACCGCCGCCACCGCTACGGGAGCCTCCTCCTGTGCTGTATGAGCGGCTGCCGGAGCTTACGCTTCTGGAGACGGTGCTCCTGTTGGTCGAGCCGGCGTTGAATGATCTCTGCACCGTACCGGTGCCTGTGCTTCTGTATAAGTTACTGCCGGATGTGTTGTATATGGATACGCTCCTGTTGGCCGAGCCGTTTCCTGACCTGCTGACGCTGAAATTGCCGCTGTTGGCGCGTACTGTGAACGGATTGCGGAACTCGGATGCGGATTCCTGTCTGCGGTAGATGCTGGAGACACCTCCGGTCTGCCTGCTCACATATCTTTCACCCATGCCGCTGCTTCCGACTGTCCTGAATGTCCTGGCCGGGGCACTTCCTCTGCTTGCTGTCACAGTACCGGTAGAAGATGTCCTGGCGGTTGTAAGCGTGGCGTTCCGGCCTCTTACTACCGAGACCGCCGGTGCGGATGCCACTCTGGTGACTCCGTTGTTCCTGCGTACAGCTGTGCCGGTTGCAGTAGTCCTGCCTCCTGTAAGACCTGTTCCGGTACGTATTCCTGTATCACGTCTGCCGAAATACACAGGCTTATGGTGATGGGCAGGTATGCCCCAGTAGCCGTACCACGGATCCGGCCATCCGCCCCACCACAGGCCGTAACCGGCGGGACCGTACCATCCCCAGCTGTTCCAGGCGAAGCTCCATGTCCATCCCCAGCTGGGATACCATGGGTCATATATTCCCGGGAACCAGGGAGAGTACCAGTTGTACCAGTCTGCCCAGCTGGAGTATCTGCCCCAGGGGCCGAAGACGTCCCAGTATTTCCAGTCCCAGTAAGAGCAGTAGGGATTGTTATAGCCGGACAGGTCGTAATAGCTGTTGATATAGTTGATGTTGAGGGAAGACGTCCCGTCCATGATGCCCGATGCGGCCAGGATGATGGTGTCCTTGAATCCGGACGCCTCTTCCCTCGTTCTGGCTATCAGGGCTTCCAGATCCTTGCTGTCGGCCTCGGCGGCCTCTTTTGTCTGGCGGGACTCCCTATAATATATGCCGTCGTTGAATGTAGAGTAGGCATAGTAGGAGGATGTTCCGCATGAGTAAAGAAGCGTTGCGGAGCAGACAGACAGTAAAATCAAACTTTTTTTCATATCCAGCCTCCTTAATTAGTCAATAATTACTACTTTTGCACACAAATTAACAAAAATCATTCCATATAAGCAATAAGTAATGGCAAAAGAAGTTACAAGCAAGGAAGAGAATTATTCCCAGTGGTACAACAATCTGGTAGTGAAAGCGGACCTGGCGGAAAATTCCGCAGTGAGGGGATGTATGGTCATAAAGCCGTACGGTTATGCTATCTGGGAGAATATACAGGGACAGCTTGACAAAATGTTCAAGGCCACCGGCCATCAGAACGCATATTTCCCGTTGTTTATACCGAAGTCGTTCCTCAGCCGCGAGGCGGAGCATGTCGAAGGTTTCGCGAAAGAGTGCGCAGTGGTGACTCACCATCGTCTTAAAGCCAATCCCGACGGTCCGGGAGTGGTGGTGGACCCTGATGCCAAGCTGGAGGAGGAGCTGATAGTCAGGCCTACTTCCGAAACGATAATCTGGAACAGTTACAAGAACTGGATCAAGTCATACAGAGACCTGCCCATCCTGGTCAATCAGTGGGCTAATGTGGTGCGCTGGGAGATGCGTACCCGTCTTTTCCTTAGGACTGCGGAGTTTCTGTGGCAGGAGGGGCACACCGCCCACGCCACGGCTCAGGAGGCAATGGAGGAGGCCGAGAGAATGGTGCATGTCTATGCCGATTTCGCGCGTACTCACATGGCTCTGCCGGTGGTGGTCGGGCATAAGTCCGAGCACGAGCGTTTCGCAGGAGCGCTGGACACTCTTTGCATAGAGGCGATGATGCAGGACGGCAAGGCTTTGCAGGCAGGTACCTCCCATTTCCTGGGACAGAATTTCGCCAAGGCATTCGATGTCAAGTTCGCTGACAAGGACGGAAAACTGGATTATGTATGGGCTACGTCATGGGGCGTGTCCACCCGTCTGATGGGTGCTTTGATTATGGCTCATGGAGATAATAACGGCCTGGTGCTGCCTCCGGCTATCGCTCCTATACAGGTGGTGCTTGTGCCTGTCTACAAGGGAGAGGAGGAACTGGCGCGCATGGTTGCCTGCATGAAGGATATCGCAGCGGAGCTTGAGAAGGCCGGTATTTCTTATAAGATAGATGACCGTGACAATGTCCGCTCGGGCTTCAAGTTCGCTGAATGGGAGCTCAAGGGAGTGCCTGTGAGGCTTGTGGTAGGACCCCGTGACGTCGAGAGGGGCGAGGTCGAGGTATGCCGCAGGGATACTCTGGAGAAATTCTCCATGCCCCGTGAGGGCCTGGTTTCCCGAATCAGGACCCTTCTGGACGAGATGCAGACCAATATCTACAACAAGGCCCTGGCTTTCAGGGATTCCAAGACAGTAAAAGTGGATACGTGGGAAGAGTTCAAGGAGCGTATTGAGGACGGCGGATTCCTGCTGTGCCACTGGGACGGAACGACAGAGACGGAGATGAGAATCCAGGAGGAGACGAAGGCTACGATAAGGTGTATTCCCATCGACAGTTATGTCTGCGAGGAGCCGGGCAAGTGCATATATTCGGGCCGCCCGTCGGCTAGAAGAGTCATATTCGCCAGATCATATTAATCATATACTTTGACGATGAACAATGATGAGGCCAGCCCCAGGGAGAAGATTATAGGTCTTCTGAACGTCAAGTCTGTAATCAAGTCGCAGATTTTCGACCAGTGTCTGGAGGTGTTCAATGTGCTCAAGGACGTGTTGAGCGAGATGAGCAATGACTTGAACGAACTGTTGGAGAATAACGGGGCCAGAAGAGTAAGGCTGGAGTACCGTGACAGGGGCAAATTCGAGGCCGAACTGAAATTTGCGGACGACGTGCTGATTTTCAGCCTGCATACCGATGTGTTTGAGTTCGACAGAGATCATCCGGTGTGGAAGAATCCATACGCCAAGGAGAATCCGTACAATACTTACTGCGGAGTGATTTATGTCTACAATTTCCTGTACGATTCTTTGAAATACAACAGGATGGACGATCTGGGATATCTAGTGGCCAGAATGTTTGTCAACAAGGACAAGGCGTTCTTCGTGGAAGGCAAGCGCCAGAAGCGCCAGATGACGGCCTTGTTCGGCAAGAGTACCCTGACCAGGGATGACCTCGTGGCTTTCGTGGAGTCCGCCATACTCTACACTCTCTCGTTCGACTTGCTGGTACCTCCTTATGATATGGTCAAGGAGGCCACTGTGGGACAGATTAACGTGAAGATAGAATCTTCCAAGATGAAGACGGGCAAGCGCCTGGGCTTCAAGTATAATTCCGATGACGTTTTAAACTCTGAAAATCATGAATAGAATTATTTTTGGTGCGGGAATGCTCGTACTGCTTACAGTTTACTGCACAGCGGCACAGGCTGCTGACCGTAAGAAAGGTGATGGCGATATCACATACAAGGAAATCAAGGAGATCAGCATCGACAACACTTCTCTGGATGAAGCCCAGAACGTGTGTGTTGATGTGGTGTCCTCAATAGACGAAGCGGCTGTGGATACAGCGGAGAAGAAGGCTCCGCCGAAATATTGGACAAACGGAATACTCACCCAGGTGGGTTTCTCGCAGGTGTCACTTACCAACTGGGCCGAGGGAGGATCCGCCAATGTCTCGCTCAACGCATTGATTGATGCCAATGCCAACTATGCCAAGGACAAGATGATATGGGAGAACCGTCTGAAGCTGTCCTATGGATTCATTCAGTCCTTTGATAAAAATACTCCTCTGAACCAGCAGTTCGACAAGAGTGATGACCGTATCTATCTGGACAGCAAGTGGGGATGGCAGTTGGTGGACAAGCTGTATTTCTCGGCTCTGCTCAATTTCAGGACGCAGTTCTCACCGACCTATGAGTTCGTTCCCAATGAGTCTACCGGCATGATGGACCGCAATACGCTTTCCAACTTCATGTCCCCCGGTTATCTCTCGCTTGGTGTCGGTATCAATTATAAGCCGTTCAATTTCCTCTCCCTCAACTTGTCTCCTGCCACCGGAAACATGGTGGTGGTGACGGATCCTAAGCTTTGGAAGACTTACGGTAACGACAAGGCGGTAAGGGCCGAGTTCGGTGCCCAGTTCAAGATGGACATCAACTACAGCTACAAGATATTCAAGGTATCCTCAGCGCTGACACTCTTCTCCAATTATCTGGAGAATCCCCAGAATATCCAGGTGTACTGGGATGTGGACGCATCTTTGGCGCTGACCAAGATACTCACTCTTACTCTCAGGACCAACCTTATCTGGGATGAGAACATCTTGATAAAGGATGCGGCCGGTGTTGAGGCTCCCAGATTGCAGTTCAAGGAGATAGTCAGCCTCGGTCTTACCTGGACATTCGGCCAGTACGTTAAGCCGGAGTAGTTTATGACTGTAGACAAGGAGTTCGACGCGGCTTTGCTCTCGCTTTCCGGCGGAAGTGTCACGGGACACCGCTATCTGCTCGGAGTGAGCGGTGGCATCGACTCCATGTGTATGGCCGGGTTGTTTTTGCGCAGCGGCCTCAGACCTGAGTTCGCCATAGCCCATGTCAATTTCTCCCTCCGGGGAGAGGAAAGCGACGGAGATATGGCTCTGGTTCAGGACTGGGGCCGCCGCAATGGTGTGAGAGTCTATACCAGGACATTCGATACTCACGCCTATGCGGCGGGGCATTCCATATCGACTCAGATGGCGGCCAGGGAGCTGCGCTATGGCTTTTTTGCGGAATTGATGAGGGAAGAGGGCTTCGATCTGCTGTCCATTGCCCATAATCTGGATGACAGTATCGAGACTATCTTCCTGAATATAGCCAGAGGGACAGGCCTGCGCGGACTGTCTGGGATTCCTGTCAGAAATGGAAATATCATCAGGCCGCTCATGTCTGTGTCCAGAGCCAGGATACGGGAATTTGTGGAGCAGGCCGGCATAGTTTACCGGGATGACCACACCAACTTCGAGTCCCACTATGCCCGTAATAAAGTGAGAAATATCATTTTCCCTGAATTCAGGAAGATTAATCCGTCGTTTTTGAATACAGTCCGCAGGGATTCCGAGTATTTCCGGGAGGCGTCGGAGATAGTTGACGAAGTATATGCTTCGGTTTGCAGCAGGACGTGTGCTGTTTCCGGGGACGGTGTCATGACAGTCGATACGGCGGCTCTTCAGCGGGAGGGACACTGCGGATACTGGCTTTACCGTATGCTTCGCAAATACGGTTTCAGCGGAGGTCAGGTTTCGGATATGGAGAGGTGTATTGTGTCCGGACAGAGCGGCAGAGTGTTCCGCTCCGGAACTCATGAGGCAGTATTCGGGCACGAGCGTATGAGAGTCTATCCCTTGCGTCAGGATGAGGAAGCGGAGACCGTAATGGACGGCCCGGGAGTGTATGACTACATGGATGCGGTTGTCAAGTTGGAATTTTTCCCTCGTCCCGAGACTTTCAGTCCGGTGACGGACGGCTCGGTGCTGTATTTTACGGCTGACGGGCTGCGGATGCCTCTGGTGTGCCGTAATTGGAGACCGGCCGACCGTTTCCGTCCGTTCGGGATGAAAAAGGGCTCAAAAAAACTCAGTGATTTCTTCACGGACCTCAAACTGGACCGCGTGCAGAAGCGGCTTCAGCCTGTTATAGAAGACGAAGCCGGGCAGATTGTCTGTCTGCCCGGCCTGCGTATAGATGACCGTTTCAGGATAACGGCGTCTACGTCCGTAGTCTGTGCCGTCTCGTTCTATTCGAAGTAATATATAAAAGGTACTCTTGCGTAGATGCCTTTTTCGGCCTTGAGGGATTCGAACAGATTCCTGGTCAGATCCTCGGGGTCTGTCAGGCTTTGCATTGCTGCTCCGGTCTGGCCTATGCCCTCCATGATTTTCTCCAGATTGTTCTGAACCTTGGGGTATGATACTATCCTGTAGTCTTCCAGAGAGGCTGACAGAGCAGCGTAGTCAATGGCGTCCCGGATACCTCCGATTTCGTTGACAAGGTCTATTTCAAGGGCCTCATTGCCGCACCATACACGTCCCTGGGCTATTTCGTCCACTCTCTCCGGTGTCAGTCCCCTGCCTTCCGCCACTATGTTGATGAAGTGGTCGTAGATTATTTCCACCTGGTCCTGAAATGCCTTTACCTCGCTTGCGTCCAGAGTGCGGGTCATGGAACCCATGTCCGCATGTTTGTGGGAACGGACGGTGACGGGGTTGACATGGGCGATGTCTTTGAATGTCTTTTCAAGAGACGGCAGCATGCTGAAGACTCCGATACTTCCTGTAAGAGTGGTGTTGTTGGAGTATATCTTATCGGCGCCTGCTGAGATCCAGTAGCCTCCCGATGCCGCCATGGTGCCGTAGGATACTATCAGCGGTTTCTCTTTCCGGAGCAGCTCCAGTTCTGTGCGGATGATTTCTGCCGGTTGTACCGAACCTCCGGGAGAATTGACTCTCAGTACGACGGCCTTGATGGTGCTGTCGGCCCGGATGTCCCTGATGATAGGCTGGAACTCATCTTCAGTGATGCCTTCGCCGCCGTTGGGGCTGATCTGTCCGTCTGCGTAAATGACGGCTATCTTGTCCTTGGCCTTGAAATTGCTTTTTATGCGGGCCTTGATGTATTTGTCCAGAGAAATCATTTTCACGTCCTTGATTTTGTCAGCCCCTGACAGTACGGTCAGTTTCTCCTCCATACCGTTGACTGTTACTATCTCGTCCAGCAGGCCGGCGTCCATCATGTCCTGTGCGGTGTTAAGCTCCAGATTGTTGACCATGCGGTCGAGATCCTGAAGGCTGATTCCGCGGGACTGGCAGATGCTTCCTGCCGCAGCTTGCCAGAGGGCGTCCACCATGGCCTGGTTCTGTTCCCTGTTGGCCTCGCTTATATCGTTGGCGATGAACTGTTCTCCGGCTGATTTATATTTGCCGTGGCGGATTAGCTGCATCTCCACTCCGAAGCGTTCGAGGATGTCTTTCAGGAAGATGATGGTGGTGGATATGCCGAGGATGTTGTTGGATGCGAACTCGTCGGCATATATTTTGTCGGCCACGGAGGCCAGATAGTATCCGCTGAAAGAGAAATTGTCCCCGTATGCTATTACCGGTTTGCCGGAACTTCTGAACCGCTCCAGGGCTCCGCGCAGTTCCTCCATGTAGGCCAGTCCGCTGCCTTGTCCGCAGCCTGTCAGGTATATGAATTTGACGGCCGGGTCGGATGCCGCATAATCAATGGCCCTGACAGCGTCCAGAATACCTATGCTGGCTGTCCGTCCGGCGTAGGGAACGATGCCGCTCAGGTCTATCGGATCGGAGACGGTCTGCTCTCCGAATGTGGAACCGAGGTCTATTTTGAGTATTGAGGACGGAGCTACGGTGACCTGCTCCTCGGCCGGCATCAGTGCTCCGACTATTCCGAACAGCAGCAGGAAAAACAGTCCGAATGCGATAAGCGACCCGATTAGAGCCGCCAGTAGGCTTTTGAGAAATTTCATATGAATTATATTAGTGGTTTATTGACAAAAATAGTGAAAAAAGCATTACTTTCGCAAAAGAAAATACATAGCTATGTACAAGATATTGAGAAAACAGTTTCTGACACCCGCTATCTGTCAGATGGATGTGCTGGCTCCTCGCCTTGCCGGGGCGGCGCGGCCGGGCCAGTTCCTGATAGTCAGAGCGGGAGAGAAGAGTGAGCGTATTCCCTTGACAATATGCGATTATGATGCTGAGGAGGGCAGTGTGACCATCGTTACCCAGGAGGTCGGGGCGTCCACCAAAAAAATATGTCACTACGAGGCCGGAGAGTCCTTCGCCGATGTGGTAGGGCCTTTGGGACAGCCCTCGGAGTTCATGCGTAAGTCCCCTGAGGAACTGGCCGGAACGAGATGGCTTTTCGTGGCCGGCGGTCTCGGCACGGCGCCTGTGTACCCTCAGGTAAAATATCTTCACAATGCCGGGGCATCTGTGGACGTGATAATAGGCGCCCGCAGCAAGGATCTCATCATCATGGAGGACAGGATGAGGGCCGTGTGCGATAATCTGTATATCTGCACCGATGACGGCTCCGCAGGGGAGAAAGGTGTGGTGACGGCCGTTATGGACCGTCTGCTCGGTGCCGGCGTCAAGTATGACCAGGCTGTGTCCATCGGACCTATGGTCATGATGAAGTTCGTGACTTTGAAGGCCAAGGAGTACGGTCTGCCTCTGGTGGTCAGCCTCAATACCCTGATGGTGGACGGAACAGGCATGTGCGGAGCCTGCCGTGTGACGATAGCCGGCAAGACCAAGTTCGCCTGCGTGGACGGTCCGGAATTCAATGCCTACGACGTGGATTTCGACGAGGCCATGAGGCGTCAGGGTATGTACCGCGACATTGAGAGGGAGAGGGATCACAAATGTAATATAGGGCTGCATTAAATAAAAGGAGTCATTTATGGCGAACAAGATACCAAGAGTGCCGGTCAGGGAGCAGGATCCGGCAGTCAGGGCGCACAATTTCGACGAAGTGTGCTACGGATACAACGAGGAGGAGGCTCTTCTGGAGGCTTCCCGTTGTCTGCATTGTAAGAATCCGCGCTGTATGACGGCGTGTCCGGTCTCCGTCAAGATACCTGACTTTATCGCAAGGATAGTAGAGCATGATTTTGCCGGAGCGGCCGGTGTGATTGCACAGGACAGCTCGCTCCCGGCAATTTGCGGAAGGGTATGTCCCCAGGAGACCCAGTGCGAGGGCTCGTGCGTGCTCGGTCTTAAAGGCGAGCCGGTGGCTATAGGTAAGCTGGAGCGTTTTGTCGCTGACTGGAGCCGGGAGAACGGCAAGGTATTTCTTGACAAGGCTCCGTCCAAAGGTATAAAAGTGGCGGTCATAGGCAGCGGACCGTCCGGCCTGGCCTGTGCGCCGGACCTGGCCAAATGGGGCTATGACGTGACAGTGTTCGAGGCCCTGCATAAGGCTGGAGGAGTGCTTCAGTACGGTATTCCCGAGTTCAGGCTGCCCAAGCAGAAGGTGGTGGAGCACGAGGTGGACAATCTCCGTAAGCTGGGAGTGAGGATAGAGACGGATGTGGTTGTGGGCCGGACTGTGACAGTCGACGAACTTTTCGACAAGGAGGGTTTCAGGGCAGTGTTCATAGGCTCCGGAGCCGGACTTCCCCGTTTTATGGGTATCCCAGGGGAGAATCTTAACGGAGTGTCCTCCGCCAATGAGTTCCTGACCAGAAACAATTTGATGCACGGCTATGATCCGGAATACGACACGCCTGTGTTCTCCGGGAAGCATGTGGTGGTGGTCGGAGGCGGCAATGTCGCCATGGACGCTGCCCGTACGGCCCTGCGTCTCGGCTCCCGGGTGACAGTCGTTTATCGCCGTACGGAGAATGAACTGCCTGCAAGGCGCGAGGAAGTGCATCATGCCAAGGAGGAGGGTATCGTATTCAGGATGCTCACCAATCCGGTGGAAATACTCGGAGACGATAAGGGTTGGGTGCGCGGCATCCGCTGCATCCGTATGGAGCTCGGTGAGCCGGATGCGTCGGGACGCCGTTCTCCTGTGCCGGTGGAGGGCTCGGAGTTCGACATAGAGGCGGATACCGTGATTATGGCTCTCGGAACATCTCCCAATCCCATGCTGCCCCGCTCTACACACGGCATTGAGATTAATAAAAAAGGCTGCATAGTGGCCGATGAGAACGGTGTCACCACCCGTCCGGGAGTATTCGCCGGAGGTGACGCAGTGACCGGAGCCGCTACTGTGATTCTAGCAATGGGTGCCGGCCGCCGGGCCGCCGCAGCTATCCATGAAGCCTTGGAACTACAAAAATAATTTGTAAATTTGCCCGGATTAATGTATTAAACCTAATGAACGACAAATTGAAAATCGTTGTCCTGGCCAAGCAGGTGCCGGACACCAGAAATGTAGGAAAAGATGCGATGAAAGAAGACGGAACCGTCAACCGCGCCGCATTACCTGCTATTTTCAATCCGGAGGACATGAACGCCCTCGAACAGGCTTTGAGGATTAAGGACCGTCTGAAGGACGTGGAAATTCATCTGCTTACCATGGGACCCGGCAGAGCTGCCGATATTATCCGTGAGGGCCTTTTCAGGGGTGCTGACGGAGGAGTCCTGTTGACCGACAGAAAGTTCGCCGGAGCTGATACTCTGGCCACATCATATGCGCTGGCTCAGGCTGTCCGGAAGATAGCACCCGATATGATTATCGCAGGCCGTCAGGCCATAGACGGAGATACCGCCCAGGTAGGACCTCAGGTGGCTGAAAAGCTGGACTGGCCTCAGATTACATATGCGGAGGAAGTGCTGTACATCGACAACAGCAGGGTGACTGTCAGAAGAAGACTTGAGAGGGGCGTCGAGGTCGTGTCCTCACCTCTGCCGGTCCTTATTACCGTGACAGGTACGGCTGCTCCGTGCAGACCCCGCAACGCCAAGCAGATCATGCGCTACAAGGGAGCCCGTACAGTGTCTGAGGATCAGGCTGCGGGGACCGAGTATGCTGCTTCCGGCAAGTGTGACGGATATTTCCGGATTCCCGAGTGGGGCTTCGCCGAGATAGGCGGAGACGAGAAGAGCTACGGTATGTCCGGCTCGCCTACAAAAGTGAAGAAGATTGAGAACATCATCCTCCAGGCCAAGGAGTCCAGAACTCTTTCCGACTCGGACGCCGATATAGAGGGACTGGTGAAGGAACTGATCTCAAGTCATACAATCGGTTAATAAAGGAGGAAAAGAATCATGAACAATATTATAGTTTACTGCGAGACGGACGGCGGACGTCTCTGTGATGTGAGTCTCGAATTGATGACCAAAGCCCGTGATCTGGCTGCGAAACTCTCATGTAGTGTCGAGGCCCTGTTGATCGGACATAATGTAAAGGCTCTCGCCGGAGAACTTTATGCTTATGGAGCGTCAGTGGTTCATCTTGCGGATGACCCGAGGCTGGAGTATTTCCGTACATTGCCCTATGCTGCCATAACAATAGACCTTTTCCGCAGGGAAAAGCCTCAGATAGCCCTTTTCGGAGCAACTTCTGTAGGCCGTGACCTGGCACCGAGGGTGTCCAGCGCCCTGCACAGCGGTCTTACCGCAGACTGCACCTCCCTGGAGATCGGTGATCATCAGGACAAGGAGAAGCAATACACCAATCTTCTTTATCAGATCCGTCCTGCGTTCGGAGGCAACATTATCGCCACTATCGTCAATCCCGAGCACAGGCCTCAGATGGCCACTGTGCGTGAGGGTGTGATGAAGAAGGCCCCTCTGGCCGCCCCCGTGGCAGGCAGCGTCTCCGAGATAGATGTCAAGTCAATCCTCAAGGACAGCGACCTGACTGTGGAGATTGTCGCCCGTGAGATAGAGGAGAAAAAAATTGATATAAAAGGTGCTCAGATAATCGTGGCAGGCGGTTTCGGAGTAGGAAGCAAGGAGAATTTCGACTTGATATTCGAGCTGGCCAAGACTCTTGGAGGCGAGGTCGGAGCATCCCGCGCCGCAGTGGACGCAGGTTTTGCGGATCATGCCCGCCAGATAGGCCAGACAGGTGTGACGGTACGTCCCAAGCTCTTTATTTCCTGCGGAATATCCGGCCAGATTCAGCATACCGCCGGCATGGACCAGTCCTCGATGATTATTTCCATCAACAGCGACCCGGAGGCACCTATCCACAAGATAGCCGACTATGCCATAGTAGGTGACCTCAACGTGGTGATTCCCAAACTTATCAAGTTCTACAAACAAAACAGCAAATAAGAAGTCATGGCAAATTTTTATACAGATAACAGTGATTTGAAGTTCCAGCTCTCTCATCCTTTGATGAAGAAGATTGTGGAACTGAAAGAACAGGATTTCAAGGACAGCGGCGTATATGACTATGCTCCTTGCAATGTTGAGGACGCCATCGACTCATATGACAAAGTGATGGAGGTGATGGGTGAGATATGTGCTGACACCATAGCCGCCAACGCCGAGCAGGTGGACCATGACGGTCCCGTATGCGAGAACGGCAGGGTGACATATGCCGCAGGTACCGCTGAAAACCAGAGAGTGCTGACACAGGCAGGGATGTACGGTATGTCGCTTCCCCGTCAGTACGGCGGTCTCAACTTCTCCCTCGTACCTTACGTGATGGCTGAGGAACTGGTATCCCGTGCCGATGCCGGTTTTGCCAATATCTGGGGCCTTCAGGACTGTGCCGAGACTATCCATGAGTTCGCTTCAGAGGAGATCAAGGCCGAGTTCCTGCCCCGCATACCTCAGGGCGATACATGCTCCATGGACCTGACTGAGCCTGACGCCGGATCGGACCTTCAGGCAGCCATGCTCAAGGCCGAGTGGTGTGAGGAGAAAGGCATGTGGATGCTCAATGGTGTGAAGAGGTTCATCACCAACGGTGACGCCCAGATTAAGCTTGTTCTGGCCCGTTCTGAGGAAGGTACCCGCGACGGTCGTGGTCTTTCCTACTTCGTGCATGACCAGAAATGGGGCGGCGTGACTGTTCGCAGGATAGAGAACAAGCTGGGTATCAAAGGCTCTCCTACCTGCGAGCTGGTGTTCAAGAATGCTCCCGCCAAACTCATCGGCGAACGCCGCATGGGTCTTATCAAATATGTGATGTCGCTGATGAACGGTGCCCGTCTCGGTGTCGGAGCACAGTCTACCGGTATATCCGAGGCCGCTTACCGTGAGGCTTACAAATACGCCTGCGAGCGCCGTCAGTTCGGAAAGGCTATCATAGAGTTCCCGGCAGTGTACGAGATGCTGGCCGTGATGAAGGCCAAACTCCAGGCATCCCGCGCCATTTTGTATGAGACTACCCGCTTTGTGGATATCTACAAGTCATACGGCTTCATCGCCGAGACCCGCAAGCTGACTCCCGAGGAGCGTCAGGAAATGAAGAAATATCAGCGTTATGCCGATATGTTCACTCCCGTGCTCAAGATGATGTCCAGCGAGTACTGTAACCAGAACGCCTACGATGCGATTCAGATTCACGGCGGTTCCGGTTACATGAAGGAGTATCCTGTGGAGCGTATCTACCGTGACGCCAGGATCACCACTATCTACGAGGGTACATCTCAGTTGCAGACGGTGGCCGCCATCCGCTACGTGACCACCGGTGCTTATCTGGCCAAGATACGCGAATATGAGGCGGAGGAGGTAGCTCCTGAGTTCTCTACGCTCAGAAAATCTCTGGTCGAGATGGCTCAGCAGTATGAGAAGGCATGTGCTCTTGTGCAGGGTCATGACAATGACTATGTGGATTTCCATGCCCGCCGTCTGGTGGAGATGGCAGGACACATTATCATGGGGTGGCTGCTTGTGCTTGACGCAGGCAGGTGCGGAGATTTCGCCAAGTCAGCCCGTGTGTTTGTGGGTAAGGCCAAGGCCTGGAATCAGGAAAGGTACGACTATATTGCCAATTTCACCGAGGAGGACATAGCCGACTTCCAGTAACAGACAGATATGAAGAGATACATTTCTATTTTTGCACTTTCCCTCATCTGCGGCATTGCCGTCGCTGATGAGGGAATGTGGCTTCCGTCCCTTATATCTCAGAGAATAGGGGATATGCAGGCCAAGGGATTTGAACTTACGGCCGAGGATATCTACAGTATCAACCAGGCCTCCCTGAAGGATGCGGTCGTGCTTTTCGGACGCGGCTGCACCGGAGAGCTGATATCTTCCGAGGGACTTCTTCTGACCAATCATCATTGCGGTTACGATCAGATACAGAAACACAGTTCTGTCGAGCACGATTATCTGCGTGACGGTTTCTGGGCCATGAACCGTTCGGAGGAACTGCCCAATCCCGGACTTACTGTAAGTTTCCTTGACCGGATGGAGGATGTGACGGAGAAGGTACTTGAGGGGTACGATGAGTCCATGACCCGTCAGCAGAGAGATTCCATAGTCAGAGCCAACAAGGCAGCTCTTATTGCCGAAGCCATAGCTCCCGGCAACGGTCTGAGGGCTTCGGTCGAGTCTATGTATTACGGCAACAAATATTATATGTTTGTCTACAGGGTGTATTCCGATGTGCGTCTTGTGGGCGCTCCCCCTTCGTCCATAGGCAAGTTCGGCGGAGATACCGACAACTGGATGTGGCCCCGTCATACCGGAGACTTCTCGATATTCCGTATCTATGCCGACAAGGACAATAATCCGGCTCCCTATTCCGAGGACAATGTGCCGTATACTCCCAAGCGCTATTTCCACATAGCGGCCGGAGGCATAGAGGAGGGAGACTTTACATTTGTCTACGGATTTCCCGGCAGGACCAGTGAGTATATCATGTCCGATGCTGTCCGTTATATTTCCGAGCTGTCCAATCCCCACAAGATAGCTCTGCGTACCATGCGCCTTGATATCCAGAGGCGTTATATGGATGCCGACCAGGCCGTAAGGATACAGTATTCGGCCAAGAATGCCAATGTCGCCAATGCCTGGAAGAAGTGGCAGGGCGAGATGCGCGGCATCAACCGTCTGGGAACTGTGGCCAGGAAGCAGGCCTATGAGGCCCGTTTCAACGAGTGGGCCGCTGGAACGGAGTATGAGGGAGTGGTGCCGGCACTGGATTCACTGTACGATCTTCTCGAACCGTATATGTTTGCCCTGGATTATTACTACGAGGCACCTAATACAGTCGAGATTGTGAAGTTTGCAATGAATATGCTTGCCCTTGCGGAGCAGGGTTCGGATTCTGCCTTGACAGCTGCGGCGGAAGTATTTTACAAGGACTATTATCTGCCCATAGACAAGGAGTGCTTCATCGCTGTGATGAAAGCTTTTGACGAGAATCTGCCCGAGGGCTTCCGGCCGGAGTATTTTGACAGCACCCTTGCCGTATACGGAAGCGTGGAGGCATGGGCGGACGGACTTTTCGCCCACTCCGCATTCACGGACAAGGAGTTTATAAGTGCGCTGGGTTCCGAAGGCATTGCCGCTCTTTATGATGATCCGGCGGCTGAGATGGGCCGTGAGCTCAAGGCCTGGGTGAATACTCAGATATATCCCGAAGCCATAAGGCTGACTTCCGAATTAGGCCTTTTGTATCATGACTATATGCGCGGCCAGATGGAGTTCGAGCCTGAAAAGGCATTCTATCCTGACGCAAATCTGACACTGCGTGTCGCATATGGACATATCAAGGGCTATACTCCGGCTGACGGTGTGTATTATGAGCCTTTCTCCACTATTGACGGTATCATGGAGAAGGACAATCCGGATATATTCGACTATAACATTCCGCAGAAGTTCCGTGATGTAGTGGCTACAGGCGACTATGGCCGCTGGGGAGAAGGCGGCTCAGTGCCGGTATGCTTTATCGCCACCAACCACACTTCAGGCGGCAACTCAGGCAGCCCCGTCATCGACGGTAAGGGCCGTCTGATAGGTGTCAACTTCGACCGTGTATGGGAAGGAACCATGAGCGACATCGAGTTTGATCCGGATTTCTGCCGCAATATCAGTCTAGATATCCGCTATGTCCTCTTTGTCATCGACAAGATCGGCGGAGCAGGTCATCTGATTGAGGAGATGACCATCGAGACCGAGTAGTCTTTCTGCCGTAAAGAGCAATATTTTTTGTTAAAAAATTTGGTGAAAAGAAAATATTGCTATCTTTGCGGTCCGATTCGGGATGTGGCGCAGTTGGTTAGCGCACCACGTTAGGGACGTGGGGGTCGGACGTTCGAGTCGTCTCATCCCGACG
>DXAW01000025.1 GCA_019116865.1 Candidatus Coprenecus stercoravium | reverse complement strand
GCCGATGCATTTCTCGGGATTGACCAGAGAAAGGAAGTTGTAACCCTTGCCGTTGACCTCATGGGACAAGGCAATGGCTTCGGTGGGGCAGTTTACGACGCATACGCCGCAACCCTTGCACCTTTCTTTGTCTACTACAATAGCTCCTTGTGTTGCCATAAAATTAGTGTTTGTTATTGATTGTTGAAGTTTAAAATTCCGAATGACGATACGACCCGTTCGCTGATGTAGTCCCAGCGCAGGATGATGCCGATGATCAGGAGCAGTCCTATCCAGATCATGCCCTTGGCGGCGGGAGTCTGTGCCGAGTACCAGTTTCTGAGTCGTATGAGCGGGTTCATTATTTTGAAGATTCTGATTTCTCAATTCTTATACGGGCATCCACGGCTGTTATGGATTTGGCGTTGCCAAGCAGGGGGTTGATGTCCATCTCGTAGATTTCGGGAGCTGCCGCACACAATGCGGATACTCTTCTGATTACTTCGTTGAAGAGTACCAGATTGACGCCTTCTTTGCCGCGGGTACCCTCAAGCAGCTTGATGGCTCTGAGGCTGTGGATCATCTCATCGGCCTCCACCTTGGATACGGGAGACAGCGAGCTGCTGATGTCGTGCAGGGCTTCTACGTAGATACCGCCGAGACCGCAGAGTATCAGGTGCCCGAATTTCTCCTCCCGTTTGGCTCCGACAAATACCTCCGTACCGCTGAGCATGGGCTGAAGCAGTACTCCCGTGGCGTCCTTGATCCGCATCATCCTGTGGAACTCGGATGAGAGCGTGTTGTCGTCGGTTATGTTCAGGGACACTCCGCCTACGTCGGACTTGTGTACCGGGCCTACTACTTTCATTACCACAGGATATTTAATCTCCTTGGCTGCCTCCAGGGCTGCCTCCTCGCTGTTGACCACATATTCCCTGGAGCGGTTGATGCCGGCTGCGTCAAGCAGGATCTGTACCTGATCGGGTGCAAGATATCCATTGGGATTGGAGTCTATGACGTTACGGATAATCTTCTTGTCCACAGGGGGAAGTGATGTGTCGTCTATGGGCTTGGGCCTGTTCATTATCTTGACGATAGCCGAGCCGAGAGCCACTTCGTCGGGGAAACTTATGCCGCCCTTGTTGTGGAAGGCTTCTATCTCGTCATGAGCGTTGACCACTGAGGGAAGCACTGGGTATATGGGCTTGCGGCAAGTCTTGATCTTCTCGCTGATGAGGTCATATACGTCATATACGGTGGTCAGTCCGGGGTTGCCGAAGATGATGGTGATGGCGTCCACGTCGAAATCATTCTCGCAGGCGTCGAGTATGTAGCCAAGCTGCTCGGCCGTACCGGTAGCCAGAAAGTCAATAGGGTTGGCGGTGGAAGATCCGATATACAGCTTGGAGAGCAGTTCCTTGGCCTTGGGGCCTGACAGACGTGGTATCTCGATGCCGTTTGAAGACAGGACATCGGTCTGCATCACGGCGGGACCTCCTGCATGTGTGACGATGGCCACCTTGCGTCCGGCAGGCTCGGGATACATCATGGCCGCAGCTACGGTTACCAGCTCGTTGCGGCTGTAGCACCTTACGATGCCTGTCTTGCGGAACAGGGCGTTGACAGCCTTGTCAGGAGATGCCAGTGCTCCTGTGTGGGACGATGCGGCGCGGCTGCCCGCCTCGCTGTAGCCGGCTTTGATAGCGGCTATCTTGGCTCCTTTGGCAATCAGTGACCTGGCATGTTTGGCCAGTTTGGCCGGATTGTTCATGCTTTCGATATAGAGCATGATGACGGGAGAGCTCTTGCCGTGTACATAGGTCTCGTCCATATATTCGAGGACGTCCTCCACACCTATCTGGGCGCAGTTGCCGACAGAGAACACCTGACTGAAATGCAGGCCGAGCTGCATGGCGGCCTCGAGTATGAATACGATGGTGGCACCCGAACCGGAGATGAGCGTAGCGCCCATCGGGTTGATTTTGGGAATGGGCTGGATGAATACTCCGATATAGTTCTGAGTCATTACGCCCACGCAGTTGGGACCGATGAGGGCTGTGTTGGTGGAGTTGCAGACCTCCACAATCTTTCTTTCCCACTCGGCTCCCTCCTCGCTGTCCTCCTTGAAACCTGCGGACAATATGATGATGGCCTTGCAGGTCTTCTTGTTGCAAAGTGTCTCCACGGTGGCCAGACACATCTTGGCAGGGATGGCCAGGATGGCGCAGTCCACTGAGGGCAGCTGCTCTATGTCTCTGTAGGACTTGACTCCCTGAGCCGTGTCGCATTTGGGGTTGACGACATACAGCTCGCCGGAGTAGTGAGTGTCTAAAAGGTTCTTAAGTGTGGCTCCGCCAGGCTTGTGGATGTCGTCCGAACCACCGACGACCACAATGCTCTTAGGGGCGATTAACTCTTTTGTTATCATTATGTGTGCGATTCTTCGTTAATTCCGCAAATATACTAATTTTATACCAAAATTTATCGTTTTATATCAGTTCTTATTATTTTTGTAAAACGAATAGAGCAGCAGCCTATGGGGACATTATTAATAAAGAATGTACGCAGGAACGGGAAACCGTGTGACCTATATATAAAGGACGGTGTGATAATGAGGACGGAGACCGGAAATCCCGCGGATGCTGACACCATTCTCGACGGCGGGGGCATGACCGTGCTTCCTGCCTTTGTAAACATGCACACTCACTCAGCAATGACCCTGTTCCGCGGCATATGCAAGGATATGCCCCTGAAGCAGTGGCTGGATGCTGTGTGGAAGGCGGAGGCTCTGCTTGACGAAGACCTGATATACTGGGGTACCAGGCTTGCATGTCTGGAAATGATTCGGAACGGTACGGCGGCGTTTGCCGATATGTACTGGATGCCGGAGAGGGCGGCTGAGGCGGTTGGAGAAAGCGGCTTGAGAGCTTTGCTGACGTACTGCCTGCTGGATGGAGGAGACGCCGGTAAGCAGGAGAGGCAGCGGGAGGAGTGCATGAGGCTCTATGAGAAATCCCTAGGCTGGCCGTCACGGCTCAGGTTCGGGGTGTCGGTGCATGCGCATTATACGGTGTCGGAAGACAATATGCTCTGGGCCTCTGACTTTGCCCGGCAGCATTCCTTGCTGATACACACCCATCTTTCGGAAACCCGCTCGGAAAATGACGCACACATGGAGCGTTACGGGGTCTCGCCCGTGCGCAGACTTTATGACATGGGGCTGCTGGGCAGGGATGTGATAGCCGCACATGCTCTGTGGCTCAGTGACCAGGATGTGAGCTTGCTCGGCTCATCGGGCACGACAGTGGTACACAATGTCAACTCCAATCTCAAGCTGGCTTCCGGCTATATGTTCAGATACAATGAGCTGCGTGATGCAGGTGCCAATGTCTCCATGGGTACTGACGGATGCGGCTCGTCGGACAATCTGGACTTGAGGGAGGCCATGAAGACAGCGGCCCTGCTCCAGAAAGGATGGAGGGAGGACCCTACGGCTTTCCCGGTGGATGAGCTGCTGGCGGCCGGAACACTCAACGGATACAGGGCCTTGCGGCTCGGTGGCGGGGTAATCGAGGAGGGCAGGCCGGCGGATCTGATACTGGTGGATACAAGTTCCGAGGCATTCATCCCCGATTATGATTTCGGCTCCGATTTCATCTATTCGGCCAATTCGTCCTGCATCGATACCCTGGTGTGCGACGGCTGTGTGCTGATGCATGGACGGAAGGTGGCTGGAGAGGAGGAGACTCTGGCCGGAGCCAGGGAGGCATCGGAAAGATTCATGAGAAAGATTAATTCGATAAAATAATAGATATGGATAGTAGAATGACAGCTATAATAGAGGCGTCTGATTATGTGGACGCACGTCTCGGAGGACGTAAGCCTCAGGTGGGAATCATCCTGGGCAGCGGACTGGGCAAACTGGCCGACAGGATAGAGGACAGGACGGTGATACCCTATACGGATGTTCCTAATTTTGTGAAATCCACGGCTATAGGCCATAAGGGCAATTTCATAGCCGGTACTTTGGGTGGAAAGTTCGTGATAGCCATGCAGGGACGCTTTCACTACTATGAGGGTTATCCGATGGACAAGGTGACTCTTCCGGTAAGAGTGATGGTGCGTCTAGGCATCAAGGCTCTTTTCGTGTCCAACGCCGCCGGCGGAGTCAATTTCGATTTCAGGGTAGGAGACCTGATGATTATCAAGGATCATATCAATAAGCTGCCCAATCCTCTCATCGGTCCCAATCTCGATGAGTTCGGCCCCCGTTTCCCGGATATGACCCGTCCCTATGATCCCAGGCTGATAACGCTTGCGGAGGAGATAGGACGGGAGAAAGGAATCACATTGAAGAAGGGAGTGTATCTGGCCGGTACCGGACCCAGTTACGAGACTCCGTCGGAGTACAAGTATTTCCGCATGATAGGGGCCGACGCCATAGGCATGTCCACGATACCTGAAGTGATAACCGCAAGGCACAGCTCCGTTCCGGTATTCGGTATGTCGGTGATTACCAACGAGGCCCATGACGATTATGCGGAGGATTTCGAGAACAACGGTGATGATGTGGTACGCGCCGCCGATGCCGCTGCCGACCGGATGACGGCGATATTCACAGCACTTATAGAAAAGCTTTAGTAACAGTGAGCATAGACGGTCTGTTCAAATACGATTGTGTGTCTCTGGATGCTGACGGAAGCGGAGTTACGGTTCTGGATCAGACGCTTCTGCCCTGGGAGGAGAAGTTTCTTGTGCTCCGGGACGAGGCCCAGGTCTATGAGGCTATAGCCAGACTCAGAGTACGCGGTGCTCCGGCCATCGGCATAGCTGCCGCTTACGGACTGTATGTGGCATTCCGCAGAGCGGTGTCAGTACCGGGGTTCGACCAGTCGCAGTGCAGGAGTGAATTCTACCGTATAAGCCGTTTTCTGTGTTCGGCCCGTCCCACAGCGGTCAATCTGTCCGCAGCTCTGTCCCGTATGGAAAGGCGCTTCGAGGCCTCGTCCGGACGGACAATGGATGAGCTTCTGGACGCTCTGCGCTCGGAGGCTGATGCTGTCAAGTCAGACGATGCGGCTATGTGCGCAGCGATAGCGGAGAACGGTGCTGCGCTGATAGACCGGCCCGGCATGGGAATTCTCACCCACTGCAACGCAGGTCATTATGCGGTGTCTCGATACGGTACGGCACTGGCTCCTGTGTATCTGGCCCATAGCCGTGGATTGGCGCCGAGGGTATATGCGGACGAGACCAGGCCGCTGATGCAGGGGGCCAGGATTACGGCATTCGAGCTGATGAAAGCGGGGGTGGATGTCACCCTCCAGTGTGACAATATGGCCGCCTCGCTCATGGCTTCCGGAAAGATAGACCTGGTGCTTACCGGCTGCGACCGGGTGGCGGCCAACGGAGATACAGCCAACAAGATAGGCACTTCCGCTCTTGCTGTCCTTGCCCGTTACTACGGCTTGCCTTTTTATATTCTCGGCCCTACTTCCTCTATCGATCCTGATGCGGTCTCCGGTGCTGATATTCCTGTGGAACAGCGGCCGGCCGAGGAGGTGACGGAGCTGTATTTCCATCGCAGGATTGCTCCGGAAGGTGTCAAGGTGTACAATCCGGCCTTTGACATCACTCCTTCGGAACTTATATCCGGCATAGTGACGGAGAGAGGAATCTTCCGTCCTCCATATGATTTTTCTAACCTGAAACTTGATACAGCAGTATGATAAAGAACCTTTTATTTGATCTCGGAGGCGTCATAGTCCCCCTTAACCGTGTGGCCTGCATACGGGCATTCAATGATGTGGTGGGGTACAAGGATTTTGGAGAACTGCTCCGCGCCTACCGGCAGATCGGCTATTTCGACCAGTTCGAGACTGGCAGGATATCGGCTCCGAAGTTCCGTCAGATTATCCGCTCGCACTCGGCCCAGACCAAGGACGGTCATCCCAAGGAGGTTACTGATGAGGAGATAGACTATTCGCTTAACTGTTTCCTGTGCGAGATACCCCAGGACAGGATAGATGCGCTTCTGATGTTCCGGGACAAATACAGAATGCTGCTTCTCAGCAATACCAATCCCATAGGCATGGCGTATTGCCGCAAGCTTTTCCGCAGGAGGGGCTACGATGCCAAAGAACTGTTCGAAAGGCAGTATCTGTCCTACAAGATGAGACTGGCAAAACCGGATCCGGAGATATTCCGGGAGGTTATAAGGGATTCGGGCATACTGCCGGAGGAAACACTGTACATAGATGATTCACCGGCCAATATCGAGGCCGCAAAAGCACTGGGATTCAACGTGGTGCTTTTCAATACCAGGGACAATTTATATGGCAAGATTTCTGAGTATATCGAGCGGGAGCAACGGTAACTGTTATTATATCGGAAATGAGCGGACTGCGCTGGTGGTGGATGCCGGCGTGGGCTTCCGTACTATCAAACAGAGGCTTACGGGAGCAGGTGTTGACATCTCCTCGGTCGAAATGATATTCGTGACGCACGATCATGTAGACCATATCCGTGGACTTTTGTCGTTGGCTCAGAGGCTGTCGGTGCCTGTGTACGCTACGGCCAGGCTGCATGATGCACTCATGCGTCATCCGGCGGTGGGCCCTGATCTGGGCGGCTCACGCAGGGTGGTGCGTCCGGGAGTGCCCGAGCAGATGAGGGGAGTAGGCTGCGTGGCATTCGAAGTGCCGCACGACGCCACTCAGACGCTGGGCTACTTCATAGACTTCTTCGGCACCAGGTTTGTGTTCATGACCGACCTTGGCAGAGTCCCGGATTATGCGCTGGAGTATTGCCGTCAGGCGGATTACGTGGTCATCGAGTCCAATTATGATGTGGACATGCTGATGCGCGGGCCTTATCCCCCTGACTTGAAATACAGGATAATCAGTGACTGCGGTCATCTGAGCAACGATGACTGTGCATCTGCGCTCAGACGCATCTGGCATCCCGGTCTGAAAGGGGTCTTTCTGTGCCATCTCAGCAAGGACAACAACACACCGGCTACAGCATATGCCTCGGCTCAGCAGGCCCTTGCTGGGCTCGGACTTTCTATTCCAGAGGATATTCAGCTGGTCTGTCTGCCGCGTTCCGATGTGTTCTCAGTGGATTTCTGACACTTTGATCAGTACCGGCTGATGGTCCGAGTACTTGAAACTCATGTCGAAAGCCTGTACGGTATCCACCCGGATGCCGGGTGATACGTAGAAATAATCGGTTACGGTCAGAACAGATTCGGGACCGTACGGCTTGTCAAGATGACGCAGGGTCTTGACAGCCTTGTCGTAGACGATACTGCCGTATGGTGTCAGCCTTTCCTCTTCCAGCCTGACAGTCGAGAAGTGCGGATTGGAATGTTCCTCATCTGACGGATTGTAAGATGCCGGATACTGGTTCCAGTCTCCTCCTATGACAAACGGTATCCCCCTGTCATGCAGCCCGGCTGCCATTTTCCCCAGAAAATCGGTCTCCACTGTACGCATGCCGCCTGTATCGTATGCGGTGTTGTGCGTATTGCCTATGACGATACTGCGGCCGTCGGAGAGCCTGAAAGCCGCAGTCAGAAGACAGCGCTTGAGATTGAACATGCTTACCGGCCATGGAAAACGGGAGGGATACTGATGCCTGTATACTTCCTGCGGTTCCACCCGGC
The DNA here is from genome assembly GCA_019116865.1 of Candidatus Coprenecus stercoravium. GTDB lineage: Bacteria > Bacteroidota > Bacteroidia > Bacteroidales > UBA932 > Coprenecus > Coprenecus stercoravium. The sequence goes on along the minus strand of DXAW01000025.1, from coordinate 20,120 downwards.
TCATAAGCACCACACCGCTGGCGACGCGCCCCATGGGAGCCTTGAGAGGAATCGGGACGAAAAACGACTTGTAATTGTAGGCCATGTAGATATGGTAGTCAGGGAAGGCCTTGCGCAGCATCTCCACCTCGTTGATGCGGTATGTGCGCCTTGAGCATTCGTCCACTTCCTGCAGCAGCACTATATCTGCGTTCTGACGTCTGATTTCCGAAATGATACCGTCGAGGTTGGTTATGGTCCGCTCCTGACCGGTACGCACCTGCGTGCCGCCGTCGTAGAAGAAGTCCATATCGTCTCCCAGCCCGCCGTAGCCTATGTTCCAGCACAGAATCGAGAGAGAGTCGGGGAGTGCTTCAGAGGTGCCGGTGCCGGATGAAATGCCGGAACGGTCCTGCAGAGCCTCCTTGTCATCAGGACGGTAATCGGTGATGACAGCTGTCAGCAGGAATATCAGGAAAGCGGCCGCCACCGCAGCCAGAACATAAAGTACGATATGCATTGCGCGTCTCATTTTCATAAATTGTCAAATAAATAATAAGAAAGAGGGGTGACCTATTGAAGTCATCCCTCTTTTGTGTCATTTCTGAGATGTGTCAGAATGGGTAAATGCAAGACAACACCGCAGTTTGCCCGTTATGACGCATCGAATTAGAGTTTGGGACCGGCGGCTACGAGAGCCTTTCCTGCCTCATTGCCGGTGAACTTCTCGAAGTTCTTGATGAAGCGTCCGGCGAGATCCTTGGCCTTAACCTCCCACTCCTCAGGAGTAGCGTAGGTGTTGCGGGGATCGAGGATGTGAGTGTCCACCTGATCGAGCTTGGTAGGGATGGCAAGGTTGAAGTAAGGGATGGTTGTGGTCTCAGCCTTGTCCATGCTGCCGTCGAGGATGCGGTCAATGATGGCGCGGGTATCCTTGATGGAGATACGCTTGCCGGTACCGTTCCAGCCGGTGTTCACAAGGTAAGCGGTGGCGCCTACTTTCTCCATTCTCTTCACGAGCTCCTCACCGTACTTGGTGGGATGCAGTGAGAGGAATGCTGCTCCGAAGCATGCGGAGAAGGTGGGGGTAGGCTCGGTGATACCGCGCTCTGTTCCGGCGAGCTTGGCGGTGAAGCCGCTCAGGAAGTAGTATTTGGTCTGCTCGGGGGTCAGCTTGGAAACGGGAGGAAGAACTCCGAACGCGTCGGCGGTCAGGAAGATGACCTTGGAAGCGTGGCCGGCCTTCGATACAGGTTTAACGATGTTCTTGATATGGTAGATAGGGTAGGATACGCGGGTGTTCTCGGTAACGCTCTTGTCGGCGAAGTCAATCTTGCCGTTGGCGTCCACAGTCACGTTCTCGAGGAGAGCGTCGCGGCGGATAGCGTTGTAGATATCGGGCTCGTTCTCCTTGGAGAGGTTGATTACCTTGGCGTAGCAGCCGCCCTCGAAGTTGAAGATGCCGTCATCGTCCCAGCCGTGCTCGTCGTCACCGATCAGGCGGCGCTTGGGATCTGTGGAGAGGGTGGTCTTACCTGTACCGGAGAGACCGAAGAAGATGGCTGTGTCGCCGTCCTCGCCGCAGTTTGCGGAGCAGTGCATGGAAGCGATGCCGCGCAGAGGGAGGAGGTAGTTCATGTAGGAGAACATACCCTTCTTCATCTCACCGCCGTACCAGGTGTTCAGGATTACCTGCATCTTCTCTGTGAGGTTGAAGACTACTGCTGTCTCGGAGTTCAGACCGAGCTCCTTGTAGTTCTCTACCTTGGCCTTGGAGGCTGTGAGCACTACGAAGTCAGGCTCGCCGTAGTTGGCCAGTTCCTCGTCGGTGGGGCGGATGAACATGTTCTTTACGAAATGTGCCTGCCATGCCACCTCCATGATGAAGCGGATCTTCTGACGGGTGTTCTCGTTGGCACCGCAGAAAGTATCCATCACGTAGAGCTTCTTGTTGGAAAGTTCCTTGGAAGCGAGGTCCTTGAGGACTTTCCAAGTCTCCTTGGTCACGGGCTTGTTGTCATTCTTGTATGCGTCCGAAGTCCACCATACGGTGTCCTTGGATGTCTCGTCCATTACGAAAAATTTATCTTTAGGCGAGCGGCCGGTGTAGATACCGGTCATTACGTTTACGGCACCGAGCTCTGTCACCTGTCCCTTCTCATATCCAGTGAGTGAAGGATCTGTTTCGGCCTTGTAAAGGTCGTCGTAAGAGGGATTGTAGATGATTTCAGGAGTTCCGGTGATACCGTACTTGGTCAAATCGATTTTAGCCATAGTTTATAGAATTAAAAAATACAAATCGTGTAAATAATTTTTATCCGCAGGCTTATATGCAAAATTTTTGCCAAAATTATGAGTATATTTGTCATTGTGAAAGAAATATTGAGAAAATATTGGGGGTACACTTCTTTCCGGCCCAAGCAGGAGGAGATAATCGCCTCAGCCTTAGCGGGTGAGGATGTGCTGGCCATATTGCCTACAGGTGGAGGAAAGTCACTTTGTTTTCAGCTTCCCACGATGATGCGTGAGGGGCTGGCAGTGGTGGTGTCACCTCTTATCTCATTGATTAAGGACCAGGTACATAATCTCCGCTCGCGGGGCATCAAGGCCATAGCGATACACTCCGGCATGACCCGCAGGGAGATAGACATAGCACTTGACAATGCGGTCTACGGGGATTACAAATTCCTGTACCTGTCGCCTGAGAGACTGCGTACGGACCTTTTCCGTACGAGGGTCCAGAAGATGCAGGTGTGTTTTCTGGTAGTGGACGAGGCCCACTGCATATCTCAGTGGGGGTATGATTTCAGACCGGATTATCTGCAGATATCCGATATCCGCACATTGTTGCCGGAGGTGCCTGTAATCGCACTTACCGCCACCGCCACTCCCTCTGTCGCAAAGGACATAGAGGAGAAGCTGTCTTTCAGGAAGGACAATATCATCTGCTCCGGTTTCGAGCGTCCCAATCTGTCTTACGTGGTGCATGAGACTGAGAATAAGCTGGGGGCAGTACTGTCGGTGTGCAATACGGTGCAGGGCACAGGTATCGTATATGTCAGGGAGCGCGGCGGTGCCCGGGACGTGGCTTCTTTTCTGGTCTCGCAAGGCGTCAGCGCCGGTTTCTATCATGCCGGCCTGAGCAAGGAGGAGCGCAATGACGTGCAGCAGAAGTGGATGTCGGGGCAGATCAGGGTCATAGTGGCCACAAATGCTTTCGGGATGGGCATCGACAAGCCTGACGTGCGGTTCGTCTGTCATTTTGACTTGCCGGAGGCGGTGGAGTCCTACTATCAGGAGGCCGGCCGGGCCGGACGCGACGGGCTGCGCTCGTGGGCCGTGCTGCTGTGGAACAAGTCCGACATCAAGCGTCTGGAAGCTATATATCAGAGCAGTTTTCCGGGACTGGACTATATTGCGGATATCTATCAGAAAGTGTTCAAATATCTGGGAATAGCCTATGAGGACGGAGCAGGGGTGGTCAGTAAGTTCAACCTGCTGGATTTCGTTCGCCGTTACAGACTCAGCGCCGCCATGGCCTACAACGCTATAAAATACATAGAGTCATCGGGTTATTGGACTCTTACAGAGGAGATAGACAATCCTACCAGGATTATGTTCATAGTCAACCGTGACGACCTCTACCGTATACAGCTTTCAGACCCGTCCCTGGATACATTCATAAAGGCTCTGATGCGTATCTATCCGGGTCTGTTCTCTCATCTGGTGTCGATAGATGAGGAGTATGTAGCCAAGGTGACGGTTAATTCTGTCAGGGCAGTAAAGCAGAAACTGCTTCAGCTATCCCGTAGCGGAGTGCTCAGATATATTCCCAGAGCCCGTTCGCCATTGATATACATCGCAGGGGAGAGGCTTACGCCTGACAACCTTTACTTGTCGGAGAAAATCTACGGGCAGCGCAAGGCCATGTTCAAGGAAAGACTGGATGCCATGTATACGTACATATCTCCTATCAGTGACCGCTCGGCCGCACAGTCCGCCTGCCGGAGCCGTCGCCTGTCCGCCTATTTCGGTCAGGAACAGTGCCGTCCGTGCGGCATCTGCGACCTCTGCTCTCCTGCCGAATCCTCCTTCCTCTTCTAGTCCGTCAGTGGATGAGAATGGCTGAGCGGTGGGCGGCCCGCTCGTCGGCAGGGATGGCGTAGAGCCATTCCAGAACAGTCTCGAATGTTATTTTGTCAGATATAAAAGGAATGTCGCGCTTTGTCGCCACCGCTATCAGATTGATGGTCTCGAAATCTTTGTCATGGCTGGTGCGCTCCATGACGTACTCGATCATGGGATTGGTAGGGAAGAGGCAGTCGCTGTCCTTGTGGATAAGCCTGTCCTGTTCCCATTCGCTCGGATATATAAGCGAGCCGCCCTTGTCATCGAACCAGAAAATCCTCATATATGCGTCATGTCCGTAGACCCTGGCTGTGAAACTCATCACGGAGCCTTCCTTGTAGACGCTCTCTATGCCTTTGACGTCCAGAACGAAAGTGGGGTCGATACGGGTGTCGGTCAGTCTGACTTCCGCATCTATGGTGGCGATGGCGTACATCCTGTCATCTATGATAGTGTGGGTTACGGTGTCACGGAGTATGTGTACGTATCCGTTAACCTCAGTGTTGATCATCTGAGACAGCACCTGCGAGAATTCGCTGCCGTCATCCTCGGTGAGCAGCCCTGTGACAGACCACAGGCGCTCTGACGCTCCAGCTTCCCTCATGGCATTTACCTTCGCATCTTCCAATGCCCTTCGCCCGGCCTCCACCGGCGATATGTCGCCTGCTATCTCGCACGAGCCGGTAACTCCGCGCACGGTCTTGTCCTTCGGCCCTGCTGCCGCACTGACCGTCAATGCCGTCATCAGCACGATTACTGTCAAAAGTCTCATAGCTTGGAAAGGTTGTCTTTTAGAAAACATGTTAAATTGTGTAAGTTCACGGAGTCAAGGTCCCAGTGGTCTGTGTTGTAGTACTCCCTGTATGGCTCCTTGATTTTTTCTTCTCAGAATTGGACGGACCAAGCAGAACTTCCAGGTAGGCGTAAATTTTTGTCTTCTTGGCAGGGATGGTCAGAGGGGCTCCTGCTTTCCATGGCAGGAATACATGGGACAGCGATTCCTCATATCCTTTCCAGCAATCCATCACCGGCTTGTTCTGATGGAAAATTATACGTTCCAGCAGGTCTTCCAACTCTCCGTTGCCTTTGTTGTCAGGCAGTAGGAACAGCTCGAATCTGACATTGTTTTTTCTACCCCAGTCAAGTAACGTTTTTCTGCGCTCGTTAAAGTCATTGTCAGCATCAAATATCACGAGATTGACGCCACCGTCATCAGTCGTCCTTTTCATTAGATTGATGTACGTATTTTTTGTGGTGTCGGCAATCAAGTTGGTGTATCCGCCAGTCTGGTGAATATGGTTTCCAGCAGAACTGACGTTCCAGATGTGCCCTATAAGTTGAGATATAAAGCATACATCAGCCGTCCCCTCTACGAAAATAGTGTAATCGTCCCTAATCATATCTATTTTCTTATCTCTATCTCACGTTCAATGGCTTCTTTCAGTTCGTTGTAAGAGTACCTGTATGATTGAAATCCGTTTGCTTTAGTCTTTGAAATATTGTAAACGTTGGCCATGGAGCGGAACTCCGTAAATTCTTCCATGGTATTCAGGAGTCCTAACAGGCAGTCCATGTTGTGTGTGGTTATGAATACCTGAATGTTGCGCTGCTGGATGAACTTGAGGATGGTTTTCCACATGAGTTTGTGAGCACTGTAGTGCATACCGTTGTCTATCTCGTCTATGGCGAAGACGTTGATATCCTCGCTGGCCATCAATGACAGTATACTCACCATGTGTCTGACACCGTCTCCGGACATGCATATCGGCAACAGTTCCCTGCAGCCTGTGAGCTTGAGATATAGCCCGTCTGGGAGTGCTTCTATGGACTCAATGCGCGGATCGAACTCATGTATGGCGTCTATTACCCATTGTTTGCCGCCGAGTTTTACCAGAGAGGCAAATTGAGAAGTGGTGTCATCATTCTTCTCTTCTTTTGTATACAGGGTATTAATCACCATATTGTAAAAATTGGTGCCTGTTACTTTTTTCTTTCCTTCATTGTCAGTATACAGAAAGTTGGAGTATCGGTAGCCTTCTCCGTCCTCAATGTCGAAACGATAAGTCAGTTCACTGATTTTAGGAGATAGGAACGGATTATTGGAGGTGATGTCTGCTAAGTCCGTGTCCATTTTAGGGGAAAGGGACACACGCCTGAAAGAACCGTCCTCCATTTGCGCTTTAAGCACAGGAGATGTGGTGAGATTAAGATTGTGAAAAAGATATTTCACACTGTCAACAGAGTCGAATGAAATGGATCTCTGCCTGTTTATCTTAGTGGCAATTAGTGGGTCCGACAGCCCGCACAGCATAAACAACGCCTCCAGAATAGATGTCTTTCCGACATTGTTGGCTCCGATAAAGACATTTAGTTTGGTCAGGCCGCTTATCTGTAGCCTGTCAAAACCTCGGAAATTGTGGATGTCCAGACTGTTGAAAAATGTATTCATGGAAGTGATGTTTATGGATGCAAAGATAGGGAAAATATTGGAAATAGAAAGGCCGGGGGACTTGGAAATCCACCGGCCTTTAAGTGAGTGTCAGTCAAGTGTGATTACTTGATGATGACGGTCTGGTTGCCTTCGGAGCTGAAAGGCTGCTCGTCGGCTCCTGCTCCCTTGTAGGTGAGCTGTGATGCGGGAACTCCGAGGCTTACGAGGTAGTCGTTGACCACACGGGCGCGTTTCTCGGCGAGTGCAGTGTTCTTGGCTTTCTCACCTGTGTTGAAGTCGGCGTAGCCTGTGATGGTGTAGACATAGTCGGCGGGACCAGCCTTAATCTTGGAGGCCAGAACATCAAGACGGATCTTGTCAGCAGGTGTCAGCACTGCCATTGCGAAGTCGAAGAATACCATCTCCTCGGGAGTGGCGGCGTCGAGTGCCTGCTGGTTGCGCAGAGCCTCTACCTCAGCATTGGCCTCGGCCAGCTGGCTTTCAGCCTCCTTGACACGCTGCTCGGCTGCTGCTGCGGCCTCCTTTGCATCAGCAAGCTGGTCTCCGAGAGTCTGCTCAGTCTCCTTTGCGGCGATAGCTGCGTTCTCGGCCTCCTGCTTCAGAGCCTTGATGGCCTCGGGAGTATATCCGGCGGCACCGCGCTCGAAGTCACGCTTTCCGAAGCGGTATGTCACTCCGACAGATGCATTAAGACCGTTGAGGTAAAGTCCCCTGTTGGCGTTGAGAGCAGGGTTGGCGTCTGCCATGCCCACCATGCCTTCGAGTTCAAGATTGATGTCCACGCTGGGAGAAACTCTGAATTTGTTCAACAGACCGTAAGTGGCAGCAATACAACCCATAGTCGTAGGGTAGCCGTTAACGGAACGGGTAGCTTCTGTAAAGTTGGATGCGAAATATCCTATACCGATGTAGGGAACAGCGTAGTATACGCGGTTTTCCTTGTAGCCTCCGATCCAGTTGGAGAGATTGACCATAATGTCTCCGTGGAGCAGGAAGTTGGGCCATGTCATCTTGGTCAGGTTGTCGGTGAAATTGGTGTACACTCCGCCTTGAAGCTCGCCTCTGAATCCGACTACGGGATGCAGCCATTTTGTTATGGATATCTCACCGAAGTATCCTAATCTTTTGCCTATGTCTCCGGGATCATTGCCGCCGTTCATGGCTGTTCCGACACCTCCGCCTATGGATATTTCCCAGTTGTCCCAGAACTTGTTGGTTACGAAACCCTTGAAGCTGGGATAACGGTCAACTTCTGTCTTGCTTGTTGTCAAGGAATCCTTATCGTCCTGCGCAAGAAGAGCAGGTGTTGCTAGGAACATGATAAGGAGCGTTGCGAAATAAAACTTTTTCATTATAGTACGCGTTATTGTGTTCTGTATGCAAATGTAAGGTATTTTAGCCAAAATCGTCAATTAAATTTTGATTAATCTAGACCATGCGGATTGTTGATGAAAGAGACCTTGACCAATCCTCATGTCAGGTTATCTTTCAGCTCTGACCGGGTTGTTGAGGAAGTCCTGGTAGGCGAGCCTGATGCCGTCCTCGAGTTCTGTGCTGTAAGTCCATCCGAGGGCAGTCGCTTTGGAGACGTCGAGGAGTTTTCGGGGGGTGCCGTTAGGACGCGAAGTGTCCCAACGGATTTCGCCTTCGTATCCGATAACCTTGGCTACAAGCGTGGTAAGCTCCTTGATGGAGATTTCCTTGCCGGTACCGGCGTTGACTGTCTCGTTGCCGCTGTAGTTGTTCATGAGGAAGACGCACAGGTTGGCAAGGTCGTCCACGTAGAGGAATTCCCTGAGCGGCGAGCCGTCTCCCCAGCATGTTACGTACGGCAGTCCCTGCTCTTTCGCCTCATGGAACCGTCGTATGAGTGCAGGAAGGACGTGGCTGTGCTCGGGGTGATAGTTGTCGTTCGGCCCGTATAGGTTGGTGGGCATGACGCTGATGTAGTCCGTTCCGTACTGTCGGTTGAGGTACTCGCAGTACTTGAGTCCCGCAATCTTGGCAAGAGCGTATGCCTCATTGGTTCTTTCCAATGAGGAAGTGAGCAGGTAGTCCTCTCTCATGGGCTGCGGTGCCATTCTTGGATAAATGCACGACGAGCCCAGGAACTCGAGTTTGCGGCATCCGTTCTTCCAGGCAGAGTGAATGGCGTTCATCTCCAGAATCATATTCTGGTACATGAAGTCCGCCGGAGCGGTGTCATTGGCCACAATGCCTCCGACTTTTGCGGCTGCAAGAAACACATATTCAGGTCTTTCGGAAGCGAAGAACGCCTCCACCTCATCCTGCCTGGTCAGGTCCAGTTCGGAATGCGTGCGGGTGATGATGTTGCCGTAGCCCTGTCTGAGGAGCTCACGGACTATGGCCGAGCCTACCATTCCACGGTGCCCGGCCACATATATTTTAGAATTTTTTTCCATATCATTAAACTTATTTGACGATGCCTTTTTCAAGATACTCCGCAAGGTTTGTCCTGACTTTCGCAGCGGCGCCTTCCGATGCTACTTTTGCGATGTCATGCTCGACCATAAGGTGAACCAGGTCCTCGAAAGAGGTGCGCTGAGGGTTCCATCCGAGCTTTGCCTTGGCCTTTGTAGGGTCGCCCCACAGGTTTACTACGTCGGTAGGGCGGTAGAAGTCGGGAGACACCTCTACTAGAACCTTGCCTGTTGCCTTGTCCACACCCTTTTCGTCAGCTCCTTCGCCCTTGAATTCCAGCTCTATGCCGGCGTAGCGGAATGCCAGCTGGCAGAACTCACGCACACTGTGCTGCACGCCGGTGGCGATGACGAAATCCTCCGGAGTGTCGTTTTGGAGCATCAGCCACATGCATTCGACATAGTCCTTTGCGTAGCCCCAGTCGCGCAGACTTGACAGGTTGCCAAGGTACAGCTTCTCCTGCAGTCCCTGGGCTATTCGTGCTGCGGCCAGTGTTATTTTACGTGTGACGAAAGTCTCGCCCCTGCGCTCGCTCTCGTGGTTGAAGAGGATGCCTGAGCAGCAGAACATTCCGTATGCTTCACGGTACTCGCGGACAATCCAGTAGCCGTAGAGCTTGGCCACAGCGTAAGGCGAATAGGGATGGAACGGAGTGTTTTCGTTCTGTGGAACCTCCTCCACTTTTCCGTACAGCTCCGAGGTCGAGGCCTGGTAGATGCGGCATGTCCTGGCCATTCCGCACAGTCTCACGGCTTCGAGAACCCTCAATACTCCTGTGGCGTCGACATCAGCCGTAAATTCCGGTGAGTCGAACGACACCTGCACATGGCTCTGTGCCGCAAGGTTATATATCTCGTCTGGCCTTACCTTGCTCACCACTTGGAGCATGCTCATGGAGTCTCCGAGATCTCCGTAGTGGAGGTGGAAGCGGGGCTTGCCCTCCAGATGCGCTATCCTTTCCCTATAGTCTACGGATGAGCGTCGTATCACTCCGTGTACGTCGTATCCTTTTCCCAGCAGGAACTCTGCCAGGAACGATCCGTCCTGGCCTGTTATGCCTGTAATCAGTGCTGTTTTCATAATTTATATTGTTGTTTGCATTTTGCGTTTTCGTTCTTCCCTAAGCAGGCGTGGCAGGGAGGAGATTATGTTCCGGCAGCGGCGCAGTTGCTTGCGGGGCTCTTTTATGATGCGGTGTACAAATTCCAGATGCGCCTTGACCATCCACTTCGGAGCGCGGCTGACATCAGTTCCGCTGTAGAATTTGAACGCCGCACCTACGGCTATCATAACTCCGCTCTGCAGGTGTGGCTTGAGCAGGCTCATGAAGATTTCCTGCTTGGGAGCGCCGAGAGCCACCCAGATAATCTGCGCTCCGTCCTGCCGTATCATATCCGCGATGCCGGGATAGTCGAAATCATGTACGTCACGGTACGGCAGCTCAACGAACTGCATTCCGGGTATGTCGGGATTGACCTTGGTCAGTTCCGTGCGCAGACCGTCGAGTGTTCCTTGCGACGTGCCCATGAATATCATGCGGTATTTTCGGGAACGGACGATGTCCATAAAGATTTCGCTGCCGCAGTACTGGCCGTAGCGTATGCCGTAGATTCGCTTGATGTACAGCGGTACGAAACTGCTGTCGCAGATGGAAAACATACTTCCGTTCACTACCTTGCAGTACTCAGGGTCCCGGTTCACACGGTCGAGAATCACTCCGTCTGCCACGCATATGTACCCCGGCCCGAAGCTTCCGACCTGCCGCTCTATTGCCTCCGCCACCGCCTGGCGGTCAAACTCGTACCTGATATTGAAATAGGTTTGCATAAATTATGCGTCAATCTTTCCAATCAATTCGGCTTTCAGCTCATCATCGCGTCCGAGCAGTTGGCGGACAAGTCTGTATACTGTCGTACAAGGATTCTGGCTGGCGTAATTGTTCCCGGAGTATCCGGTATGTTGTGCTTCGGAGAATTTTAGAGCGGACTCTATGGATCCGTATTTCGTCATAATCTCATAGTTCTTAGGGTCATTCTTGGCATATTGGTATCTTTTTTTTGACTTGTATAGCGATGATGAATTTACCGCCGATGATATTTTGTCTGCATATTGGCTTCTGTGTAATCCGGTTGTAACATTTTGAAAATGGTATAAATACCACAATTCAAAAGCTTCATTGCTCCAGGCTGTACATACTCCGTTATTATTGCATAAGCAGATGGCTTCGTTGAAACATTTAGAAGTACATTCATCTTTGTCGAACACAGCCCAGACACGATCGAAGTTGTTATCCCTTTTAAGTTTTATGGCTTTATTTGCTACGGTCATAGCTCCACTGCCTATGCCCTTGATTTGAATGTCATAGACGACAAGCCCCTGTTGTGTGGATTTAAAGGAATTGAAATAGTTCGGTTCTGTTTTCGTCCCCTCGCATACTATAAGTATTGAGCAGCGGATTTCTTTTTGCTTGTGTTTAAGTGACTGTCTTTTATATTTGTGTGAAGCGTTGTCTATTTTCTTTGCTTTCATGGGGCGTCACTTTTTTAGTCATTCAAAATATATGGAATGGCACCGTAGCGCCCTGCAATATAATTCTTTTCGTAATTACTGTCATTACGAGGCTTGGAACCGTCAGGCAGCACGATGTCTGTCAGGCAGTAAAGATCTGTCTGTTCTCTGTCGTCTTTTTCCGTAAACCAGATCTGGTCACGTCTTAGCATTTTTTGCGATAGCAGGTGTGTGTCATGCGTAGTGAATATCAACTGCGCATTATTGGGATTTGATTCCGGATTATTGAATAAACTGATAATGTACTGGGAGATAATTGGATGCATCTTGGCATCCAGTTCGTCAATGGCAAGTACGGCGCCATTGTGCAGTGCGTAAAATATCGGGCCCGAAAGATCGAACAACTTGTTTGTTCCTGAAGATTCTCTTTCTGCAAAAGGGAAATTTATCGAACCGATAATTTCTCCTTTGTTGGAGTAGATATTGTGTATGGACTCCAATTCGATATTCTTTTTTCCTGTAAGTTCTTTCTGAAACAGTGTTCTTAGCTCATCGGGCATATTCTCCGGAATCTCAACTTCTTCCTCGTGTGTATGAATCGCGTAGAATCCGGTTTTTATCTTTTTGAAGAAATTAAGGGCATTTGCGCTTTCAGGGTCCTTCTTGTGAAAAAACACTTTGGAATATGTGCGGTACTGGCTGTTGCCGATACCTGAGACAGACCTTAAATCTGATTTGAACCACGAAATCACCTGCTTTGATATTTCCCCGCCTAATTGTTGGCACAGAGACAGAAACAGCCTATTGTCATTGGTCTTGGCTTCATTGTCGACGCCTTCCGGGAAATTGTTGCTGTCAACGCATATGCCCTCCTCATCCCTGACGAACATCATTAGCTCCTTTGAGCGGGGGGTGGTTTTACGGAACAGCCATTCGTCTATGATTTTTTCCGCATTGTACCTGAATCCATAGCGATAGCAGTAGTCTCCTTTCAGGAATATTACCTCGAACATTGTCGGGCGTGTGTTGCCTTTCAGCAGCAGAAACGGATCAAAATTCAGTTCATCATTGTCATTCAATTTTATCGAAGAGAGTACGAGACTGGTCATCATGTGCAAGGCGCGTATAATGTTGGTCTTTCCACTGGAATTAGCCCCGTATATCGCCAATGTCCGTAGCATAGTATGCTTGTTGTGTGTGAACAGATTGGTCTCCTGACATTCTTTAAGGGCTTTATCTGCTGTTAATGTCAGAGTCTTTCTTCCGTAAACGGATCTGTAATTTTCAACGGTAAATTCGAGTATCATATAATAAATCAATCAATTATTAATACTTTGAACATTTAAAACGCTTCAAAGTTAATAAAAACTTCCAACACTATGTTAAAATATGAGAATTTTTCTCAAAAATTAACACAGCACATTCCATTCCGTTGATATTCTACTTTTTGCGCAGATAGTTGATGAAGGCGCTGCATGTGACGAGCATGAAAAGAGCCTCGTCCGCACCGGGTGTGTAGCCTTCGGAATCATCCATAAGCGAATGTCGTATGCCGGTGTCGGGCTGGTTGGTGTAGGCGTACAGTTTTGTCAAACTGGTCTCTAACAGAGGATGTAGAGTAATGCCGCTTTTTTTCAGCGCTTTTATAGCATCGCCCAAAGTATTCTTTCCGGTTCTTTCGCGACAGTATGCCTCTACTGCCGATATGGATTCCTTGATAGAATTGCGGTAGTCGCCCTTAGGTCGTTTGGCATAATGGTCCAAGGCTTTGCTCAGATGTTCTTTCACTTTTGTATCAGAGCCGGCCAAGGCTGTATCTATTGACTTAATTTCTTCATCTGATGTGATTTCGACAATCCTGTCATCAACGATCCTATATGCGAAATTCAGTCTTTTGAACTCGGAGTTCAGTCTTGTTACGAATGCAGTTGACACTTGACGGGAGAGAGGGTCATGTTTTGAATCAAGCGAGCGCAGATAATCTATGGTAAACTCGATGAGGTCCAGCTTATTATACCAAGGTACCTTGTCGTCTTCCAGATAAGAGATTGCAACGATACGGTCTTCATATCTTGTATAGAAATCTCCTTGACGAAAATTAAAGAAATAAACCCATATATGCAGTTCCAATTCTTTGTAAAAATTACCGTGCAGATAAGCGAAAATACTAGTGTTATGAAATAGTTCTGGCAAAATGTCGTAGCTTGAGCATATAGCATTCTGTACCTCAATAGGAAGATCTTCCCTTATAATCACATCTGATGGATGTGTGTATCCATATCTCACTGAAAATAGTTCCATGTCCAGCTGTAATATTAGAATAATTTAGAGCAGGTATATGTATCGAAATCAATAACAGGTGGAAAGCTGCCCTTTGAGCGTACATCTGTTATGAAGTCTATGGCTTGCTCTTTGGTTATGATGCCGCGCTGAATACCGAAGTATAGGAAGTCGTTTGTGGTCAAGTATGTAATGCCGTGCTCGGTGCAGTATGCGGTAACATCAGCTGTGTTACTGCTGCCTACGACGTCGTGGTTGTATCTGCAGTAGACCATGCAGGCACTTTCTCCTTTACCCAGCGCCAGGCCTGAAACAGAAGTCAACCGTGCATATTCTTTTCTCTCTTCAGATGTCTGACCGAATGTCACTTCTTGGATGTTCTTGAGGAGATTAATCTGATTTTCAAGTTGCGTGAGTATATTTCCGCGCAATTCATTCTTGACAATATCGAGTACTACGAATCGATATTCTTTCAGAAAGGAGGGCAGAATGTTGAGAAAACCGCCTTTTGCAAAGTGTATGATGACATCAGCGTCCAGAACTATCTTAGTTTTCTTCATGATAGTCTGATATAAGGTTAAGCAGTTCTAGGTAGTGCCCCTCAGAGATTTTACCTCTTTCGAACAGTATCCTTGCTTTCTCTCCGAAGTCGCTGATTACTACTCCTTCATTTCCTGGATTATATAGAGACAGGTCATAGCCGTATTCCATGGCGGATTTTTTTACCGGGATGGATTTTATCTCCTCGAACTGAGCTTTCGAAATCAGATTACACTCTTTAAGCCGTACGAGCAGGTTGATTCTGGATACTTCGAACAATTGTTCCATTTTGAGTATAGTTGAAAGGTCAATATCCCTGTTTGATACTTCTTTAGGGCTCAGCATCGACAGCAGGCCTTCCCGTGGCAATAAGAGAGCAGAGGCAAATAGATTGGCATTTCTTTCAACTTCAGATATTGTCTCTCTGCACATATGTGGAACTGGAGATTCATCATAGAACAGATGGTAGAGCTCGTGTGCTATGGTAAAGTGCTGGCGGCCGCGGGTAGAGTTGCTGTTTACCATCATGAACATCCTGCCGCTTTTTGATTTGCAGCTGATTCCGTATGAGTTTTCTGATAGCGGACGGTACATGGTCGTTATCTTGAGTTTCCGCAGCAGTGTTTTTGCTCCGATAGGTTCAGAGAGGTTTATCCCCGTTTTTGCACGGAACATTTCGGCCAGCCGTTCCGCTTCTAAGACAGTAAATCTACTCATTTCCCAACAATGCCTCCATTTTAAGATAATTCTTGACAATGCGCTTGAAATCTGCAATCTGGGCCATGTCGTCAGGCGAAAGATTTTCAACTCTGAATGCTGTGGCAAGCATGCATTCCATCACATCTCCGCTCTCGTCGTATAGAGCGTAAGTATCGCATCCGTACAAGTCGGCCAGTTTTTCCATAAGAGACAGCGGAAGCTCACGGTCACCAGTCTCGTAATTGGAGTAAGTAGAGCGTTGTATGCCGAGAAAATCAGCTACATGCTTCTGAGTGAAACCGTTGGCCTCGCGCATAAGCTTAATGTTTCTTGCTATAATCTGCCTTTCGTTCATGGTGTTTTCGATTACGTTCTGTGTGGCAAAGTTATGAATTATTTTTAAACATAACACATATTTTGCCACGGAAAATTTTCACAGATGTCTATAATTTCGGACTGATGAGCTTGCAGAGCCTGTCTTTGATGTATGCCAAAATAAACGTTATTTTATTTTTAAGAACAGTTTCTGCCATTTGTTATAAATAACGTTTGATGAGTATTCTTCAGTTAATTTGTTGAAAGCTTTTCTTCCCAGCAGTTTTATTTCCTGCTGATTGTTATACAACTGTGTGATTTTCCGCTCCAGATCATTCGTGTCGCCGGGTGCGAACAGCAAGCCTATTGCATCATTTCCTTTGCCTATAATCTCAGTAAAGCCGCCGTGGTCTGGACCGATGGACGGTTTGCCGAAGCATGCCGCTTCGAGGATGGCCATCGGGAATCCTTCGTAGCAACGGCTCGGCATGACTAAAAATTTGGAGTTCTTAATGAAGTCACCGAGTTCCCCTTTGTTGAGGTATCCTTTGAATACCACATTTGACGGCACGTCATGCAAATCCGAATTATCTCTTTTCGCTCCGGCAAAGTGAAAGTTGATTTCAGGGTGTCTCTTGGCAATATCGATAAGGATGTCGTAACCTTTCTCGAAACTGAGGCGGCCTATGTATGCTATATATTGACCTTCGGTTTCTCTGTATCGGGCTGGTGTGTCTATGCTGTTCGGAATTACAGTGATTCTGTCGGCATCGAAGCATGCATCTATGAGTTTCTTCCTCTGAAACTCCGTTATGCATGCAAATGCGCTGACGCATTTCTTGTAGGCTCCTGTCCATCGGGCGTATGCGTTGCGCAGGGTATAGCCTGTGGATTTGAGTAGGGAATGCTCGCAGTTGTAGCGGATGCAGCTCCACTCGTTGCCTTTCTGCAGGCACAACTCGCATGGCCCTCCGTCGCGCATGAAGAGTCCGGTCGGGCATATCAGCCGGAAGTTGTGCACCGTCATGACGACAGGGATGCCGGCTTTACGGCATTCGAACAGAGCCGCAGGACTGATGAAAGGGTAGAGGTTGTGGACGTTTATTATATCCGGCTTCTCCCATTCGATCGCCTCCCTCATCCCTTTTACGCCGGCTGGCGAATAGATGCCGGACAGGAATCCCTTGATTTGCCCGCTGAGACTTTCCCGGCTGCCCTCACTGGTCATGCGGTAGAAACCGACCTGATGCCCGTGCTCCTTCAACATTTCGGCCATCTTGTCCACCACCGCCTCCTCACCGCTGTACTTGCCATAGTTGTTATGGACGATAAGGATTTTCATTGACTTATATTGCAATCCAATCAGAAGGAAGAATGCTGTTTTTGGTATTGGGTTGCTGCCCCTTATACCATATCTTCGGTGCGATTACAATTTTATTTTGGTTTGTATTGGAAAGAAGTGCGGCCCAATAAGGATAGGTACTGTTAGGAATGATAAAATGATTACAGAGCATCATTAATTGTAAATAACATCCACCATATAAACCTGTGTATTTTTGATCTATAAATGATACATTACATCCTTGAGGATGAAAATGCGATTAGCACCAGGGTATATCATCAGAGAAAACAAAAATATTAATATCGTTTATAAATGATCTTAGAATATCAATAGCTTGATAGTAGAATTCTAAATTGATAATGTCCAATGTGGGATGGCCCACATAATCACCACGTCGGAATACAATACATATGCTGTTATCTGTTTGTGATATAGCCTGTATTACTTCATTATAGCTTTCTGGTAATGGATCTTTGAAAGTGAAAATGCGTTTTATCTCATCAAGATGATTGCTGAAGTATTCATACTTTTGAAAATATCCAGTAAGGTAAGCATCATCTGTTGAGATATTAATTAAATCATTGTAAGTAGCCAATACTTTTTCGTTGTATACGTTATGGTCTCTATGAAGATTTTTCAAGAGATGATAAAGATATTTATTCCGGAATCTGGGCAAAACAAACTGATTGATCTCTTGAAACGTGGCTTCTTCTGATGGAATATTGAAGAGGGATAACGCATATGGTCGATATTGAAACCTATGAAATCTTTTAGAGGTATCAAGATAGTATCTTTTATCAATTTTCAAATTTTGTAACTTATGTTTTGCGGCAACATAAGCAGCTGAATATTCAAATAATTGGTTCCCCAATCCTCCCATTAATTGTATTACGTACATATTAAATTTATTCTATTGATTTCTAATCATTATATTGATATTTCAGAAAATCTGTGATTATCTTCATATAGCTATGAAATTATATCAACTATAGTCGATTAAATTAGTATTATTTATTGTTCGCTATGAATATTAGATGGAACCAATGATGACTACTGTGGTTTGTTTAGATGGATATATTATTTTCTTTTGTCACTATTGTTTGATGTTCATGTTGCAGCGGAGTGAAACATTGAAAGAAACTTCCGTTCAGTTATTTAGTCGTAGTTGTGTATAATATATTTAATCTAAAACAATATCTAGATATTTTTTAATTACTGTTTCCCATTCGAATTGATTTCGTAGAGAATAATTTGTTAATCCTATTTTCTGTATACTGTCTGGATTCTTATAAAGCATTGATAAAATATTTGATAATTCTTCTTCTGTGTTATAGAGAAAGCCCGTTTTATAATTTATAATAATATCTTTAGCTATTCCAACTGGTGTGGAGATAACGCATCTTCCAAGAACAAAAGATTCAACTATACTTTGTCCAAAAGTTTCAGAATTACTGGAAATAATGCCTATATTACATTTGAGATATAGATTGTAAATTTCTTCTTTTGTACATTGACCAGGAAAAGTTACTCGATTTTCAATATTAAGAGATTTCGCCAAATCCTTCATCTTCTCTAAAAGTTGGCCTGTCCCAGGTAGAATAAGATGTGAAACATTGTCATGGTTCTCTTTAATGTGTTGTGCAAACGCATTGATGATAATGTCTTGATTTTTCCCTTTCCTGAATTGTGCTGGAAAAATCATTTGCAGTCCATTATGTGGTAATTCTTGATGAGTTTTTGTAAAAAAGTTATCAGATACACCCAATGGAAGTAGGACGATTTTATATGAGATAAATTTAAACTTATTTCTTAAGTAGGAACACATGCATATAACTTTGTTAGCAAATAGAAATAATGCAGTCCCAATTAGAATTTGTGCTACTACTGACTTAATTTTACTATTATGACGAAATCCATGCAAAGTATAAATTACTTTTAACCTTTTTTTGCATATTAGTCTGAATCTAACTGAGGTGATAAGAGCAAGTTGCCAATTGTTTTGCACATGGATAGTGTTTATATCATTTTTTAGAATTAATTCAGAAAGAACTTTTGATAAATATGAGAAGTTGGCATGTTCGTCTAGTTCATTAATAATAATTAAGGGAACATTTTGTCCTTCTAGCTTTGTTCTAAGTCCACATTCTTGCTCTTTGTCTCCTGAGACCGCAAGTACGTTGCTTCCAAGATTGTGAAGTGCCAAAAGTTGATCTGTTAGTAGAGAACTTAAACCTATATTGTAATCAGAAGCAAAGAAGAGAATATTCATTTTTTCAAATCATTAAATACGTTTAACCATTTTTGCATAATCTTCTCTAATGAGAATTGGGACCGAATACTATAATAAGCTTTTTCACCGATATTTTTTCTTAATGACTCATCTTGCATTAGTTGTTCTAATTTTGAAACAAAACTATTAATGTCAAATGATTTAATAAGAATACCATTTTGATGATCTATGATTTCAGAAGGGCCACATGGACAATCAAAGGAAATACAAGCTAATCCGCATGACATGGCTTCAGCCAACGTCATGCCGAAGCCTTCGTATCTTGAAGTAAAACAGAAGATGGAAGAATTTAAATATTCATGTGTGATATTCTTCACAGGTGCATGTAGTGTTATATTTTTTTCTAAGTTGTATGAATAAATCAATTCTTGCAATAACTTTTCATCAGGGCCGGAGCCATATATTGTAAGGTGCCATTGTTCTTGAATATCCTTATTCAATTTAGACCATATCTTTATCATTAAATCAAATCCTTTTTGAGGACATAGTCGTCCTGCGGCAATTACTTCCTTAGAATGATAATCAGTCTTGATATTGGACGAGAAAGATATTGGATTAGGAATAACGTCAATATTTTTGAGGCCTTTCCAGTCTAATTTATCTTCTTGCGTAAGAACTATGAATTTATTGTATTTTTTGGTTAAGTTGAAGTCTCTATAATTAAGTAATCTCGAGATTGTTTTTTTTAATATATTAGCGTTATTGTATTTATCATCCAAGTTTCTAAAGTATTTAGAAAAATGAAGTTCAAGGAGTTTGGAACTACCGTCTTTTATTTTATACAAAAACGATATCTCATGAGTGAACAGAGAGACAACAATGTCTGCTTTAATAGAATGAAGAACGGTTTTTAATCTTTTTTTATGTAATGCCTTTTTTTTACTTAAATAGAAGATTTTTTTATATGGAGAGAGGTTTTCCAGGTCATCATAATTTATGTCAAGATCTATCAACTTAATATTTGACGAGAATGTAAAATACGGTTCCTTGTTATGTTGAGAGGTGGTTATGATGGTGATGTCATGGCATTGAGCTAAATAATTAGCTTTTACTGATAAGACTCTTTCCATTCCACCGGAATTATGGCAAGAAGGGATGCAGTATACAATTTTCATTTTAGAAATTTAATTGAAATGTTATATGGA
>DXAW01000024.1 GCA_019116865.1 Candidatus Coprenecus stercoravium | reverse complement strand
CTTTACAGGAATGACTCAGCCTTATAATGAGCATATTCTCAAAGATGCGCTGCTTGCCAATATCTCGCAATTCCTGCTGGAACTTGGTACTGGATTCGCATACATAGGCAAAGAGTATCGCCTTCAGATAGGGGGAAAGGAGAAATTCATCGATTTGCTTTTCTATAACCTGAATTTATCATGCTATGTAGTGATTGAAGTGAAAATCGGTGAATTTGATTTTCAAGATCTCGGACAGTTAAGCGGCTATGTGGTAGCTTGCAATCATATTCTTAGAAAAGAGGGCCGAGACAATCCTACAATCGGTCTGCTTATTTGCCGCCAAAAGGATTCATTGCTTGCTCAATACGCATTGGAGGGCAGCAATCTTCCATTAGGCATATCTGAATATGAGCTGTCGAAACTCTATCCCGAAAACATAGAGGGCACTATACCTACTATTGAAGAGATAGAGGCAAGATTAGGTGAAAATCCAAATGGAGAACAGACAGAATTATAAGCGATAGCTTGGTTCAATAGGTCTATTAAGTCCAATAGATTTTTTTGCAGGAACTATAGGCAAATATAGTAAGTTTTAAGTAAGTTTATTCTCCGGCACATGCCTTACAGTGCCTTCTGACGGGCATGAAAAAAGGCACCCGAAAGTGCCTTAGTAAGTTTATTCCGGTCCTACAGCCACCTGTAGTACCGTTTCAGAATCTAATACTCTTCCTCGTTGAAGAAGAAGTCCTCCTTGCTGGGATAGTCGGGCCAGATCTCCTCTATGCTTTCGTAGACCTCGCCGTCATCCTCAAGGTCTTCCAGATTCTCAATGACCTCCAGAGGAGCGCCTGAGCGGGTAGCGTAGTCTATCAGTTCGTCTTTGGTTGCGGGCCAGGGAGCGTCTTCGAGCTTCGAGGCCAATTCAAGTGTCCAATACATAGTCTCAATGCATTTTTATTTTGGTCGGCAAAGATATACAAAAATCCTCTAGTCAATCCAAAAATCTTCCGAAATGTTATGCCGGTGACACTCCATGCGTCCCAGCGTGAACAGATAGTCCGACAAGCGATTGAGGTAACGCAGCACCGCCACCATATCGGGCCGGTCGTCTCCCAGTGCGACGCATGAACGCTCGCTCCTGCGGCAGATGCACCGCGCCACATGACAGTGGGCGGCACTGACCGGACGCGACGGCAGCACAAAACTCTTCATGGGAGGCATCTCCCCGCTCATCCTGTCTATCTCCTTCTCCAGAGTCTGGATCCCGTCTTCCGGGAACGGAGTCAGCCTGGGATTCTCCACATCGGAGGCGACATGGGCAGATGCCGTCATAAGCGCAGCCTGTATCTGCCTCAGTACCGCATCCTCCGCCTCTATATGACAGCGCAGCAGGGCGATATACGATATCAGCTCGTCCAGATCCCCGTATGCGCAGACTCTCTCAGATGCCTTGGAGACCCGTCTGCCCCCGACGAGGGATGTCTCACCGGTGTCTCCTGTCTTAGTGTAAATCTTCATATCTGTCTTATTTTATATGTTCTGTATCAGACTCTATGCGGCCGTCCCTGAGACGTATGACCCGATGGGCATAGGCGGCGATATCCTCCTCGTGGGTCACTACTATCACGGTATTGCCATTGCAGTATATCTGGTCGAAAAGCCTCATGATCTCTACGGATGTATGAGTGTCCAGGTTACCCGTCGGCTCATCCGCCAGTATGATGGAGGGACTGTTAATCAGAGCCCTTGCAAGCGCAACTCTCTGCCTCTGACCGCCCGAGAGTTCATTGGGCCTGTGGTCCATCCTGTCCTCCAGCCCCACACTCCTCAACGCCTCTGCTGCCTTTTCCCGCCTTTCTCCGGCCGGGACTCCGGCATAGACCATCGGAAGAGCGACATTCTCCAGAGCATTGTATCTCGGAAGCAGGTTGAAGGACTGGAAGACAAAGCCTATCTCCCTGTTTCTGACATCCGCCAGCTCACCGTCATCCATCTCGCTCACATCCGTCCCGTTCAGAATATACCGGCCGCTGTCCGGCGAATCCAGACAACCCAGAATATTCATCAACGTGGACTTGCCCGAACCGGACGGCCCCATGATGGCCACGTATTCGTTCCTGAAAACGGAGAGCGACACCCCGTCCAATGCCCTCACCTCCTGATTTCCGACCCGGTATATCTTGAAGATGTCCTCGAGTCTGATAATCTCCTGTGCTTTCTCCATGATGTATATATTTTGAAACCGGCATCTAAAGTAATAATTAATTGTCTGTTTCCAACATTTTCCTTAATATTGCGCCTCAATTTTTTACGATTATGGCATTCAAGAAAATAGAAGAATACGATCCGCAGACCACACAGGAACTGGCCGCACACTATAAGGAGATACTCCGCCTGCTAGGAGAAAATGCTGACAGAGAGGGACTTCTCAAGACTCCCGAGCGCGTGGCCAAGAGTATGCAGTTCCTGACTCAGGGTTACTATATGGACGGAGCCGAGATACTGCGCTCAGCCATGTTCAAGGAGGACTACCGGCAGATGGTGGTGGTCAAGGACATTGAGCTGTATTCCATGTGCGAGCATCATCTTCTGCCGTTCTACGGAAAGGCGCATGTGGCCTACATTCCCAACGGATATATCACAGGACTGAGCAAAATAGCCAGGGTGGTGGAGTGCTATGCCCGCCGCCTGCAGGTCCAGGAGAGACTGACAGTGCAGATAAGGGACTGCATACAGGACACACTGCATCCTCTCGGAGTGGGAGTGGTAATCGAAGCTTCCCATATGTGTATGCAGATCAGGGGTGTACAGAAACAGAACTCCATCACCACCACATCGGCGTTCACCGGCGGCTTCCTCAAGGACGAGCGTACCCGCAGCGAATTCATGCGTCTGATAGGAGTTTCTCTACATTAGAAGAGAAACTCCTATCAGACGTACAAGCCTAGGAATCAGCATCTCAATGAACCGACGGGTGCTTTATGGTTGACTGCTTACCCCATCTACCAGGACCGGATTACATTGTTGCCTGTAATTTCATGGGGTGAGTTTGCGGACAATCATACTTATTTTAATACTATTGTAACAATTCTTTTGTGAAAATGTATCATATTTGTGCCGTCAATGAGTTGATACGGATATGAACAGACTCCGCACCGCCATCACTGCCATCTTGGCCACAGTCACAGCATTCTGCGCTGCGGCCCAGGAAC
>DXAW01000023.1 GCA_019116865.1 Candidatus Coprenecus stercoravium | reverse complement strand
GACATTTTTCGGCGGACTTGGAGGAGCCTCGCGCAAAGGCATACTCATCAAGGGCAGCAGCTATATGGATACACTGGCCCGTATCGGGACTGTCGTGTTCGACAAGACCGGGACACTCACAAAGGGAGAATTTGCCGTGGAGGCCGTTCATCCCGAGG
Source organism: Candidatus Coprenecus stercoravium (assembly GCA_019116865.1). Taxonomy (GTDB): domain Bacteria; phylum Bacteroidota; class Bacteroidia; order Bacteroidales; family UBA932; genus Coprenecus; species Coprenecus stercoravium. The sequence continues at coordinate 27,555 of DXAW01000023.1, read as the reverse complement.
ACTTCAACGAGAACGAGCTGCTGCATCTGGCCGCCCATGTGGAGCATTTCTCCACCCATCCGATAGGCGAGGCTCTTAGGGCAGCGTTCCCCAACGAAGCCACCGACGGCTGTTCGGTCACGGATGTGGAGGAAATTGCCGGCCAGGGTATCCGGGCCTGTGTGGAAGGCCGCACGGTCTGCGTCGGCAATGCTAAAATGATGGACAATATCGGGGCGGCATGGCATGACTGCCACCGCACAGGTACCATCATCCATGTAGCCGTGGACGGCAAATACGCCGGACATATCGTCATCAACGACAAAGTGAAAGAGGACAGTGCGGAAGCCGTCGCCGCACTCAAACGCCTGGGTGTCAGCCGGACTGTCATGCTGACCGGAGACCGGGAGGAAACGGCCCGTGACGTGGCCGTCCGGCTCGGACTGGACGCATATCACGCCGCCCTGCTGCCCGCCGACAAGGTCTCGTATCTGGAACAGCTGCTGGCCTCGAAGCCGGCCGGACACAGCCTGGCCTTCGTGGGAGACGGCATCAACGATGCTCCGGTGCTCAAACGGGCCGATGTGGGCATAGCCATGGGCGGATTGGGAAGCGACGCCGCCATAGAGGCCGCCGATGTGGTATTGATGGATGACAAGCCGACCAAGATAGCCACGGCTATCGCCATAGCACGCCGAACACTCCGCATCGCCCGCCAGAATATCTGGTTCGCCGTCGGTGTAAAGGTCGCCATACTTGCCTTAGCCACAGTAGGCCTCGGCACCATGTGGATGGCAGTATTCGCCGACGTCGGAGTCACCGTTCTGGCCGTCCTCAACGCCATGCGCGCCCTCCGCATCCCCCCTGCCGCTCACTCATGACCCACATCCTTCAATACACACTCCAGCCTCACATCCCGGCACAGACCATAAAGCACCCATCAAACCCACATCATCCACGTTATCAATCAATTACACACAGACAAGTTGCTCTATGCACTGAAAAAACAGGCCATAGCGCAACTCTTCAATCTGTATCTACCTGATTTTTAAATTATTACTAAATGAGCTAGTGCTTTATGGTCAGGCAAATGAGAAAGGAATGAACAAATATGGGGAACAAGGTCAGCGGACGACTATCTCGTCGGTGAATATAAAACCGCCGTACTGACCGCTGCGGGCCTGTACACGGACATAGCGGGTCCTGGCCCGGCCTTTCCAGCCGTCCGTCACGAAAGTAACTCTGTCGTCACGCACTATTTCCCTGGACATCCGCCACAGCTCAGTAAATTCCTCTCCATCACAGGACACGGATATAACCACCTCCGCCGGGAGAAAGACCTCCGGACCGCACACCTGCATGAAATCCATCTCCACGGAGGATATGCCGCGCACACGTCCCAGATCTACGACGGCATCGAGCCTGTTACGTGAAATAAATCCCTGCCAGCGGCCGTCCCCGTAAGTCCAGCCGCCGTGCAGACCGTCTACCAGAGCCATATCGCCTCCGGCGGCATATCCCGGATAATACGGAGCATTATAGACCACCTTGCATCCCAAAGCCTTATGCTTCACAGAACGTCTGGAAGCCGGGCGGTCACCGCATTCATCAGCCAGATTGAAGACATTGTACCCGTCAACCGACATACGTCCGCACAGTCTCAATGCCCTCCGATGGAAATCGTCATAGTCCCGGCTGTCCTCCGGACTCCAGGCCACCTCGGCCAGAGCGAAAAGACGGGGGTATATCATCAGCTCGGCATGCTCCTCGGTCGGAATATATTCGCACCAGAGATTGGCCTGCACGCCTATTATATTGGAAGCCGCCGCTGAGTCCAGACCGTCCGGCACAGGCTCGAACGAATAGACCTTGGATAGCGGAGTATATCCACCCATGGCAGGAGGCAGCGTGGACGGATCATCCTGATAGGTATCGAAATAGCAGAACGCACCCGGAGACATGATCGTCTTGTTGCCGCCCTCGGCCGCACGGACGCCCTGGTCCACACCTCTCCAGACCATGACCACGGCGGCACTGTCCGCCCCTCCCTGCATTATCTCGTCCCAGCCGACCAGAGTCCGGCCATGCAACTCAAGGAAAGTACCTATGCGTCTGATCATATAACTTTGAAGTTCGTCCACATGCGTCAACCCCAGAGCCTCCATCCTGGCCTGACACAAGGGGCATTCGGTCCAGGCTTTCTTGGAGGCCTCATCTCCTCCGACATGAATGTACTGCGACGGGAAAATATCCATTATCTCCGTAAGAACGTTTTCAAGAAACTCAAATGTTTTCTCATTGCCTATGCAGAAATCCGAATGCTTATAAGGCTCTCCGGTGCAGGAAAGCTCCGGATATGCCGTCAGCACCTCCTCCGAGTGCGAGGGCATCTCTATCTCCGGCACAACGGTAATATAGCGTTCGGCGGCATACCGCACCAGTTCCCGCAGCTGCTCCTTGGTATAATACCCACCGTATGCCCCGGGAGTGCCTTCGTCAAGATAGCGGCGGTCTCCGAACCACCAGTCTTTCCACAGGTCTCCCTCTCTCCAGGCGGCAAATGAGGTCAGCAGGGGATAGCGGTCAATCTCCACCCTCCAGCCGGCGGCATCGGTCAGATGCAGATGCAGACGGTTGAGCTTAAGGGCCGCCATCGCATCTATCTGTTTTTTCAAAAATTCCAAATCAAAAAAATGCCGCGACACATCCTGCATATAGCCTCTCCAGGCAAATCTGGGACTGTCCGATATGCTGACGCAGGGTATACGGTGCCTGTCCGGCTCGACAAGCTGCCGCAGAGTCTGCCGAGCGTAGAAAAGGCCGGCGCTGTCTCCTGCGGTAATCAGAATCGAATCACGGCTCACTTTCAGCGTATAGGATTCGGGTCCGGCACCGGTGAGCGTACAGCGCACCCGGTCTGACGGGACAGAATCTCCCTTAAACCTGAAATAACCTGAACCGTACTGCAACTCAGCAGGACGCGGAATAATGTCCGACACCGGCCGGCATACAGCCCCGACAGGAACCAGCAGCACGACAGAAGACAATACCATCAAGAACTTACGTATCATATTCACATATTTTGGCCACTAATATAAGGAATGTGAACCGATTTCCCACAAGACTCGGGCACTTTCCTACGGACGAATATTCCTGAAACACTTTCGTAACGCCCGTAACAGCATTTTAACCGCTGCGTATCATCCATGACATATCGTCCCGATACTTTTGCCGCCGAAAAAGCAGGACATCATGAACAGAAGATTTCTTAAAGCAGTACTATTCCTCATCGTTATCTTTTCTTTTCTTCATACTGGAAAGCTCAGCGCCCAGACTCTCAAAGGTGTTGTAAAGGACGCTGAGACCGACGAGCCTCTGGCAGGCGTGGTAATCATGTTCGAAAGAGTTGCGGACGACCCTGATGCGGGCATGACCGGTACACAGACAGAGGCAGACGGAAGCTACACTCTCAAGGTTCCCGAAGGAGCCGAGGGTGTGCTTGGTCTCTATCTGATCGGCTACAATGACCTCAAATCCGAGCCCTTCAGAATGAAACGGGGTGAGTCGAAGGTAATGGACTTCGCCATGCAGCTACAGTCGGAAGTGCTGGAAAGCGTAGTGGTCGTGGCCAGAAAGAACCCGGAATCCGTAGGAGCCCTTATCAACGACCGCAAGGTATCGGCTCAGGCCGTCGAGAACATAGGTGCGGTCGAACTCCGTACAAAGGGCCTGTCCAACGTGGCCGAGGCAGTCGAGACTATGAGCGGCGTGTCGTTCAACAATTCGGGTCAGCTTTTCGTCCGCGGACTCGGAGACCGATACAGCCTCACTACCCTCAACGGTCTGCCGGTGGCATCCCCTAATCCGGACAACAAACTGATTCCGCTGGACATATTCTCCAGTTCGGTACTCCAGAACATAACAGTTACCAAAGTATATACCGCTACCAGTTTCGCTGACTACTCCGGTGCCCATATCGACATAGCGACCAAGGAAAATGTCGGAGATAGTTTCCTGTCCGTATCACTTGGACTAAACAGTATCATCGGAACCACTTTCAAGGACACCTACCGGCCCGACAGAAAGGGGTGGCTGCTTCAGGACAACAACATCCCGCGGAACGTCAGGAACATGAGTCTGCCCGACTTCCGTACGTACATCGTGGACAACGACCCGTTCGGCACATCGTTCGACATTAAAAAATCCATGGCCCTGCCTGACATTTCAGGCTCCGTATCCGGCGGACGCACTTTCAAACTACGCAATGGAGACGAGCTAAGCCTTCTCGGCTCAGCCTCCATCTCCAGCGGAAGCCAGAGCATATATGACGCATATATCACCAATATCAATACTCAGGGCCAGCATATGGACGAGTTCCACTACAACGGATATGAGCACAGTCTGGACCTGACCGGATTGCTGAGCCTCAACTATCTCTTCAAGAACGGAGACAAGATAGGATTCACCATGCTTTACGCCAAAAACGCAATGGAGGATTACAAACTCCGCGAGGGGTATGACGCCGAGGACAACCAGCTTCTCGGAAGCAACTCCATCGCACACTCCTACTCATTGTGGAACAATCAGCTGGGCGGCTCACACGCCCTGCATCCAAGCTGGAACCTGGACTGGAAAGTATCCTACGGAATGACTGACAGCAACGAGCCTGACCGCCGTCAGGTAATGTACCGCAAGGGTGGGGACGGTTCCCTGTCCCTGTTCAAACTCAACCGTCAGGAGACCATGAGATACTACGGGGAACTCGCCGAACAGGAATTGGTGGCCGAGATAAAGCCGACATTCAGTTTCGGAGAGAAGAGCAAGCTGATCTTCGGAGCGGCCTACAAGGACAAGACCCGAGACTACAACTCCATACGCTTCTACTACAACCTGAACGACATAAATCCCTCCATAACCGACATCTACACTCCATCCTCATTCCTCAATCAGCAAAGTATAACAGACGGCCTGATAAAGATTGAGAGAGATGCACAGCCCAAGAACAACTACTACGCAGGGCACCGTATCCTCGCAGGATTCGCAGAGGTGGAATATTATCCTCTGGACCAGCTGCTGCTGAGTCTCGGAGTCCGCTACGAATATTCAGAGCAGTGGGTGCAGTACTGGAACGATGCTTCCCGTGAAAGCATCTCCCGTCTCAACAAAGGCGATTTCTTCCCTGCCCTCAACATCAAGTATACCCTCAATAACCGTCACAACTTCCGTTTCGCCTCCTCCATAACAGTGACCCGTCCTTCATTCATCGAGATGGCTCCCTTCCTCTACAAAGAGTCTTACGGAAGTGCGGAAATACGAGGTAACGACCAGCTGCTCAACGGATACAACTACAACTTCGACCTCAAATACGAATACTTCTCCACCAACAACAAGCACATGTTCTCCGTAGGTGCTTATTACAAGATTCTCAAAGACCCTATCGAGAGAGTGCAGGAGACATCCGGAGGAGCCATCGTACATACATTCAGAAATGCCGAGCAGGGTATGGCCGCAGGACTTGAGGCTGAGTTCCGTACCACACCTTTCAGATATTTCACCATCGGCGGCAATGTTTCCCTTATGTACACCGACGTGACCCTTCTGGACGGAGGCATCTACACCGACAGCCGCAGAGCCCTTCAGGGCGCCTCACCCTACATAGGCAACGCCTTCATCACATATGCTCCGGAATTCAACGAGGAGTCTTCCCTGGCCGTATCCGTACTGTACAATGTACAGGGCCCGAGAATCCAGGCAGTGGGTATCTACGGACTGGGGAACATAATGCAGGCTCCCATACATACTCTAGACGCCAACATCACCTACCAGATCAACAGACTGTGGAGCGTCGAGCTGTCCCTGACCAACCTGCTTGACTCCGAGTTCCGTTTCACCCAGAACGTACCTGACCTCGGAGAAGACATGCTGACCGAAAGCTACCGGCTCGGAAGAGGCATAGGGGTAGGTGTCAAATTCGATTTCTAAAACTCTGAACTATCTTAAAATCATTTCTAAATCTATTAAAATGAACAAAAAACTTTTCTTTCTTGCTCTTGGTGCAGCCGTAGCCGCTGTATCCTGCGAAGAGAACAAGCCCGTTGATGTTATTGACACAGATGTCGATCTCATCGGTGACATCACTGAGAACAGAACACTTGAAGAGGGCCAGACATACACCCTGACCGGAGGCCTCCACGTAAAGGCAGGTGCGACTCTGACCATTGAGCCTGGTGTGACCATCGTCGCACAGGATGACGACCAGGTAGACTATATCCTCATCGAGCAGGGCGCGAAGATTGACGCCCGCGGTACTGCAAGCGCTCCCATTGTCATGACCTCCACAAGGAAAGAGGCCGGTGCGTGGGGCGGACTCCACATCTGCGGTAAGGCTCCCGTAAACGCCGGAACTGACGCCAAGTCCGAGATAGGCGACGCCTCATACGGCGGAAACGATCCTCACGACAACTCCGGTACTCTCCAGTACATCCGTGTCGAGTACGGCGGATATGCCTTCTCCGAGGAAAAAGAGGCCAACGGCTTCACTTTCTACGGCGTGGGTGACGGCACCACGGTGGACCATCTCCAGGCCTTCGGCGGCTCCGATGACGGTTTCGAGTGGTTCGGCGGTACTGTAAACGTGAAATATCTCGTATCCACCAACAATACCGCCGACTCCTTTGACTGGACCGAGGGATGGTGCGGAAAAGGCCAGTTCATGGTAGCTCAGCAGATATCCGATGAGTGCGATGCTCTCATCGAGGCTGACAACAACGACAACGACAATATGGCCGAGCCTATCTCCCACCCTGTACTCTCCAACATCACTCTCATCGGCAACAACTCCGACAATGAGCGTGGTGTACGTCTCCGCGCAGGTACTCAGGCAGAAATCTACAACGCCATCGTCGCAGGTAAGGCACGCGCCCTGACTACCGAGACCCAGGGTACCGAGCAGGCACTGGCAGACGGCACCTCCAAGCTCCAGTACGTATACCTCTCATCAGGCGTCTCGAGCGACAATGAGGAGGGACAGGTACTCTACGACCAGAACGATTTCCTGGCCAACGACAACCACAATGCCATAGGATATTCTTTCAGCCTTACCAACAACATCATAGGCACTGTTGACGGAGGACTCGACGCTTCCACAATCGACTCCTTCTTCGAGAATGCGGCTTACGTGGGAGCCATCCCCTCAAGCAACAACTGGACAAGCGGATGGACACTCACTGCAGAAGGAGGCTCAACAGGTGAGGCCACAGCCGTAGAGCTTGTCGGCGACATCACCGAGGACATGACACTCCGCTCAGGCAGCTCCTACACCCTCACCGGAGGACTGCACGTAAAGGCCGGTGCCACACTTACTATCGAGCCCGGTGTAGTGGTTACTGCCATGGATGACGATATCGTAGACTACATCCTCATCGAGCAGGGTGCGAAGATTGACGCCCGCGGTACGGCCGAGAATCCTATCGTCATGACCGCTGAGAGAAAAGAGGCAGGCGCATGGGGCGGACTCCACATCTGCGGTAAGGCTCCCGTAAACGCCGGAACTGACGCCAAGTCCGAAATAGGCGACGCCTCATACGGCGGAAACGATCCTGCCGACAACTCCGGTACTCTCCAGTACATCCGTGTCGAGTACGGCGGATATGCCTTCTCCGAGGAAAAAGAGGCCAACGGCTTTACTTTCTACGGTGTGGGCAACGGTACGACTGTGGATCATCTCCAGGCCATTAACGGCTCCGACGACGGTTTCGAGTGGTTCGGCGGTACTGTAAACGTAAAATATCTCGTATCCACCAACAATACCGACGACTCCTTTGACTGGACCGAGGGATGGTGCGGAAAAGGCCAGTTCATGATAGCTTATCAGGAATCCGGCGAGTGCGACTGCCTCATGGAGTGCGACAATAACGACAATGACAACGTGGCCGAGCCTATCTCCCACCCTGTACTCTCCAACATCACTCTCGTAGGCAACAACTCCACCGAGAACACCCGCGGCATCCGTCTGCGCGCCGGCACCGAGGCCGAAATCTACAACGCCATCGTTACAGGCAAGCCCCAGACTCTCACAGTTGAGACCGAAGCCACCGAGAACGCCCTGAAAGCCGGCACATCCAAGCTTCAGTACATACATCTGGCCAACAACCTGAGCAGCAAGGAAGGCATCTACACTCCCGAGATGTTCGCCGAGGCTGACAACCACAATGCTGTAGACCAGAAAATCAGTCTGACGGACAACTATTTCGGCACCATAGAAAACGGACTGGACGCTTCCTCTATAGACTCGTTCTTCGAGAAAGTCTCATTCATAGGCGCTGTCTCCGGAGACAACGACTGGACAAAAGGCTGGGCTCTCTAGATAAAACTGCTTTTCGAAGCTGTCATACCTGTTTTTCAACCGAGGCTGACGGAGTGATCCGCCGGCCTCATTTTTTATCCGGCATCCCCATTGATTGGTATTGCACCTGTCATAAAAGAATGGTATTTTTGCCTCGATTAATTGGAGGGCAAGACCATGAAGTTATCAGACCTGAAAACAGGCGAAAGAGGCATTATCGTGAAGGTAAGCGGCCACGGCTCGTTCCGGAAGAGAATCACAGAGATGGGATTCATCAAGGGAAAAGAGGTGAGAGTCGTGCTCAACGCTCCTCTGAAAGACCCGATAGAATACGAGATAATAGGTTACAAGATATCCCTGCGCAGAGAGGAAGCCGACGAGATAGAGGTCATCAGCGAAAGCGAGGCCAAGGAAATAGAGACTGCGGAACAGCACGGAAAGGAATCTGTCAAGGAAGAGCCGGAGCTGAGCCGCAAGGACTATGACTGCATGGATGCCGGAGCTCTGGACAAACGGATGAGGGAACTGGCCGAGGAACGCCGCCACATCGTCCGTGTAGCTCTGGTCGGCAATCCCAACTGCGGCAAGACCTCCCTTTTCAATGTCGCTTCCGGCTCACATGAGCATGTGGGCAACTACAGCGGAGTTACTGTCGATGCGAAAGAGGGGCATTTTGAATACAAGGGCTACAAGTTCGTGCTGGTGGACCTGCCCGGCACCTATTCCCTGTCGGCATACAGTCCCGAAGAGCTGTATGTGCGCAAGAACCTGATAGACAACATACCAGATGTGGTCATCAATGTGGTGGACGCATCCAATCTGGAAAGGAACCTGTACCTGACCGCCCAGATTATCGACATGAATCTGCGAGTGGTGATGGCCCTGAACATGTACGACGAACTGGAGGCCAGGGGAGACAAACTGGACACCGTCACCCTCGGGCACCTGCTCGGTATGCCCGTAATCCCTACGGTAAGCCGCAGCGGCAAAGGTATTGACCGGCTCTTCGACACCGTCATACACGTCTACGAGAACAACGACCCGGCCGTGGCCCGCCACATACACATCAACCACGGACAGGAACTGGAGACCAGCATCGACCGCATCCAGCATCTGATATGGAAAAACGAGGATATCCGCACCCATTACTCCACCCGCTGGCTGGCCATCAAGTACCTTGAGAATGACTCCGACGTGGAGAAGACCGTGGAGAGCCTTCCCAACCACGACGAGATTATCGCCGCCCGCTTCGAGGAGAACAAACGCCTTGAAAGCCTGCTGGGAGGCACCAGCGCCGAGCCGGCAATAGTGGATGCGAAATATGCTTTTGTCCAGGGTGCGCTGAAAGAGACCTATATCCCGGCACAGGTAAAAAAGAAACGCACTGTAACGGACAAAATAGATGCGGTGGTGACCAACCGGTGGGCCGCCTTTCCGATATTCATCCTTCTGCTGTACATCATATTCGAGGCCACGTTCCGCCTCGGGGACTATCCGATGCGGTGGATTGAGTGGCTTGTTGAGCAATTCGGAGCCTTCATAGCCGCCACCATGCCGGAGGGGATGCTGAAGGACCTTATAGTGGACGGTATCATAGGAGGTGTCGGCAGCGTACTGGTATTCCTGCCCAACATACTGATACTATACCTGTTCATCTCACTGCTGGAGGACTCCGGTTATATGGCCAGGGCCGCTTTCATCATGGACAAGCTGATGCACAGAATCGGCCTGCACGGAAAATCGTTCATCCCCATGATTATGGGATTCGGCTGCAATGTGCCGGCCATCATGGCCACACGCACCATAGAGAACCGCAAAAGCCGCCTGATAACCATGCTCATCATCCCCATGATGTCCTGTGCCGGACGTCTGCCGGTGTACATACTGGTGGCCGGAGCGTTCTTTCCCAGACAAGGCTCGCTGGTGCTGCTCGGGCTATATGCCCTCGGCATCATCATGGCCATCATATCCGCCAAGGTCATGAGCCGCTTCATCAAGGATGACAACCTGCCGTTCGTAATGGAGCTGCCTCCCTACCGCGTCCCGACTTCCAAGTCAGTATTCCGCCACACCTGGGAGAAAGGCAAGCAGTACCTGCACAAGATGGCCGGCATCATACTCGTAGCTTCCATCATCATATGGTTCCTCGGGTACTTCCCCCATCACAACGACTACTCCACACCGGCCGAGCAGCAGGAGAACTCCTACATCGGCATGATAGGCAAGGCTATCGAACCTGTTCTGGAGCCTCTGGGCTTCGACTGGAAAATGGGCGTGGGCATACTCTCCGGAGTAGCAGCCAAGGAACTGGTAGTAAGCACTATGGGAGTTCTGTACAGCGGTGAGGCAGACAGCTACGAGGATGCAGGCGGAGACACTATGCTTCAGAATGCGCTTGCACAGACCGTCACACCTGCGGCGGCCTTAGCGTTCATGGTATTCGTCCTGCTGTATTTCCCCTGCATCGCCACTTTCGTCGCTATCAAGAACGAGAGCGGAGGCTGGAAGTGGGCAATATACTCGGCCGTCTACACAATAGTCCTCGCATGGGTGGTCTCATTCATCGTTTACAGGACGGCACTCCTGCTGATTTAAGGCAAAATACCCAGTAACGGGTAGACAATCGTCAACAAATACCCATTAATAAGGATTGACAGGAGACGATAACAGCAGTACTTTTGCACTCGTTATATCCATAATGTAGTGTTGTTATTTCGGAATATCACGGACTCCCCACCTGAGACAGGCCGGGAGTCCTTGTCTTTAAAGAAATTTCTATATTTGTGGCTATAAAACAAGAAGACACCACCATGAGAAAGAATATGAAAATGGCCGATCTGCTCGGCTCCGACTACAGACTGCTGACAGTCCTCCACCGCCTCGGCATAAAGCTCGGTTTCGGAGAGAGAACAGTAGAGGAAATATGCCTGGAGAACGGTGTCAACTGCGATACATTCCTTCTTATAGCCAACGTCTACGCCACAGAGGGATACGTGCCGTCACCAGGACTTATCACAGCCGCATCGGCTATAGACCTCGTCAAGTATCTTCACGCATCCCATGCCTACTACCTCGACCACGAACTGAAGGAACTGGACAAACTGTTCTCCGGCCTGCTCCTACCGTGCAGCGAGGTACAGAGGAACGTGATTATGAAATTTTTCTCGGACTACAAAAACGAAGTCAGGAATCATTTCGCATACGAGGAGGACATTGTTTTCCCCTATGTGCGTTCAATCGCAGAAGGAAAAAGAATGGACGGCTATTCCATAGAGACTTTTGAGGAGAACCACAACAACATAGATGAGAAGCTGAACGACCTGCGCAATATCGTGATGAAATACCTGCCGCCGGCATGCGACACCGTCACCGCCATAAAGGCTCTTTCCCGGCTGTGCTCCCTGGAATACGACCTGGAGAAACACACCCTCATCGAGAACTCCATCCTGATACCGATGGTCAACAGACTTGAAGAAAAATGTCAATAAAGAAACGCATATTGATTATATCCCCTTCCAGAATCATATCGCGCGGTATCACCGCCATACTGGAAGAACACGGCGGCTTCACTGTCGAGACAGTCCTGACCGACCTCCAGCGCGAGAACGAGGCGACTGTCCGTGACAGCATGGCCGACATAGTCATAGTAGACCCTGTGATTTTTGACTATACGTCCAGGGCATCCGGACGCAACCGCATCTCGGACCTCACCGGGGCCGCCGTCGTTGCAGTTCCGACTATACCGGCGGACGAGGATACTGTACGTAACTACGATGAGACTATCAGCATCTACGACACTCCTTCCGCTGTGATCAGCAAACTGCGGGCATCCGTGTCACGTCCGGGAAAACATCCGGAACATGAGCGGGACGAGCTTTCAGCCCGTGAGAAGGAAATACTGGTATGCGTGGCCAAGGGCATGCTCAACAAAGAGATAGCGGACAAGTTCCACATCTCGATATACACCGTCATCACTCACCGCAAGAACATCACCCGCAAGACAGGAATCAAGACAGTAGCCGGTCTGACCGTCTATGCCCTGCTCAACAATCTTATCGACCCCAATTCCTTAGAGTAACCACATACATGAGACCGCTCCTGACCGCTGCCGTAACGGCCATTCTGCTATCCGTCACTTCCGTCTTATCAGTCGCTTCCGATTTCCGTTTCAGAGGCTATACCGGCGGCATGATGCTGCACTCCGGCTATATCCAAAGCCATAATTTCGAAATGTACGCTCCGTCAGGAGAAAGCCTCGGCACCATGCAGATACGGGGCGGGGCCGTCGGAATAGGCGGGCAGGTGAAGTTCGCTTTCGGAACATCCTCGGATTTGATACGCATAGGCTCTGAAGGGCATAGCTCCACCGTCACATACAGTCCGGCGCACTCCTATGCTCACATCGGATGGGGCGGCATTCTGGTGGACTATATCCGCCAGACCAAAGGAAGAGTGCATCCTTACATCGGGGTGACAGTAGGCGGAGGAGGCGTCAAGAATCATATGATGGCCGACGGCAGCGCCTCGGATTTTGTCACCGAACCGCATATGGCCCTGCGCAAATACGCATTCATGGCCGTCACACCTTTCGTAGGTATGGAAATCAGCCTGACTCCAAAACTCAGGATGGTGGTCAAGGCAGACTGGATTATCAACACCACAAGCTGTCAGTCCGACTTTCCCTGCGGTGCCAGACTATACCTGGGCATCATGTTCAACCGCCTCAGAGATTAAAAACATCTTTCGTATTTCAAATATTCGCACAAATATTCTACCTTGCGGTACAAGGTAATAATTTTATTCATATATTTGCGCCGTAAAAATAATTCTGACCTTACAATATTAAAGTTATGAAACAAGTTCTTAATGTAGGAATCGGAGGCCGCAGCTTCATCATCGATGATGACGCCTTCGACAGACTAAACTCCTATCTTGACGCATTCCGCAACAGAGCGGACATGGGGTACCAGACCAAGGAAGTCATGGACGACCTGGAAATGCGGATTGCGGATATTTTCACCGAGTCCCTCTCCTCCAGACAGGAAGTAGTGGATATTTCTCTGGTGGAGCGTGTCATCGCTCAGCTCGGTATGCCGGACGGCTCATACGCCACAGGCGGCTCCTCATACAAGAGCGAGCCGGCAAACTGGGGGCTTGACGCCCGGGAACACCCGGAAAGAAAACTGTTCCGGGACACGGACCACAAGGTATTCGGGGGAGTATGCGCAGGACTGGGATGGTACTTCGATGTGGATGTATTGGTAATCAGAATCGTCTTCATCTGCATGCTGATTTTCGGATCTATCGGATTCTGGCTCTACATCATCCTGTGGATTGCCGTTCCGGCAGCCCGCACCAGCGCTGAGAAATGCCGTATGCACGGACTACCCGCCACTGCCGAGAATATGCGCAAATTTCACAATTGTTAAAAGGAGGTGCGTCATGGATATCAACAACAATGTCGAAAACGTAAGATCCCAGATGCGCAGAGGTGTTCTGGAGTACTGCATTCTCAGCATTCTCAGCAAGAAGGACTCCTACGCCTCATCGATTCTTTCCGAGCTCAAGGAAGCCAGGATGATTGTTGTCGAGGGCACCATCTATCCGCTGCTTATCCGACAGAAGAATCAGGGCCTGCTCACCTACCGCTGGGAGGAATCACCTCAGGGGCCTCCACGGAAATATTATCAGATTACAGAAAAGGGACGCAAGGCCCTGGCGGAGATGGACACCGCCTGGCAGGAGCTTGTCGAGACCATTAAATGCCTAAGGGAGGAATAACCATGCAACAGGTAGTAAAAGTAAGCATAGGCAATATCGCATTTACCCTGGAAAAGGAAGCCTATGAACTGACACAGGATTATCTTTCACAGCTTGAGAACTACTATTCCGGAAGTCAGAACTGCGGCGAAATACTCTCCGAGATAGAATTCCGGATAGCCGAGCTGTTGAGCGACAGGGGATACAGAACTAAAATCGTCCCCACCGCAGTTGTAAATGAAGTCATCAGAATCCTAGGCCGGCCGGAGGATTTCGAATCCGGCGGCACTGAACAGAAGCACGGAGCTGTAAGGAAAAGACTCTACCGTGACACCGAAAACAAAATAGTCGGCGGCGTATGCTCCGGACTCGGCGCATATTTCGCCGTCGACCCTATTCTGTTCAGAGTAGTTTTCGCCGCATGGAGCCTCGCTTTCCTCTGCGTGGCAGTATTCGAAGAAGACTGGGGCTGGGGCCTGTCCATGTCAGGTATGCTGGCATACGTGATACTCTGGATCTCCATGCCTGAGGCCAGGACAGTGGAGCAACGCTACAGCATGAAAGGAGGTTCGGTATCACTGGAGAATATCCATACCACAGTAAGCGGCAACGGAGAGAAAAGCCGGAGAAGCAAGGGTTTCCGGAATATCCTCGGCAGGTGTGCCTCCATATTCACCGGAGCACTGCTTATGCTTATGGGCACAGCCGGCTGTATATCAGCCATAATACTCATCTGCGGCATCGGTGTCCTGGGCAACGGTCTGCATGCGTTTGGAATACCCTGGTTGATGTCGGTCGTAACCGACACTGCGGCATGGGTATCCGTGCTGGCCGCCATACTTGGAAGCCTTGCGGTCCTGCTTCCGTTCATCGGAATGCTTTACGCCGGCACATTGCTGCTTTTCAAGCTAAAGTCTCCTAAATGGAAGCCGGGACTCATCATCTTCATTATATGGGTGGTGTCACTGCTGGGATTCATAGGAGTATCCGCAGGCAGCCTGTCTACCATCAGGAGTACGGACTGCTCCATCCATGAAAGCCGGCTGCCCGTCAGAGACACTCTGTTCATAGAATTCGCCGGATGCTCCCAATGGAAAGACTTCGACGTCCTCGTCGATGCCGACCGCAACAGCTACGACCTGCTCTATATGGGCAAGAACGGCTCCGACCCCTGCCTTGTAATCTACCCGGACCTGTATGTCGGCGCCTCCATGGACTCCGTCTCCAAGGTAGTTTCCTATGCTGAGTATGTGACCGACGGTATGAACCTCAATGACTTGACCGGGAAGAAAAGCAGCAGATTCTGGAGCTTCGACGCCGACAGCCGCACGCTGAGGATAGAGCCGGTCATCTTCTCTTCCGACATCCGTACTACGGACATTGAGCGGCAGATGCGCATCCTACTCAGTAAAGGGACCTGCGTGATAGTCCGGGAGCCGGTATGGCACGAGTTCAACAGCAGCTTCGAATACTGCTCCAGCCGATTCCTCAAGATAGTAGAGGAATTAAGGTAATCATTACTGATATATGATAATAAAAAAGTCTGCCTCACATCAACGTGGGACAGACTTTATTCTTATGACCTTACAGATACTATTCCGCAGGTATCTCGACGGGTGCGGCCGCAGGCTCTACAGGAAACTCGGGAACACCTGTGGTGGTTCCTGTCTGCTCAAGTCTCTCAAGCACTGTATTGCTCTGCTGTCTTCTGGTAGGGGTGAATGCAGTCGCCAGGATACAGAGGGCAAGTATTATGACAGCCAGAGTCCATGTGGCTTTCTCGAGAAAATCCGCTGTCTGACGCACGCCGAATGTCTGATTGCCGGCTGCGAAATTGGCTGCAAGTCCACCACCCTTTGAATTCTGGATAAGAACCACAAAGGTCAGCAGAAGGCTTGCGATGATTATCAAAATTGAAATTGCTATGAACATAACTACAAATGTTTCTTTATATCTTTTTTAAGGGTTGCAAAGTAAGCACTTTTTTCTGGATATAGCAAAATAAGTTTCTCATAAACCTCATTTGCCCTGTCATATAACTCCTGATCGGCATAAATTCTGGCCAGCGTCTCCGTATAAAAAGCCTCGTCAGTAAAATCAGAACCGTCACCGTAGGACGTCCGGGATGCCGGCGCAGGCACCCCTAGAGAAGACAGATCCTGACTCTGAACGTTCTTCAGTTCCTCCGGCATAAAATAATCCCCGCCCACGACATACACTTTGCGATTGGAAGCATCCGCTTTCTCCGCTGTTTCAGATACTGTTCCGAATCCGGCTCCGGTCTCCTGCTCCTCCACTTCCGGACTGTATACCGCATCTTCTCCCGGAATATCGTCCTGCCTACCGGCAGAGGCCAGAATATAAGCCCTTCGGAACACACTGTAATCGGGATACAGATAAAGCACAGCCCTGTGAAGCGCATCCCTACGGTATTCCTCTCCCATAGCGGACATCTTCAGGAAAAGCTCCTTACGCGCTATGGAATACCAGGGATAAGCCTCCAGCAGTTTCTCCAGCCCCGCTATCGAGTTCTCTTTCCGGACTTCCATGACCTACCAGTTTGCCACGGTGGCGTTGAATATATCCTCCACCAGAATATCTATAATCTCATCGCACAACGACGACTCCACTGCGTCAAGCAGCTGGTTGGAGTCATAATCAGCATATGCGGAGAATGATTTCTCGAAATCCTCTTCGGGATGCAGCCTGTTGGTGAAATAAATCTTAACGTTGACAGTCAGACGGTTCTGAGTAGCAACCTCATCGGCGGACACTGCCATCGGACGTGTATCATAGGAGGTTATCTCACCGGACACGTTGAGGTCTCCGTTCTCAGTAAGAATGTCAAGACTCGTAAGCCGCCTGTACTGGTCGATAAGTGCGTCGGTAAGATTGGACGCCAGGGTTGGATTGACTTTAAGAGCATTATTCTGAAAATACTCAACGGCTATTGTCTTCACGTCAGGCTGAATAGATGTTCCGGAGAATGAATAGATTCCGCATCCGGACACAGTCATGCAGGCCAACAGTGAAAACAGTATCGTTCCAAACTTTCTCATCGTATTGCTATTTATCATTGATTTTCAATTCTTTAATTTTACGATACAACGTCCGCTCGGATATCCCCAGCTCCGCCGCCGCAGCCTTCCTGCGTCCCTCATGCTTCTCCAGCGCCCTGCGTATCATATCGTCATTGACATCATGTATTGTCTTCGGCACCTCGCTCTCGGCAGGGATAACCTCTGAAGGCACCACGATGGACATTCCAGGCATATCCGACAGTTTCGCAGGGAGAGCATGTACCGGAGGCACCGGATCCGCCGGAGCGGAGACACGGGCATCCTGGAAGTTTCCGGAAGCCATCATGGATTTCAGATTATCCACTTCCTCACGAAGCTGGAACAGCATTTTAAATATTATGTCCCTGTCCTGAATATTTCCGGCAGTACCGCTGTCACAGTTGCGTACCGGCAGATTATTAGGGTCGTCTACAGGCAGGTAACGCCTGAGAACATCAGGTGTTATCTGACGGTTGTTCTCCAATACCGATATCTGTTCCGCCACATTCTTCAACTGACGCACGTTGCCCGGCCAGCGGTATTCTTCCAGCAGGATTCTGGCCTCCGGCGTCAGACGGACCGCCGGCATCTTGTACTTATCCGCACAGTCCAGTGCGAATTTCATGAAAAGCAGATGGATATCCCCTTTCCTTTCCCGAAGAGGGGGTATATATATAGGAACGGCGTTCAGCCTGTAATAAAGATCCTCCCTGAACTTACCGGCCTTGATGGCGTGCATGAAATTGACATTTGACGCAGCTATCACCCTGACATCCGTTTTCTGGATCTTGGACGAGCCGACCCTTATGAACTCTCCGGACTCCAGGACTCTGAGCAGCCGCACCTGAGTGGAAAGAGGCAGCTCTCCCACCTCGTCCAGAAATATGGTGCCGCCGCTGGCCACCTCGAAATATCCCTTCCTGGCCTCGTTAGCCCCGGTAAAAGAGCCTTTCTCATGTCCGAACAGCTCGGATTCTATGGTGCCTTCGGGAATGGCTCCGCAGTTGATGGCGATATAGTTGTTGTGCTTTCTAGGACTGAAAGCATGAATAATCTTGGGTATCACTTCCTTGCCCACACCGCTCTCGCCTGTTATGAGCACGGATAGATTCGTTCCGGCAATCTGAATAGCGGTATCCAGGGCGTTGTTGAGCCTCGGATCGTTACCGATAATACCGAACCTGTTTTTTATTTCATCGAGTTCCATATTGCAAAGTTATCATTTTTTGACATCAAAAATCAAATAATTATTATATTTGCGTTTACTTACCTTTAAAAGAGATTAACATTTTTAAAATATCTGAAATGAAAAAGATTTTTAACGTACTCATGTTCGCTGCCGCTGCGATGCTTGTTCAGTCCTGCGGTAGTCCCAAGAAAATGGCCGAAAGTGCCGAGGACTTGTCCGTAAGCTGCAATCCCCAGGTTCTTGAAGTAGTTGCCGGCAACATCAAGGCTGACGTTACCGTGACTTTCCCCGAAGATTTCTTCCATCCTAAAGCGATTGTTGAAGTTGTTCCCGTACTCGTATACGAAGGCGGAGAGACCGCACTTGACCCTGTAATGCTTCAGGGTGAGGACGTCACCGAGAACTATCAGGTAGTTCCCGAGGCCGGCGGCTCCATCAGCAGAACATTCGAGTTCGCATATACAGAAGGTGTGGAGGACTCTTACCTCGAGCTCAGAATGACCGTTATCCACAAAGACAAGAGAATCCCCTTCACAGCTCCCTACAAAGTGGCTGACGGTGCCAACACCACATACATGCTCGTAAAGACCGGTGGCAGTCTTGCATATGCTCCCGATGCATATCAGGCAATCATCAACGAGCAGAACGAGGCCCAGATTCTCTATCTGATCAACAGCGCCACAGTCCGTCCCTCACAGCTCAAGAGCGACGAGATCAAGGCCTTCCAGGAGTTCCTGACCAACCTCAAGGCCGATGAGCGCCGTGAGCTCGTAAGCACAGACATCATCGCTTACGCTTCTCCCGACGGAAAAGAGGACTTCAACGCCAAGCTCTCAGAGAGACGCGCCAAGACAGCCAGCGATGCTTTCAGCAAGAAGATCAACAATAAGAACGTAGGCATCGAGACCACCGTCAACACTTCCAACGTGGATGAGGACTGGGACGGCTTCCAGGCTCTCGTATCCAACTCCAGCATCGAGGACAAAGACCTTATCCTCCGCGTCCTTGAGATGTACAGCGATCCCGCCGTACGCGAGAGAGAGATCAAGAACATGTCCGAGGTCTACACCACTCTGAAGAAAGACATTCTTCCTGAGCTCCGCCGCGCAAGATTCATCGCCAACATCGAGTTCACCAACTACAGCAACGATGAGCTTATCGCTCTCGTAAACGACAACATAGAGATTCTCGACGAGGAGGCTCTTCTCCGCGCCGCATCCCTGCTGGAGGACGCTGACCAGAAAGTAACTGTTTATCAGAAAGCCATCGAGAAGTTCAACAGCGACCGCGCCAGAATCAACCTCGGTGTGGCATACCTCGCTCTCGGAAAGAACGCCGATGCAGAGAATGCTCTCGCATCCGTATCCGACAAGAACAACGCCTACTATAACAACGCCGCAGGTGTAGTGGCTCTCCGCAAGGGTGACAACGAGGCCGCAGCCGCCGCTTTCAACAAGTCTTCTCTGAAAGAGGCTCAGTACAACCTCGCCGTTATCGACATCCTCAACGGCAACTATGCTGACGCAGCAGCCAAGCTCAACGGCGCAGGATGCTCAAACGAGGCTCTTGTCAACATCCTTAACGGCAATCTCGATGCAGCAGCCGCCATCATCGCTGACTGCAACTGCGCATACAGCAGCTATCTCAAGGCCATCATCGCTGCCCGTCAGGGTGATGTAGAGGCAGCCAACGCCGCACTTGAGAACGTCGCCAAGGACGAGGCGCTCGCCGCACGCGCTGAGAATGACATCGAATTTGCAAAAATCCGCTAACAACAATAGATTCACTTATAAAGACTGCCTGTGACCAGGCAGTCTTTTTTAAATTATGTAACCAACATTACCATGAGATTTTTTAAGACTATCCTGATTTCATCAGCCGCCATCCTCGCCTTTGCATCTGCGGGATGCGACAACAAAGGTCCGGAGAACGGACCCGATGATTCCAATGAAATTATCCTCAATGACACTGCTGTCACATTGGAGATCAATCAGACCCACCAGCTTGAGGTGCTGTATCCGGATCCCAAGGAAGGTGAGGTAATCTACTGGAGCAGCTCTGACGAGAGCGTGGCCACTGTCAGTGAAACCGGCCTTGTCACAGCCATCAAGGATGGCTCAGCCAATATCACAGTCAGTCTGGGCTCCCTCGTATCACACTGCGCCATTACGGTAAACCCCAGGGTCATCGACTTTGTCGAGATTGACATGACTTCCATGACTCCCGCAGATGTCAAGTCAGCCATCGACAAGGGCTTGAGCGAAGGCCATACAAATTTCAAACTTATCGGACCATTCGAGAACTCAGGCATCCCCGTGGACGCATCCTCTGTGAATGTTGTATACGACCAGAACCCGTTCTATCTGACCAACGTCGAGATTATAGACCTGAGCGAAGTGACAGACTGGCCTGAGATAGACGTGGACGGACAGCTTGATTTCGTCACATGGCAGCCTGACCTGGACGGTATCATCGGCCTCCCTTCATTCGCATTCACAGGCATGGTAACTGACTCCGAGACTCAGAAGCAGACCGTGACATATCCTAATCTGAAAGAAGTTATCCTGCCGGATGACCTCCCCGGAATAGGCGTACAGGCTTTCTACTACAATCCTCAGCTTACCACTGTAACCGCAGAGGGAGCCACCCATATAGGACTGTCTGCGTTCCAAAGCTGCCAGGCACTTACTGAAGTTGAATTCCCCAGTGTCACCACTATCTTCAACTACGCATTCGCATACAGTTCTGTCGAGAAGGTTAAATTGCCCAAGGCTACACACTTCGAATACGGAGCATTCGAGCAGTGCAGCAACCTGGTCGAGCTCTCACTGACAGCTGCAGGTGACTTCACGCTCACCCTGCCGCCCTACGGAACGACGTACTCCTTTGCCTTCAATTTCAACACAGCGGCATGCGACCTGTATCTGAACGGAGACAAGCACTTCACCAGCGGCAACGCATCCCCCGCAGCTTATTCCGAGACATCATGGGCGGAGACCTATGACGGTACTCCACTGACTTGGAAGAGCATTACTTTCGAAAGATAGAAATCAACTGTCGGAACGGGACATATGTCGGGTATAAAGACCGTCTATGATTCCGTCCGACAGTCCTATCACAGGAACATAAATATAGACTGCGCCTGTTATGGCGGCTATAGTCAGAAATATCTCACCGGCAGGGACGATGACATCGGCCCTGTCCGGTTTTAAATTATATTCCTCCATCCTCTGTCTCACCGACATATTCTTCAACTTGTCGTGAAGTTTCTGCAACGAAGATGTATGCATGCGCGGATACCGCTTGTCATGACGTTCCACCAGCTTGTACAACTTGTTGATATTGCCTCCCGAACCGATAATATTGATTCCGGGATATGATGCGGCCAGATCTTCCATATCAGAGCGGAAACGCCTCCATTCCCCGTCCGTGACAGCACTGTTGAGCATACGCACCGTACCTATATTATATGAGCGCGAACATACCAGCTCCCCGTCCGCAAGAAGATTTATCTCCGTACTGCCGCCCCCGACATCAACGTACATAAAATTGCCGCGCTGTCCCTTCATATTCTCAATATGGTTGTTATAAACCATTCTGGCCTCCTCCTGCCCGTCTATAATCTCTATGTCTATCCCTGTTTTCTTACGCACTTCCCTGATTATATCCCGGCCGTTTGCGGCGTCCCTCATGGCCGAAGTGGCACATGCCCGGTAATCTGACACATCGTATATCCTCATGAGCTGCTTGTAGGATTTCATCAGCCTCACGAGATCCTTGCGCTTGCGGTCCGAGATACTGCCTCCGTTGGAAAATACGTCGAAACCCAGACGCAGAGGAACCCTTAGCAGCAGCACTTTGTTGAAACGAGGCAGCAGACCGTCCTCCAACTGCTTGATAAGAAGACGCACCGCATTGGAACCGATGTCAATAGCGGCATATGTCACGGCCCGGTCCTTAAACTCATTTGTCTCCATATTGAACCTCCTTTTCTTCCAATTGCTGATAATACTGATACAGTGCCTGCTGCGAGCCTGTCTTCAGAGGGTCCACGCATGTCCACTCCTGATTGCGTCCAGTGCCGTCAACCGTTCTGCCCTGACGGACATCCCGCAGCGCATAGTCCACTATCCTCTTCATCTCCTGCTTAACGGTAGGATCATATACCGGGACGACCACTTCTATTCTGTTGTCAAGATTGCGCGGCATCCAGTCCGCAGAACCGATAAACACCTTCTCCTCTCCCCCGGCTGCAAAAATGAAAATCCTGGAATGCTCCAGATAACGGTCTATAATACCGTTTATCCTCATATGGCAGTTTTCCGGCAACTTGTCAGTAACTAAAGAGCAGTTGCCCCTGACCGACAAGTCGATGTCCACACCGGCATAAGCCGCACAGTAGAGCCTGTTAACCATCTCGGGGTCAGTTATATGGTTGACTTTCATCTTTATATATGCAGGCTTGCCGTTTTTCTTGTTTCTTATCTCAGTGTTGATAAGCGAAATGAACTTTTTCTTCATCTCATTGGGAGACACCAGCAGCTCCTTGAAATGAATCTGAGAATATGGCTTCTCTATAAAATCAAACACCTCGTCCACTTCCTTGACGATCCTGCGGGAGGATGTCATGAGTATACAGTCCGTATAGGCTCTGGCATTGCCTTCATGGAAATTACCCGTACTGATGCAGGCTATGTCCGGTCCTTTTTTCATCCCGATATGCAGCACCTTTGAATGGACTTTCAGTCCCTCGACCCCGAAGATGACCCTGACTCCGGCCTCCTCGAGTTTCTGAGACCACTGCATATTGGACTCCTCGTCGAAACGGGCCAGCAGTTCTATCACCACCGTGACTTTCTTACCGTTACGGGCAGCCGCAATCAGTGCCCTGACGACCTTGGAATCCTTGGCCAGACGATAAAGTGTTATCTTGATACTGCTTACGTTACGACTGATGGCCGCCTCATGCAGTACCCTGATAAATGAATCGAAACTGTGATATGGCACATGCAGGAAGCGGTCCTGCACCCGTATGCGCTCCAGCAGGCTCTCCGGTCCGCAGAGAGACGCTCGGTGTATCGCCGGCATGGGAGGATATTTCAGACCGCTTCCCGGGAAATCCGGAAATTTCATCAGATCCTTGTGATTCTGATACCTGCCGCCTTTCATAACGGTGTCCCTCTCGCCCAGATCCAGGCGGCTGAGCACCCTGCGCAACAAGTCCTCCGGCATATCTCCGTCATAGATAAACCTTAGAGGCTCGCCTTTCTTACGGCTCCTCAGCCCTTTCGCAATCTTCTGCAGTATACCGTTGCGCTGATCATTGTCTATCTCCATCTCGGCATCCCTCGTAAACTTGAAGGTATAGGCGCTGAATGACACGAAACTGTTGCCTTCAAAGACCTTGGGGAGACAGCACCTGATCACATCATCAATATACATGATATAGCTTTTACCCTCCTTGTCCGGCAGACGGACAAACCGGCCGCAATTACGCACCGGAAGGCTGAAATACGCATAATCATACACTGTCTTTCCGGATGCGGAATAACGTCCGGCCTTGACGGCAAGGTATATCTTCTCGTCAGTCTCATAGTCCAGATATCTGACAGCCGACAACCAGATAGGAACTACGAAGCCGTCTATCTTCTCCTGATAATAACTGCGGATATAATTTAGCTGCTCCTCATCTGCCTCTGTATCGGAGATGATGCATATATTATTGTCCGCAAGTAACTTGTTGACATGTGCGACCGCCATGTCAAACTCCTTGGCATACCTGCCGTTAATCTTTCCCAACTGCTTTACGATATCAGCAGCAGCCTTAGACTCACCGGCGGCAGCCTTACCGTCCCACTCGGCGACACGGTTCTGAGAGGCCACCCTCACTCTGAAAAACTCATCCAGATTATTGGAGTATATTCCCAGAAAATTAAGCCTTTCCAACAACGGCACTTCGTCCTTGCAGGCCTCCTGAAGGACCCTGCGGTTGAAGTACATCCAACTGATATCCCTCTCAAGATAAGGTCCGGTTTCTTTACTTTTCCCCATAATTGTCAAATTTGCCGCAAGTTAGACATAAATTGTTACATTATTATGACAAACGGGGACAGACTGGCGTCAATCCAGTTTCAGCACTGCCATAAATGCGGACTGGGGAACCTCGACATTACCTATCTGACGCATACGTTTCTTACCTTTCTTCTGTTTTTCCAGCAGCTTGCGCTTACGGGTAATGTCTCCGCCATAACACTTGGCCAGCACATCCTTGCGCACGGCCTTGACAGTCTCACGGGCGATAATCTTGGCTCCGATGGCTGCCTGTATGGCTATCTCGAACTGCTGACGCGGTATAAGCTCTTTAAGTTTCTCGCAGATACGACGGCCGAAATCATATGCCCTGTCCCTGTGAATCAACGATGAAAGCGCATCGACAGACTCCCCGTTGAGCAGGATGTCCAGCTTGACCAGATCGGCCTTCTGATAACCGATGATATGGTAGTCAAACGAAGCATAGCCTCTGGATATGGACTTGAGCTTATCGTAAAAATCAAAAACTATCTCTGCAAGAGGCATATCGTAGGTCAGCTCCACTCTGTCGGCCGTAAGAAAATGCTGTCCCTTCAATACTCCCCTCTTGTCCAGACACAGTTTCATAATCTGGCCGAAATACTCGCTTTTGGATATTATCTGCGCCCTGATATAAGGTTCCTCGATATAGTCAATGAGCGTAAGAGCCGGCAGGCCCGAAGGATTATGCACATCCACCACCTCGCCCTGAGTCGTGTAGACCTTATACGAGACGTTGGGAACAGTGGTTATCACATCCATGTCGAACTCCCTGTACAACCGCTCCTGGACTATCTCCAGATGCAGCAGACCAAGGAAGCCGCAGCGGAATCCGAATCCCAGAGCAAGAGAGGACTCGGGATCGAATACCAGGGATGCATCATTGAGCTGGAGCTTTTCAAGCGAGGCGCGCAGATTCTCGTACTCATCGCTCACTACGGGATAGACTCCGGCGAACAGCATCGGCTTG
Source organism: Candidatus Coprenecus stercoravium (assembly GCA_019116865.1). Lineage (GTDB taxonomy): Bacteria > Bacteroidota > Bacteroidia > Bacteroidales > UBA932 > Coprenecus > Coprenecus stercoravium. The sequence continues at coordinate 2,185 of DXAW01000023.1, read as the reverse complement.
ACCTCCTCGAATCCGGCTATCGACTCCTCGCATGGACGGTCCACATGAGTGATTGTATCTCCGACCTTTACCTCCACGGCTGTCTTGATACCGGATATTATATAACCCACATTGCCGGTGGTGACCTCTTCCGTAGGACACATCTTAAGCCTCAGATAGCCGACCTCGTCAGCTTCATATTCCTTTCCTGTATTGAAGAACTTGACCTTATCTCCCCTGCGGATTACTCCGTTGACCACTTTGAAATAAGCTATCACACCACGGAAAGGATTGAACACCGAATCGAAAATCAAGGCCTGCAACGGAGCTTCGGGATCGCCTTTCGGTGCAGGGAAACGCTCTACCACAGCGTCCAGTATGGCCGGCACTCCCTCTCCCGTCTTCGCACTGCACAACAGGATATCCTCCCTGTCACAGCCTATCAGATCCACTATCTGGTCGCTGACCACATCCACCATAGCGGCGTCCATGTCTATCTTGTTGAGTACCGGGATAATCTCCAGGTCATGATTGATAGCCAGATAGAGGTTCGATATCGTCTGGGCCTGTATGCCCTGCGTGGCGTCCACCACCAGCAGCGCTCCCTCGCAGGAAGCTATGGCACGGGACACCTCGTAGGAGAAATCCACATGTCCCGGAGTGTCGATAAGGTTGAGTATGTATTTTTCACCCTTGTAATTGTACACCATCTGTATGGCATGACTCTTAATGGTGATGCCCTTCTCCCGCTCCAGATCCATGGAATCCAGCACCTGATCCTCCATCTCCCTCTCCGTAAGGGTGTGGGTGTACTCCAGCAGACGGTCCGCCAGAGTACTCTTTCCATGGTCTATATGGGCGATTATGCAAAAGTTACGGATATTTTTCATCTCAATGGCAAAATTAGATGCAAAGATACATTATTTTCACAGTTTCTAAAATTCGTAGTATCTTAGCGCAATAAACATTTTAACTGATATGACAGATACAGAAAGACTGACTCAGACAGCGTCCCAGGTCAGAAGGGACATAGTGAGAATGGTCAGCAATGCCGGGTCCGGGCATCCCGGCGGCTCGTTGAGCAGTACTGACATAGCCACCGCCCTGTTTTTCAAAGTTATGAAACACTCTCCCGAACACTGGGATCGCAACGGCAAGGGAAATGACATGTTCTTCCTGTCGGCAGGACACATGTCTCCGCTTTTCTACAGCGTGCTTGCCAGAAGCGGTTATTTCCCTGTAAAGGAACTGGCCACTTTCAGGCAGCTCGGATCCAGACTTCAGGGACATCCCTCCACGGATCACAACCTGCCGGGCGTATACATGCCTTCCGGATCTCTCGGCCAGGGTCTGTCCGTAGCCTGCGGAGCCGCACTGGGCAAGAAACTGGACAATGACGACCGCTACGTATACGCTCTCATAGGCGACGGAGAGAGCGAGGAAGGACAGATATGGGAAGCAGCCATGTTTGCCGCCCACCACAGGATTGACAATCTTATCGCCATGACAGACTGGAATCACCAGCAGATAGACGGTACAGTGGAATCTGTCATAGGGCTTGGAGACCTTGAGGTCAAATGGAAAGCCTTCGGATGGGAATGTTTTACGGCAGAGGGCAATGACATGCAGGCAGTGCTCGAAGCCTTCGACAAGGCTCACAGCCTGTCGCGTCACGGCAAGCCGGTGATGATCCTGTTCAAGACAGTCATGGGCAAGGGCGTCGACTTCATGGAAGGCACCAACAAATGGCACGGAAAGGCTCCTTCAGCGGAGCAGTGTACAGCCGCCCTGGCACAGATTAAAGAAACTCTCGGAGATTTTTAAGAATTTTGAAAAATGGAAAAATTTATAAATACAGGAAATAAGGACACCCGTTCCGGTTTCGGAGCCGGACTTGCCGAGATCGGCAATGAAGACGACAGAGTGGTGGGTCTGTGCGCTGACCTCACCGGCTCACTCAAGATGGACCAGTTCGCCAAGGAGCACCCTGACCGCTTCTTCCAGTGCGGAATAGCCGAGGCTGACATGATAGACGCAGCCGCCGGCCTGTCCCTCAGCGGAAAGATTCCTTTCGCCGGCTCATTTGCCAATTTCGTGACATCCAGAGTGTACGACCAGATACGTCAGTGCGTATGCTACGGCAACGCCAATGTCAAGATAGCGGCATCCCACGCCGGCATCACGCTCGGCGAGGACGGAGCCACGC
>DXAW01000022.1 GCA_019116865.1 Candidatus Coprenecus stercoravium | reverse complement strand
ATAGCAGCCGCATCGGCTGCCAGTGAGGCCCTGCTTGAATACTCGGCGGACGAAGATCCGGAGCGCAGGCGCAGATACATCAACATCATCCACGACCAGCTCGGCACACTGTCGGGAATGGTCGGACGGCTTCTGGACATTTCCCTGCAGGAACAGGACGATCTCGTACTGAAGACGGAAGTATGCAACATGAAAGAGTTACTGCACCGTCTCTGCTCGGATCTGACCGTAATGTCCGCCAAAACCGGAGTCACTGTCACCGAAGAATATCCCGACTGCGATGTCTGCATCCCGGCCGACCGATTCCATCTTTCCGCAGCCATTTCCAACATCCTGGACAATGCGGTCAAATACTGCGCAGCCGCCCCTCATGTCACAGTGCGTCTGCGACAGCTTCCGGAGGGCGGAGCACGCATAGACATAGAAGACAACGGCATTGGCATCCCGGCCTCACAGCGCAGCCGCATATTCGAGAAATACTATCGTATTCCTTCCGGAGACATACACAATGTCAGGGGCTTCGGCATAGGGCTTTACTACAGCCGCTTCGTAATAGAAAGACACGGGGGCACCATCAGTGTCTCTGAAGCCGCGGACAGACACGGCTCCGTATTCAGCATAAGGCTGCCGGACAATTCCACGAAAAACGCATGAGGCCATGGATGACAAAGGTAAAATACGGCTGCTGCTCGTAGAAGACGAGACCGATCTGGCCGGCATCATCTCAGAAACACTCTCGGAAAAGGGATTCGAGGTAAGATGCGCCGGTAACGGAGCCGACGGTCTCAGGGCCGTGCCGGATTTCCGTCCGGAGATCGTGGTGACCGATATCATGATGCCGGTTATGGACGGATATACCTTTGTCAGGAAATTGCGGGAGAGCGGCTCGGCTGTTCCGGTACTGTTCTTGTCCGCCCGTTCCGATGCAGAGGATGTCGTCCGCGGCTTTGAGCTCGGAGCCGGAGACTATATCCGCAAGCCGTTCGCCATAAGCGAACTGATAGTCCGCATCCACTCACTCCTGGGCCACAGACATCAGGAGACAGACCCAATGCAGACGGGACTGCCCGTCACATTGGGCAGATTCACATTTGATCCTGCCGCCGGCACACTCAGCCTGGACGGCAACAGCACCGTACTCCCGTCCAGGGAGGCGGCGCTGCTGTTCCTGCTGTCCTCACACATAGGCGAGACCGTTCCCAATCCGATCATTCTCAAAAATATCTGGAACGGCAATGATTATTTCACGACCCGCAGTCTCAATGTACACATCACCCGCCTGCGCAAACGCCTGGCAGCAGACCCCTCCGTCTCCATCACCAGCATAAGAGGCATCGGATACCGGCTCTGCATACAGTTCCGAACGCAATAATCACGGTTTTCCGTTATATACCCTTATACCGGATTTGCGTATATTTGCGGCAATTATCGCAAGGTACCGATATATGCGCAGAATCATCACAGGGCTACTGCTGACAGCAGCCGCAGTTTTTTCTCTGAGAGCCGGAACTGAGGAAAGTTTCGGTAAATTATTCTATCTGGACAGTCTTGCCGAAGCCAGTTTCAGTGAAGGGGATATAGACCGCAGCATCCGCCTGTGGATGGATGCGGCACATACTGCCGAACAGGTTGTCTCCTCCGAAGAGGACTCGCTGATGTACAGTGGCATACTTCAATCAATAGGCATCTGCTACAGGCGCAAGTCCATGCTGGACTCCACACTTTACTATTACAATGCAGCATGGAACATAATCCGCAACAAGAAATCGACCGAGGCCCTGACCGAGCAGATCAGCCTGCTGACAAGCACGGCTATCCTATACACTTTCATGGGACGGGACAAGGAGGCTGAACAATATGCTGACAAGGCCATGGCCCTGGCAGACGGTTCCAAGGACATAGAGACTATTATGTACGCCTCGACCAATGCCGGAGGCATCTACGCCCGCAACGGGAATTTCCCCAAAAGCGCCGCAGCCCTGCGCACCGCGGTATCCAAGGCTGAAGAGAGCGGTCTGCCTGACAAGCAGCTCTCAGCCCTGACCATTATCACCTCCATGTTCAATCTCGCCGGAGAGACTGACTCAGTAGAGTATTACATGAAACTTGCGGAGAAAGCATCAGAAGGACTACCCGAGAATTCAGTGGAAGTTCTGGGATTCCGTGAGACGCAGGCAGCCGTACTCAGCAACCTCGGGCACTATGCCGAAAGCAACGCCATATACCGCAAACTGCTTTCGGCCTCCGGAAGCAACTCCTCCGTAGTGGAGGATGCCGGATACATGGCCATGGCCCGCAACTATATGGCATTGGGACAATGGGAAAACGCCGGACAATGCTATGAGCGGGCATACAGCATACTCGACAGTATCTACAATGCGGACATCACAGCCCAGGTTTCGGAATGGTCTGCGAAATACGGAGCGGCCGAAAAGGAACTGGAAATCTTCAGGCTGGAACAGGAATCCCTAAAAAACCGGGCGGCCATGCAGACATGGATCATCATCGCAACGACGCTGGTCGCGGTTCTGGCTGGTGTTGTCCTGACAGTGGCATACAGACGCAGACATCTGAAAAAGGTGGAGGAACTGCGGCTTGCCCGGAAATACATAGACGGACTGGAAAAAGAAAGGGCAAGAATAGCCCGTGATCTGCACGACGGAGTGTGCAACGACTTGCTCGGCATAGGCATGCAGCTTTCTTCCGTTGGCTCAGGTGGTCCTGAACAGGACAAGGTGCTCTCACTCCTCGAGAACCTGCGCAGTGAAGTCCGTACCATCTCACACGACATGATGCCTCCGCAATTCAGCTTCGCTGACATCGAGGAAGTAATGCAAATGTACGCTGACCGGTTCAGAACCCAGACAAAAGCATCGATTCAGTTCAAGGCCGTACTAGAGGGAGACATGACATGGAATCAGATACCCGACCGTATCTCATACGAAGTTTACAGAATATTCCAGGAACACATGGGCAATATAATAAAGCATTCGGGAGCTGACAGGCTTGATGCGGAGCTCAGACTCAATGCGGAATCACTGTCGCTTACTGTATCCGATGACGGAAAGCCTTTTGAGCCCGACATTCAGGCCAAAGGCGGAATCGGTCTGAATGTAATGTCCGAAAGAGCAAAGTCAATAGAAGCCGTCATC
>DXAW01000021.1 GCA_019116865.1 Candidatus Coprenecus stercoravium | reverse complement strand
CTGTCACCTTACCCTGAGGTATACCAGAAAAAGTACCTCAGTATCTGTAATTTCGCTTTCTGCATAAGTCGCTATGTGATAAGCAAGTATGCAAAATACGGCAAAACAGATAAGGCCGGTTTGAAGCGGATTTCGTACAAAAGGCACCGTATCTGTTATGCGGCTGCGACGGTAAGTGTATGAATATGTGTGCGTTATGATGATAGCCGCATTACAGATACGGAAGTGGCCGATAAGTGAGCCGAATAGATAATATGCTGCGGATAATTGATATGCCTCATCGCAGCATAGGGATAAGTGTCCTTGCGGCATCTGCATCAGCATACAGGCTCTCCAATGGTCGGGCCTATATCGTCAGCAGTCGTACTCTGCTGTTGACCATAAAGCACCTGACACAGAGCTATCAAGCACATTTTCAATCAATTGCATATAGATTCGTTGCTCTATGCCCTGAAAAAACAAGCCATAGAGCAACCCGTCAATCAGCACCTACCTGATTACAAGCACATTATCCAGACACCCCTTGCTTTATGGTCAACAGCAGAGTACGGCTGCTAACTATGTACGCCCGGCCATTGGAGAGCCTGTATGCTGATACAGATGCCGCAAGGACACTTATCCCTATGCTGCGATGAGGCATATCAATTATCCACAGCATATTATCTATTCGGCTCACTTCTCGGCCACTTCCGTATCTGTAATCCGGCCATCGTCATAACGCACGCATATTCAGCTACTTACTGTCGCAGCCGCATAACAGATACGGTGCCTTTTGTACGAAATCCGCTTCAAACCGGCCTTATCTGTTTTGCCGTATTTTGCATATTTGCTTATCACATAGCGACTTATGCAGAAAGCGAAATTACAGATACTGAGGTACTTTTTCTGGTATACCTCAGGGTAAGGTGACAGCCGTATGGGTATCTCTGCGGATAGTCATTTTTATTTTCATACCTTTGTCTGCGTAATGGCTAAACACTGCGCAATATGATGAAAAGGAGACCTACTGCCATACTGGCCGCGGCATCGATGATTATGAGCAGCTGTAACGGGAACAATAACGACAATCAACAGAAGACCATGAGCAATATTTCGGAAGAGACCATAGGCAGGACGGTACAGGCCATCGTGGAAAAATGTCCACAGGCTGACAAGGCACTGGTACAGAAGGGCGTGGCCCAGGCGGCAGCACTGTGGAGGACTGAGGACGGCACTGAAGCGGAGTTCGGGCAGTTCGCCGCCGAAAGTTACGCTGCCACGCCCGAGGAGCGCAAGGTGCTTTTCGACAAGCTGTCAGCGGCATTCGAGACCCTTTACGGCACATCCAACCAAGTGGCAGTGAGGCTTCAGGCTCCGCTGCATCTGACCGGCCCGGAGCTCACCGGGATAGACTACATCCTCGGAGCATTCGACCCCTATTCTCACCTGTCGGACGACCTCTTCGCCAACAAGACGGCATTCGTCACCATCCTCAACTTCCCGTTCTACACCCTTGAGGAGAAAAACACCCTCGGAAAGGACTGGAGCCGCCTCGAATGGGCCTACGCCCGCATGGGAGACGCATTCACCACCAGGGTGCCGGCAGCAGTCAAGGCCCGTTACGCCCAGGTGCTCAGCGGCTGCGAGAACTACATCGCCTCCTACAATATCATGATGGGACATCTGCTCACAGATGACGGCCGCCGTCTCTTCCCCGAGGACATGGTGCTGCTCTCGCACTGGAACCTGCGCGACGAGCTCAAGAGCAACTACGCCGACATTCCCGATGCCAACGAGAAGCAGGAGATGATATATCAGGTAATGCTCCGTATCGTGGACCAGACCATCCCGAAGGACGTGGTGAACAATCCGGCATACGACTGGGCCCCCTATTCCAACAAGACATGGAAAGACGGCAAGGAAGTGCAGCTCCAGCCCGAGACCGATGTCCGCTACTCGCACATCCTCAACACCTTCCACGTGGAAGAGCAGATCGATCTCTACAGCCCAGAGCTGCCCACCGGCATCGCCCGTAACTTCGAGGAGGGCATGGAAGTATCCGCTAAGGACATCGAGGAGCTGTTCATCCGCCTGATATCTTCCGGTGAGGTGAAGGAAGTCGCCGCGCTCATCAAGGAGCGTCTGGGCCGCGACCTGAGACCCTACGACATCTGGTACGACGGATTCAAGAGCCGTTCAGCCATGCCCGAGGACAGGCTGACCGAGATGACCCGGCGCAAATATCCTGACGCGCAGGCATTTGCTAAGGATATGCCCAGAATGCTCCGCTACCTGGGATTCCCTGCCCATGATGCCGGATACATCGCTGACCGCATCGTAGTGGAACCGGCCCGCGGCTCAGGCCACGCCTGGGGAGCTCAGGGACGCTGGGAGCCTGCCCGTCTGCGCACCCGTATCGGAGACAAGGGCATGGACTACAAGGGTTACAATATCGCAATCCACGAGTTCGGCCACAACGTAGAGCAGACTCTGGACCTCTACGACATCGACTACTACATGCTCAACGGCGTGCCCAACACCGCCTTCACCGAAGCCCTGGCCTTCATCTTCCAGAAGCGGGACCTCCAGCTCCTCGGCTTTGACTACGAGATGGACGACAACACCACTCTGGACATCTTCTGGGGCGCATACGAAATCATGGGTGTCGCACTGGTGGACATGTACACCTGGCAGTGGCTCTACAGCCATCCCGAGGCTACGGCCTCCGAGCTGCGCGATGCCGTCAACAGCATAGCCAAGGACGTATGGAACAAGTACTACGCCCCCATGCTCGGCACCCCCGACTGCCCCCTGCTGGCCGTCTACTCGCACATGGTCAACTCCCCGATGTACCTGCCATACTATCCTTTCGGCCACATCATCGAATACCAGCTCGAATGCCATCTAGCCAAGTGCCGTACCAAGACTGAATTCGCATCAGAGCTGCGCCGCATCTACACCCTCGGCCGCCTGACCCCTCATATCTGGATGCAGCAGGCCGTCGGCTCCGAGGTCAGCGTGGATTCGCTCCTCGAAGCCGTCAGCACAATCTTTTCCAAATAAATTTTGGCATATTACCAAAATTTGGTAACTTGCGGAAAATTTAGAAAAGGATGAAAAACACATCAGTGGCCCTCGGCCCTCATTTTGACAATTTTATTCAGGTCTCCTTAGAAACGGGACGCTACGGCAATGCCAGTGAGATTGTCCGCGCTGGACTGCGCCTTCTCGAGGAGGAAGAACTGCGCGTCAATGCACTCAGATGTGCCATCAATGACGGTCTGAACAGCGGCATCGCCACCAACTTCGACCCCGTCGCACACCTCGCCAGACTGAAAACAGGACTGCCCGATGAGTAAGCTCCGCTTCACCAACAGGGCAGTCGGCGACCTCACGTCCATCTGGAACTATACTGTACGGACATGGTCTGTGCAGCAGGCTGAAACATACTACAACATGCTCATGAACGCATGCGGCGGTCTCACTGAACCGGGCCCGGATATATGTCGGCACTACGATGACATCATGCCCGGTCTGCTCGGAATTAAAACAGGCCGTCACATCATATTCCACACCATTTCCGAAAGCGGAGACGTAACAATAATCCGCATCCTGCACGAACGGATGGATGTGCGGCAGCGGCTCAGATAAACAAAATCCCCGTCACGAAAAGCAAATGTGACGGGGATTCTTATTTCATCATAACGCAGCAGTCTGCCCGCTATGACGCACTGTTATTCCTCTTTCATGTAGGTATAGCGGTGGTCGGTTGGAGGCACCAGAGTCTCCTTCACGGCACGCGGCAGCACCCAGCGGATAAGATTGAACTCACCGCCGGCCTTGTCATTGGTGCCTGAAGCACGGGCTCCGCCGAAAGGCTGCATGCCGACTACGGCTCCGGTGGGCTTGTCGTTGATGTAGAAGTTGCCGGCTGCGTATTTCAACTTGCGGGAAATCTTCTCGAGTGCCAGACGGTCACGGCCCCAGATGGCTCCGGTCAGGCCGTAAGGCGAGGTGGTGTCGCAGAGCTCGACGGCCTTGTCCACATCGGCGTCATCGTAGACATAGACTGTGAGGACGGGACCGAAGATCTCCTCTTCCATGCTCTTGAAATGAGGGTCGGTGGTGACGATGACTGTCGGCTCCACGAAGTAGCCCTTGGACTTGTCGTATCCGCCGCCGAGCACGATCTCTGCGTCTTTGGATGCCTTGGCGTAGTCGATGTAGGAAGCGATATTGTCGAAGGACGTCTCATCGATGACAGCGTTGATGAAATTCATCGGATCGCAGACATCACCCATCCTGACCTGGGCTGCCGTATCCTTGATCTTCTCAAGGACAGCAGGCCACAGGGACTTGGGCACGTACATACGGGAAGCGGCAGAGCATTTCTGGCCCTGGTACTCGAAGGCACCGCAGTAAGCCGCATTGCCTACTTCCTCGGCCACTGCCGAAGGATGCACGAAGATGAAGTCCTTGCCGCCGGTCTCACCTACTAAACGGGGATAGGAACGGTAGTTTGCGATATTGTCGCCCACCTGCTTCCACAGGGTGTTGAATGTTGCGCTGGAACCGGTGAAATGCACGCCGGCCAGATCCTTCGAAGCAAAGATCTCCTTTCCGATAACGGCACCGCTGCCGGGGATGAAATTGACAACGCCTGCGGGCACGCCGGCCTCCTCGTAAATCTTCATCAGATAGTAGTTGGAGAGAATGGCTGTGGTAGAAGGTTTCCATACCACGGTGTTGCCCATCAGGGCGGGAGACATCGAGAGGTTCGATGCGATGGATGTGAAGTTGAACGGGGTCAGTGCGAAGATGAAGCCCTCGAGGGGACGATACTCCACGCTGTTAATCTGGTTGGGGCCGCTCTTGGGCTGTATGCCGTAAATCCTGGAGGCGAAAGCCGCATTGTAGCGCAGGAAGTCAATCGTCTCACATGCGGAGTCTATCTCGGCCTGATAGAAGTTCTTGCTCTGGCCAAGCATACAGGCGGCATTGATGACCGCACGGTATTTTCCTGCAAGCAGGTCTGCAATTTTCAACATGATGGAGGCCCTGACAGTCCAGTCCAGTTCGGCCCATTCCTCGTGTGCGTCCAAAGCCGCCTTGATGGCCATTCTGACCTCCTCGGGACCGGCCTTGTGATATGTGGCCAGTACATGACCGTGGTCGTGAGGCATCACCACCTTGCCGGTGTTGCCGGTGCGTACTTCCTTGCCTCCGATAATCAGAGGTATGTCCAGCTGGATACTGCTCTGTCTCTTGAGCTCGGCTTCGAGAGCGACCCGCTCGGGAGAGCCTTTCAGATAGGATTTCACCGGTTCATTGGCCGGCAGGGGAAAATTGAAAACTGCATTTCTCATACTCTATGTGTGTTTTGTTAGTTGTTTTGTCAATATCCCACGAATATACAGATTTCACAGCAGATTTCAAATTTTCAGACGCCTAATATGCAGTCCAAGCCCGGAAACTGTAAGTACTTTTGTTGGTGCATGAAAGAAAAAAGGAGCCGCAGGCATCGCTGCAACTCCTTGGTTTTGAGGGTGGACCCGGCTGGGCTTGAACCAGCGACCCCCTGATTATGAGTCAGGTGCTACTAACCGACTGAGCTACGGGTCCTAATCACTATCTTTGAATCAGAGACGCA
>DXAW01000020.1 GCA_019116865.1 Candidatus Coprenecus stercoravium | reverse complement strand
GTGAGGCGGCCGTTGCGGACGGTGCCGGTGCCGTTTACGAATGTGTCAGTGACGGCCCAGTCAAAGGTCTGGCCTTCGAGGGGAGACCAGCCGCAGCGGTAGGCGATGTTGTCCTTGGATACGGTCCACGCTCGGCGGCGGACGATGACCAGGTCGGCAAAATATCCCTCACGGATATATCCCCTGCGGTCAATCCGGAACAGGTCGGCGGGGGAGTGGGACATCATCCTGACGACTTGTCCGACAGGGAAACAGCCACGCTCGGCCAGCTGGAGCATCATCACCAGCGAGTGCTGTACGGTCGGCAGACCCGAAGGGGCATGGAGGTAGTCCTGCATCTTCTCGGAGTACAGATGAGGGGCGTGGTCGGTGGCCACGGCTTGGATGCGGCCCTCACGGACGGCAGCGGTTATGGCCTCGCGGTCGGCCTGAGTCTTGACGGCAGTGTTGCATTTCATCAGTGAACCGTAGCTGTCGTAGTCCCTGTCGTCGAACCACATATAATGTACGCACACCTCAGCGCTGATGCCGGGATGCTCTGTATGGGCTTCCGACAGCATTTCTATCTCTTCGGCGGTGCTGACATGCAGCACATGCAGGCGTGTGCCGTGACTCTTCGCCATCTCCACAGCCTTTGCCGAAGATTTAAGGCAGGCCTCGCGGCTGCGTATAAGCGGATGTGCGCTGAACGGGATGGAGGAGTCGCCGTAGCGTGCCCGGGCCTCGTCCAGATTGCGCCGGATGGTGGCTTCGTCCTCGCAGTGAGTGGCTATCAGCCATCTGTCCAGGGAGAATATCGCATCAAGTGCCTCCTGCGAGTCCACCAGCATATTTCCGGTGGAGGAGCCCATGAATACCTTGATGCCGCAGATGCTGCTTCGGTCGGCTTTCCGCAGTTCGTCGATATTGTCGTTGGTGGCACCTATATAAAATGAATAGTTGGCGTAGGAATCCCTGGCGGCTGTGTCGTATTTTTCCTCAAGCAGCTTCAAAGTCGTGGCAGGAGGATTGTTGTTGGGCATGTCCATGAAAGAGGTGGTGCCGCCGAGGACAGCCGCCGCGCTTTCGGATGCGATGCAGCCCTTGGCCGTGGCGCCCGGCTCGCGGAAATGCACCTGGTCGTCTATGACTCCGGGCAGAAGCATGGCGTCTTCTCCGCCGGTTATCACCTCGTCGGCAGCGGAGGCCGCAGCCTCGGTCTCACTTCTGTATTCCGGGGCATCCGTGAATATTACTTTTGCGATGAGGCCATTGTCTATGAGAACGCAGCCTTCCGCTGTCCGGCCTTCATTGACTATGCGGATATCCTTTATGAGGGTGGTGCTCATCGTTGTGCCGTATCTGGATTGGGGGTGATTTTACGGAATCTGAGAGCGATTACGCCGCGGAATGCCTCTCCGAATATCGATCCGCTCATTTTTGACTTGCCTTCCTTGCGGTCTGTGAAGATGATGGGTACTTCCTTTATCCTGAAACCGAGCTTCCAGGCATTGTATTTCATCTCTATCTGGAATCCGTATCCTTTCATGTGTATCTTGTCCAGGTTGATGGTCTCCAGGACTTTGCGGCTGTAGCACACAAATCCTGCAGTGGAGTCGTATACTTTCATGCCGAGGATGGTGCGCACATAGAACGAGGCTCCGTAGGATATCAGGATGCGGCTGAGCGGCCAGTCTCTCACCGCTATGCCTTTGACATAGCGGGAACCGATGGACATATCTGCTCCGCCTACAGCGCAGGCATTGTAGAGGCGGATGAGGTCGTCCGGATTGTGCGAGAAATCGGCGTCCATCTCGAAGATATAGTCGTAGCCGTGCTCCAGACACCACCTGAACCCGGTGATATATGCTGTCCCAAGTCCTTGCTTTCCGGCCCTTTCTATCAGGAACAGCGAGTCTGAAAACTCTTCCTGAAGTCTTTTCACGATACCTCCTGTGCCGTCGGGAGAACCGTCATCCACTATCAGAAGGTGGAAATTCCCGCTGAGCGAGCGGACCTTCCGTATCATCTTCTCGATGTTCTCTTTCTCGTTGTATGTGGGTATAATGACTATTTTGGTATGCTCCATTGAATATCGGGATTTACTTACATTCATACAAAGGTAGAAAAATATTAGTATCTTCGGCCAAAAATCCGTATGAAAGACCTTCTGAACATAGCTTTGTGCCAGTATTCGATACAATGGGAGGCTCCGTCCGGGAACATGGGCAGGCTGAGTGCCATGATAGATTCATTTGTCAGGACAAGGAGTGCGGACACGGTGCCGGACCTCATAGTTCTCCCGGAGTTTTTCGCAACCGGCTTCACACAGGACCTGCGGTTCGCCGAGCCGCCTGAAGGGCCTGTGCTGCAATGGATGAAGGATGTGGCCGGACATACAGGCGCGGCGGTGGCCGGATCCACGCCGGTTATGGACGGAGGCTGTGTCCGCAACCGGTTTTATTTCGTGTGGCCTGACGGCAGGTACGATTATTACGATAAGCGTCATCTTTTCAGGATGAGTGCGGAAAATGAGGTTTTTACGCCGGGCACACGCCGCAGGACAGTGGAGTATCTGGGCTGGAGGATAGGTCTCAATGTGTGCTACGACCTGCGCTTTCCTGTCTGGAGCAGAAATACACAGGGCAACAGTTACGACATTATGCTGAATGTGGCCTCGTGGCCTGCGTCCAGGATAGAGACGGCTTCGCTGCTCGTAAGGGCGAGGGCTGTGGAAAATCAGGCTTGGATGGTTTTCTGCAACCGTGAGGGCGAAAGTCCGGACGAGACATACAGCGGAGGCTCCATGATAGTGGATTATACGGGCAGGAGCGTTGGGGTATGTGAGCAGGGTTTTCTTACGGCCTCTGCGGATATTGCCGGATTGAGAGAATTCCGTGAGAGCTTCCCGGTCTGGAAGGATGCCGATATATTTGAAATTTGAAATTAATTTTATACTTTTGTGACTTCTTGTAGACTGTTGTTATGGATGAGGATTACAAAAATGTAATTGGCGCTCACATAGCTAAGATAGAGCACTTTATCTCCCGCTATGAGAATCTTCTGGCGGAGAACAGGAGGATGAGGGAGCTTGTGGAGCGTAAGGAGTCCGAGATAGCTGACTACAGGAGCAGATTGGATAACAGTAATAACAAAATTAAAGAATTAGAACAGAAGATAGACAGATTACAGATAGCGGGTGCGTTTGAGGCATCTGCGGTTGATGTTAAAGAAGCCAGGCAGAATATTGGCAGGCTTGTGAGGGAGATAGACAAATGTATAGCATTGCTGAATAACTGACTATGGAGGAGGAAAAGGACAAGCTGGCATCACGTAATGTTGTAGTGAATATTTCAATCCTTGACAGGAAATTCACATACACGGTTCCTCAGGAGGATGAGAGTCTGATCAGGAATACCATAAAGGATTTGTCGGAAAGGCTTATGAATCTGAAACGTCGTAAGAACTTTCATGACAATCAGGAACATCTTACGGTGGCGCTTGTGCAGATAGCGATAGAGAAAGCCAGGCTGGAGGCGGAGCTTGGAGATGTGCGGGACAATATCCGGCTTTTGGACAGTCAACTGGATGAGTATATAGAAAACAATGTTAAATAGCATTTAGCCGTTAGATCGCTCTTTGCGAAAATCAACATTTTTTACAATACAGAGCCAACTCGATGGATGAAGACAGGCCTGGGTGACCCGAAAGGGGATTCGGTATTACCGGACGTTGGAAGTCTGAGTCCGAAATCGGAGCTCAAATCCTATTTTTTCAGGTTTTTCTGATAAACAGTGCTCTAACGGCTTTTTTCTTTGCATCATCAATAAAACCAAACCATATATAAACGGACAAGATATGAAAATCACATTAGTTATCATTTTACTGATTGTCGTTGCCGCTGTTGCCGTGGCTGTGACTCTTATGGCAGTCAAGTCCGCCCGTAGGAAACAGGCTGACAAAATCATAAAGGAGGCCGAGCAGGAAGGGGAGAATATCAAGAAAGAGAAGATATTCCAGGCAAAGGAGAAATTCCTGCAGTTGAAGAGTGAGCACGAGCGTTATATCAACGAGAAGAATTCTCAGATGCAGCAGATGGAGAATAAGCTGAAACAAAAGGAAATGCAGATGTCTCAGCAGTATTCTGACCTTCAGCGCAAGCAGAGAGAGGCCGACAGTATCAGGGACAATCTTAAAGCTCAGGTGGAGGTGGTCAACCATAAAGCCGAGGAATATGACAAGCTGCATAAGGAGGCGGTCGAGAGACTGGAGAATCTTGCGGGGATGTCCGCATCTGAGGCCAAGGAGGTGCTGATGGAGACCATGAAGGCGGAGGCCAAGACTCAGGCTATGTCTTACATCAACGATGTTATGGACGAGGCGAGGATGACGGCTGGAAAAGAGGCCAAGAGGATAGTTATCAATACGATTCAGCGTATAGCCCCTGAAACGGCCATTGAGAATGCGGTTACAGTTTTCAATATTGAGAACGATGAGATGAAGGGCCGCATCATCGGACGTGAGGGCCGTAACATACGTGCGCTTGAGGCTGCGACCGGAGTTGAGATAGTAGTGGACGATACGCCTGAGGCGATACTTCTTTCAGCCTTCGATCCCGTCCGCAGGGAGGTGGCGCGTCTGGCCCTGCATCAGCTGGTGACCGACGGCCGTATCCATCCGGCGCGTATCGAGGAAGTGGTGGAGAAAGTGCGCAAGCAGCTTGAGGACGAGATAATGGAGACTGGTAAGAGGACGTGTATCGATCTGGGTATTCACGGTCTTAATGTCGAGCTGGTCAAGCTGGTCGGCCGTATGAAATACCGTTCGTCCTATGGTCAGAACCTGCTGCAGCACTCGCGTGAGGTGGCCAATATCTGTGCGACTATGGCCGCAGAGCTTGGACTAAATCCCAAGCTGGCCAAGAGAGCCGGTCTGCTTCACGATATCGGCAAGGTGTCGGAAGAGGATTCGGAACTTCCTCATGCTATCCTCGGTATGAAGCTGGCTGAAAAATACAAGGAGAAACCGGAGGTTTGCAATGCTATAGGCGCCCACCACGAGGAGGTGGAGATGATGTCTCTGATATCTCCCATAGTTCTTGTCGGTGATGCCATATCCGGTGCAAGACCCGGTGCCCGCCGTGAGGTCATAGAGTCTTATATCAAGAGGCTCAAGGACATGGAGGCTATCGCCCTGTCTTATCCCGGAGTCACCAAGACTTATGCCATCCAGGCCGGCCGTGAGCTCAGAGTCATTGTAGGTGCTGATCAGGTGAGCGATGCTGAGGCTGAGGTGCTTTCCAACGATATCGCCCGTAAGATTCAGAACGAGATGGTATATCCCGGACAGGTGAAAATCACGGTCATCAGGGAGACCCGTTCGGTAGCGTTCGCCAAGTAGTCATGAGGGTATCGCCTTACATAGTTCTCTTTGCAGCACTTTCACTGGCAGTCCTCTCATCATGCGCCAAAGCGTGGAGAGGGGACGGTCCGCCGAAGCTTCTTTCTGGAACTGTGTGGGAGGGCACCAATCAGGCCCGGAATGAAGTCCTGCTTTTCTCATTCTCGGACGGTACGGTGGTGCCGGAGGGTGAGAATACCCGTGAGGACGGCTCCGTGACTATGGATTACCTTGTCGGAGATACCGTCAAAAACAGATATGAGGGGTCGTATACATATTACCGTATAATTCTCCACAATGGTACGGGGTCGGTTTCCGCCGACGCCTTCCTTACAGTCGTAGAAGTGAATACCGGGGATACACTGTCATTTAAGATGGGCTTCTCCAACCAGCGTTTTTTCACAAATGTGTTTAACTCCTATTATCCGACGGATCCGGTTACGGAGTAGACTCAGCATTTTACGGTAAGAATATCATTCCAGTCAGTGGTATAACAGGGAGACAAGTGCTCCCTGTTCATTTTTATACCGTCCAGAGACTGGGACGCTACACCGATGGTATTGCGCCCGTTCCGGCGGTTGATGCTGTCCATGACTGACATAAGGCGGCTGTGCCTTTCCCTGTCTACGGTGTCAAAGAATTCCATCTGCACCTTGTCGGCCGGGATGATGTCTCCGAGTATTACTCCGGCCCTTTTGTAGCGGTAGCCGTTGCGGAACAGTTCTTTAAGAGATTTCAGGACAGCCGAATTGATTTCAAACGTACTGTCTGTAGCTGTGGTAAATTGGGCCAGCCGGCTTCCGTACTGTGTTTCGGCACCTTCGTGAAAGCGGTTTGTCATGATGAACGTTGTGGCTGAGCCGCAGCAAGACCCTTGTTTGCGTAGTTTTTCCACAGCCATGGAACAGAACATCGATACTTGTGCGGAGAGTTCTTCCGGATCGGATATCTCCTTGGCGAAAGTGCGGGAGATCATTATCTGTTTCCTGGCCTGTGCCGTGTCCTCAAATTCTATGCACGGCTCTCCGTGCAGTTCTTTCCATGTCCTTATTCCTGGCAGGCCCATTTCCGAGCTGATCCATGCTTCGTTTTTCGAGTACAGGTCCCAGGCAGTGGTCATGCCGAAATATCCCATGAACCGTTTCGCATAGCGTCTGCCTATACCCCAGATGTCTTTTATGGGGAATTTGCGCAGGACCTTCTCCACGTCCTGAGGACGGTACATCCAGCATCCTCCTTTGGTGGCCGGATATTGCTTGCACAGTTTTGACGCAATCTTGGCAAGAGTCTTGGTAGGGGAAACTCCGACGCTTACTGGTATGCCCGTGCGCCGGCGGCATTCTCTGGATACTGTCTTGGCCCACAGGTCGAAGTCAGTATCGGGACTCATGCCTGTCAGGTCCATAAAAGATTCGTCTATGGAGTACACTTCAATGGCAGGAGAGAAACCGGACAGTATCTGCTGTACTCTTCCGGACATGTCTCCATAGAGGGAGAAGTTGGAGGAGAACACTGTTACTGCTCCGGACTCAATCAGGTGACGGAACTCGAACATCGGCTGCCCCATTTTGATGCCCAGTCGCTTGGCCTCATTGGACCGGGCGATGGCGCAGCCGTCGTTGTTGGACAGCACGACTACCGGCCGGCCTTCCAGATCGGGACGGAAGACACGCTCGCAGCTGACAAAAAAATTGTTGCAGTCGGCCAGGGCGTACATCGCTACACTTTTTTTATAACGTATCTGACGATGCCCCAGATAGTCAGATCATCCCCTTCGTGTATCGTTATGGCCTTGTATTTAGGGTTGGAGGGGACTAGAGTGATATCCCTGTCTTGTATCCTGAGTCGTTTGACGGTAAACTCTCCATTGATGAAGCACACGGCGATAGCTCCGTCACGTGGTTCCTCAGCCTTGTCTATGACCAGAATATCCCCGTCCCGGATGCCGTCACCCTCCATACTGTCTCCGCTGACTCTGGCGAAGAATGTGGACGCCGGATTCTTGACCACCAGTTTGTTGATGTCAAGAGCCGTGCCCGGGATGTCCTCGGCCGGAGACGGGAAGCCTGCGTGGACGGATTCGTAGAGCTTGATTTCCGGCTTCTTTTCGGATTCACTGCTGCTCATTGCTCTGTCTGAGATGTGTTGCTGGATTCTGGCCGGTAAGCTGTCCTCCGGATGTTCTACTGAATCTTGGCCAGGAATTTATCCACCTTGATGATAAAACGCTCGTGTGTGCCGTTGGCTATTTCACCCTTGGAGTCCCGGGCGGTCACGTCAAATACCAGACGGCGGCCGTCGATTTCCTTGAGCGTGGCCGTAGCCGTGATGGTCTCTCCGATAGGGGACGCCTTTATGTGCGCTATGTCCACTCTGGTGCCGACTGTCGACAGACCTTCTTCCAGCAGGTCATTGACAGCGTAGCAGGCCGCCATCTCCATGTAGGCTACAACGGCCGGTGTTGCGAATACATCAAGTGCGCCGGAGCCCATGAGCGAGGCGCAGTTCTCCTTGCAGACCTTCGTGGTGGAGGTCCCGGTAATTCCTACTTTGATATCTTCTGTTGCCATATTTATTAAAATTAATGTGTACCTAATCTGATAAAAATCAAGCAACGAGAAAAGACTAGCCGCCCTCGGCTCTAGAGGGAGGGGCCCGCACCGAAGGTGTGGG
>DXAW01000019.1 GCA_019116865.1 Candidatus Coprenecus stercoravium | reverse complement strand
CCATGAGGCCGAATATCTTGCTCCTGACTTCGTCGATGGTGCCAGTGCCGTCGATCTCGTGGTACTTGCCGTTTCCCTTGTAATAGCCTACGAGGGGTTCTGTCTTGTCGTGGTATGTCCTGATTCTGTTTGCAATGGTCTCGTCATTCGCATCGTCGGCCCTTCCTTCGATGGAGGCCCTGTGCTTGATGCGCTCCTTAATCATTTCGTCAGGTATCATGATGGAAACGACGGCAGTGACTTCCTCGGACTTTTTGGCGAGCATTCCGTCAAGTGCCGTGGCCTGTGCCGTAGTGCGTGGAAATCCGTCGAGAAGGAATCCTTCCACGTCTTTCACGGTATTGAATTCCGATTCTATCATCCCTTCCACGATTTCGTCAGGGACGAGAGCCCCTGCGTCTATCAGAGCCTTGGCTTTGAGCCCCAGCTCGCTGCCGGCTGCTATTTCCTTGCGGAGAAGCTCTCCTGTGGATATGTGGCGGAGATTGTATTTTTCTACCATTGCTGTGGCCTGTGTGCCTTTGCCGGCTCCCGGAGGGCCGAAAAGAATGTAGTATTTCATGATTGATAATGTTTATGGTTGTTCGATTATGTAAATGTCCTTGAACTGGCGGCCGAGCTGGTCATAGTCAAGTCCGTAGCCGACGATGAGCTCGTTGCCTATCTCCATGGCGTGGTAGTCAATCCTCACGCTGCCCTTGTAGGCATCCGGTTTTAGGAACAGGGTGCAGACTCTGATGTCACTCACGCCCATATCCTGCAGCAGGGCATACATGTCGGTGATGGTTCTGCCGGTGTCCACTATGTCCTCCACTATGATTACCCTGCGGCCTTTGAGGCTGTCCGATACGCCGATAAGCTGTCTTACCTGCCCTGTGGACGAGGTTCCGCAGTATGAGGTCATCTTTACGAAGGACAGCTCGCACAGGAAGTCGATATGCCTCATCAGCGAAGCCGTGAACATGAACGAGCCGTTGAGCACGCTCAGAAAGACAGGCGGTTCGCTGCCGGCATAGTCCCGGTTAAGTCCGAGGGCGGTCTTCCTGACGGCTTCCTCTATCTTTTCATTGGGAATGAAGAGCCTGAAGTACCTGTCGTGAAGTCTTATCCTGTCCATAGTACAAAAGTAAAGTAAAAAATGCATAAATAAAGTTTTTTTGGATTAAATTTGCGGTATGAAACCGATTGTATCTATTATTATGGGAAGTACCTCGGACATGCCGGTGATGAAACAGGCTGCCGAGTTCCTCGATTCTTTGGAAATACCTTTTGAGATTAATGCTCTTTCCGCCCACAGGGTGCCCGTCCAGGTGATGCAGTTCGCCACGGCGGCAAAGGAGAGAGGCATTAAGGTGATCATCGCCGGTGCCGGCGGCGCAGCCCATCTGCCCGGTGTGATAGCGGCGTACACTCCGGTGCCTGTAATCGGAGTGCCTATCAAGTCCTCCAACTCTATCGACGGCTGGGATTCCATATTGTCGATTCTGCAGATGCCCTCCGGCATACCTGTTGCGACAGTGGCTCTTGACGGAGCGAAGAATGCTGCCATCCTGGCGGCGCAGATTATCGGAACAGGAGATCCGGCTGTGATGGAGAAAGTAGTTGCCTTCAAGAACGACCTGGCCTCCAAGATAGAGAAGGCCAACAAGGAGCTGAAAGAGATTAAGTACAAGTACAAGGTGGATTGAGAATGTAACATGATTTGAAATAAGTCTGGTATGTGCGGGAGATTTGAGGGGAAGACGACGATGATAAGGGCCGCCCTTCTTGGAGCGGCCTTTTTGTTGCTGTATAGTGCGGGACGGGAAGTGTCGGCGCAGGAGCTTCCGGAGTCTGTGGTACGAATGATAGAACAGCTTTGCGGAGACGGAGAGGGGGATGCGGAGGAACTTACGGAATATTTCGAGACTCTGATGGCCAGGCCTCTGGATCTCGGCAGGGCTGACAGAGAGACGCTGGAGTCATGTCCGTTGTTTACTCCATTTATGGTGGTCAGTCTGCTGGAATACCGACAGGAATACGGTCCTGTGGCGTCAGAGGCGGAACTGGCTCTGGTTGACGGCTTCGGGCAGGCTGCGGTGGACATGCTGCGCCCGTTCGTGACATTCGGAGCCGAAGGGAAGGCGCCCGGGCGCAGGCGGCTGTCCGGAAAGCTGACACTCAGGTCAAGGTGGGACAGAAAGAGGGAAGATGAGGCTGTGGAAGGAATGCCTGTCCCTCTGCTTGTGAAATTCAGGATGGAGGCGGCAGGCAAATTCGGTGCCGGATTTACCTTGGAAAGCGATGCGGGAGAGCGTGGATTCCCGGATTTTTATTCCGTATATGTGTCGGCGCACGATCTGAGGCTTTCCAGGGACGGACGATACAGGCTTGCCGCAGCCGTGCTGGGGGATTACTCCCTGCGTTTCGGTCAGGGTCTGGTGCTGTGGAACGGCTTCTCCATGTCGGGACTGTCCTCGGTCTCCTCTGTAGTCAGACGCGCGCAGGGAGTCAGACCGTATGCGTCTACGGACGAGAATGATTATTTTCACGGGGCAGGTGTCACCGTAGCATTCCCGGAAGGAGTGGAGGCGTCTGTGTTTTATTCATGCAACCGTCAGGATGCCAAGGTGGAAGGAGGGTATTTTGTCTCTAAGCCCGAGGACGGACTGCATGACAGCGAGGCACTGCGTCTGGCCAGGGATGCTCTTGGAGAGACAGTGCTCGGAGCTAATGTGGCGTGGACCGGGACATGGCTTGGACTGGGCTTGACAGCGGCGGCGTACAAGTACGACAGGATGGACGGCCGGCGGCGGTCGTATTATAATTCTCATTTGCGTTATGATGGTTGGTGGGGCAATGCCTCGGTGGATTTTTTGCTTTCGTTAAGAGGCGTCCGTGTATTTGGGGAAGCGGCTTTGGACAGGGACCTGCATGCCGCAGTCATAGCCGGTGCGGTGCTTCCGTTGTCCGACAAGGTGGAGGCATCCGCCGTTTACCGGTATTATTCGAAGGATTATATTGCTACTCATGCTGGGGCTTATTGCCGGAGCAATGTCAACAACGAGCACGGGGTGTCAGCGGCTGTCCGGTGGGCTGCCT
Source organism: Candidatus Coprenecus stercoravium (assembly GCA_019116865.1). Taxonomy (GTDB): domain Bacteria; phylum Bacteroidota; class Bacteroidia; order Bacteroidales; family UBA932; genus Coprenecus; species Coprenecus stercoravium. The sequence goes on along the minus strand of DXAW01000019.1, from coordinate 9,896 downwards.
CATCGGATGCGGTGGTGTCATCGGCTGTGGAGTACACTCATTTTCCATATGCCCGTTTCGGAGTCAGAGAGGCTTCCGATGCTGTAAAGGCATGGCTGGACTGTGACTGGAGAGTGTCGGGACCGCATTCGTTGTACTTTAAGGCCGGCAGCACCTTTGACTGGGGAAGGGATACCAGGCTATTCCGTCTGAGGGCGGACTACCGTTACGTGCCGGAATCCGGTGTGGAAAGTTCCACACGTATAGAGGGATGCTGGAGCGGAGGGCCAGGCATGCTCTTCTACCAACAGGCAGCCTACCGCTCTCCGTCCGGAAAATTCAGGTGCAGTATCCGGGCCACATTGTTCTGGACGCATGGATGGGACTCACGTATATACAGCTATGAGGGAGATGTGCCCGGTTCCTTCTCCTCGATGGCATATTATGGAAAAGGAGCGGGCCTGTATGTGCTCTTTACATACAAGCCCGTCAGATGGTTTAATGTGAGTTTCAAAGGCTCTGCCTCAAAATATGCGGACAGCGGCAGGGACCGTCTGGGAGTCAGAGTGCAGATTACTGTGCCTTTTTGATTTTTATTTTCTTGCCCGGGTAAATCTTGCTGTTCTTGCTCAGTCCGTTGAGCTTGAGCAGGTCGTTCATGGTCACTCCGTCGAATTTGCGTGATATGTCCCACAGATTGTCGCCGGATTTGACGGTGTACATCACATAGCCGTTGGATACTGTCGTAGACGGAGTCCTTCCCTGCGAGGAGGAGGATTTCACCGCAGGTCCCCGGCCGTTGGTGTATATGGCCAGTCTCTGACCCTCCCTGATACGTGTTCCTATGCCGTTCCAACGCTGGATATTGCGCACGGATACTCCGTAGCGGAGGGCTATATGGCTGAGTGTCTCGCCTCTTCTGACCTTGTGGACGATGCGGGTGGCGTCGGAGGAGACACCCTGCTGTATCTTTTTCAAGGCCGCCGGACTGAAATACACGGAGTCTTTCCAGGCGTAGATTTCCTGCTCGTGGTCTATGAATGAGTTGGTGTACTGATAGGGAAGCTGGAGTATGTATTCTTTCTCCGTGCCCGGAATTATGTCATGCAGGTACTGGGGATTGTGCGTGCGCAGCTCCTCGATACTGGCGCCTGTGAAATGGGCTATCTGCTCGAAATGGAGCATCTTGTGGACCTTTATAGTATCGGTATGCGGAGGCATGGGGATGTACTCGGGAGTAAGGTTGTGCTCCTTGTAATATTTCATGGCGTAGAGGGCGGCGAAGAACGAGGGCACGTAGCCTCTGGTCTCCCTGGGCAGGTAGGGGTAGATTTCCCAGAAATCCTTTGAGTTGCCTGAGCGCCTGATGGCTTTGTTGACATTGCCGGCTCCGCAGTTGTAGGAGGCGATGGCGAGTGTCCAGTCTCCGAAGATGAGGTATGAGTCACGGAGGTACCTGGCCGCTGCGTGGGCGGATGCGACAGGGTCGAATCGCTCGTCCACGTAGGAGTTTATGGTGAGACCGTAGCGTCTGGCTGTGGAATACATGAACTGCCACATGCCTTTGGCCCTTGCTCTGGATACGGCCTTGGCGTTGAGGGCGGATTCTATCACGGCCATGGCGGTGAGCTCAAGCGGCATGTCGTACTGGTCGAATATCTCCTCGAAGATGGGAATGTAGTAGGAAGAAAGCCCCAGGATTCTTTCCATTTTCTCGGGCATCCTCTCTGTATAGTATACTATATGGTTGCGTATGATACGATTGTAGGGAATGGATATGTACGGATTGAGTTTCTGCAGGCGGTTGATATATACTGAATCCGGGATGTTGGATGTTATCTCGGCTGAGTCAAGGGAAGACGGCTCGATGTCCATCAGCACCATGTTGCGCTGTTTGTACCACAGACTCAGCAGCGAGTCCCTGTCTGCTTCCGATATGGTGTCGGCGCAGCTTTTTCCCGGACTTTCGAAGTCCATCATCCCCGCATTGATGGAGTCGGCCTCGGCCAGTTCCTCGTAGACCTGAAGGTCTGAGTATATCCGGTAGAGGCTGTCGAGTTCCATTTTGAGGTAGGCATTGGCTTCTACAAGGGAGTCTCTTTCCCTGAGCAGGCTCTTTCTGTCAGGATATGTGAAGAGTGTTAGCTTCTTTTTCTCCTTGTCTCCCGTAGGCTTGCCGCCGGCTATGGCTCCGATGGGCATGGTCATAAGCAGGACAGAGATGATTATGAGGCACTTTTTCATGATTGGGACATTAAAATTTGAGATTGAGTCCGACCCCGAAGGCATTGCCTACAGGCATCACTGATGTATAGTTGGTGGTGAAGTCGTAATTGAGCGGTTCTATAATCACCGGCTGAATGTCCATGCTGATATTCTGATTGACATCGAAATCGCCCATGGTGGCGAAAACATCGGCATCGATAATCTGGAGTATGTATATCAGGATGGTAGCCACTATGGAATAGTCCCTGTAACGGCGGTAGTAGTCTCTGTAGTATTGGAGATTGTCCACGGAGAGAGAGCCGTTGTAGGTCCCGTTAGGCTGTGTGGCCATGTTGTAGTCGTGCTGGAAACGTTTGTACTGTATGTCATTGTAGTACCAGCAATAGCCCGCTACCGCCAGTCCTCCGTAGTAAATGGGCAGTTTCCAGTATTCTTTGTTGTATATCTGTCCCAGACCGGGTAGCAGAATCGAATATATGGTGGCTCTTCCCGGCAGGTGCTCCCGGTATGAGTCATAGCTGGCCACACCGTCCATCAGCTGTCCCCAGTAGAACAGTCCGGCTCCTATAAAGAAGAGGTTGCGGGCCAGCTTGTCCCTGTCGCTGCCGGTTTTCTTGAACTGGGAGTTGTAGTATACGCCTCCGCCTATCATGCCGCCCATGCCGGCGTAGAAAATCGGCAGTTTCCAATAGTCCTTATTGTATATCTGGGCTGTTCCCGGAAGTATCACGGAGCCTCCGAAAGCCCATCCGACGGTCATGGAGTCTTTCTGCGCCAGTGAGTTGAAATACCGTTTCAGACTGTATGTCTCAGCCTGGGACGATGTGCTGTCGCTTCCGGCAGTCTGTGACGTGCCGGAACTGCTGCCGGTATTCATGAACTGGGCTGATGCCCTGAGCGGCAACAGGACGAGAAGCGATAGTATCAGTATGATGGTCTTCCGCACTTCAGGCCTGGTTTAGTTGATGCTCTCAATCGCTTTCAAAAATGATTCCACTTCCGAATCGGACGAGAACTGAATGGTGATGCTTCCTTTGCCTTGCTCTGACCTCTTGAGGCTTATGTTGTTTCCGAAATATTTTCCCACGATCTCCAGCACTTTGTAATATGAGTCTGGAAGCTCAGGAGCCGGCTTGCTCTCCTCCCGGTCTTTCTCCGCAGCCTCAGCGGCCTTGCGCAGCATGTTCTGGGCTTTGGCCTCGGCTTGTCTCACCGACAGGCTTTTTCTTACGATTTCCTCGCACAGACTTGTCTGTGATGCGGGATCTGTCAGTGATAGGATGGCCTTGGCATGCCCCATGGATATCTTTTTGTCCCTGATGCAGGCCTGTATCTCCGCAGGAAGTTTCAGCAGCCTTAGATAATTGGCTACGGTGGCCCTTTTCTTGCCTACCTTGTCGGCCATGGATTCCTGTGTCAGACTGCATTCGTCCATCAGGCGCTGGAAACTCAGAGCCACTTCTATGGCGTCCAGGTCCTCTCTCTGTATGTTCTCGACGATGGCCATCTCCAGCATTCCCTGATCGTCAGTCTCCTTGATATAGGCCGGAATGGTGGTCAGACCTGCCGCCCTGGCAGCCTTGAAACGCCGCTCGCCGCTTATAATCTGATATCTCAGTCCTATCTTGCGGACAGTAATCGGCTGTATGATTCCCAGTTGACGGATTGACTCGGTCAGCTCGGAGAGGGCGTCCTCGTCGAAATTGCTTCTGGGCTGGAAGGGATTGGCCGATATCTTTTCCACCGGTATCTCGCAGATGGAGGCCGGATTATGCGTGGTCTGTGCCTGGTAAACGGGCTCGGAGGCGGCGGATCCAAGGCTGTCTACGCCGGGAATCAGCGCTCCTAATCCTTTGCCCAATGCGTCTCTTCTGTTTGCCATGTCAGTGGTGTTGTTTAAGAGTTCTTGGAGATGATTTCCTTGGCGAGGTTGAGGTAGTTGTTGGTGCCGGCCGAGATGGCGTCGTAGAGAATTACCGGCTTGCCGTGTGAAGGAGCCTCGCTTAGTCGTACGTTACGCTGTATGATGGTGTTGAATACCATTTCTCCGAAGTGGTGACGGACATCCTCCACTACCTGGTTGGCCAGTCTCAGGCGGCCGTCGTACATGGTAAGGAGAAATCCCTCTATTCTGAGCCCCGGGTTGAGGCGTGTCTGAATAAGTTTTATGGTGTTGAGCAGTTTGCCAAGTCCTTCAAGGGCGAAGAACTCCGTCTGTACGGGTATTATCACCGAGTTGGCCGCTGTCAGGCAGTTCACCGTAATCAGGCCGAGGGACGGAGGACAGTCGATGATGATATATTCATAGCTGTCTGATATCTCCGCAAGGGCGCGCCTCATCATGAGCTCTTTGTCATTGACATTGATAAGCTCGATCTCGGCTCCCACCAGATTGATATGCGACGGTACTATCTTCAAGTCCTTTATCTCGGTGTCCACGGTTACTTCAGACATCTTCTTGGTGCCTATCAGCACCTCGTAGAGAGTCCTCCCCTCATCGGAATTGGGATCGAAATCCATACCCGAGGTGGTGTTGGCCTGAGGGTCCGCATCTATGAGCAGTGTCCTTTTCTCCAGAACTGCCAGTGATGCAGCCAGATTGATGGCTGTGGTGGTTTTCCCGACTCCTCCTTTCTGATTTGCAACAGCAATAATTTTACCCATTTTAGTGATTTAAGCTAATCTGCAAATTTAGAAAATCTTTTCATCTTACCGATAATTAATGTTAGTTTTGCGAAAATTTTCGAAAAACAGATGAATGACAATATATGGATGGCAGTGGTGAACCCGAATGCGGGGGGCGGAAAGGTCGCTTCAGAGTGGCCTTTGCTTTCCAATAAGCTGAAAGACAGAGGTGTGGGCTTTGAGGAGGCTTTTACGACGCATCGGTATCATGCTGTGGAGCTGGTGTTTTATGCTCTCAAGCGGGGTTTCAGGAAATTCATATCTGTGGGCGGGGACGGGACTTTGCACGAGATAGTGAACGGTCTGTTCTATCAGAAGGACGTGCCTGTGGAGGAAATTACCCTTGCTGTTCTGCCGGCCGGCTCGGCCAATGACTGGTCCAGAATGTTCTGTATGCCCGAGGATTACGACAAGGCTATTGATACTATCAAGGAGTGCCGCACCGTTCTTCAGGATGTGGGGCGTATGGAATACACTCAGGCAGGTGTCAGGAATACCAGGTATATGGTCAATATCGCGGGAGTGGGGCTTGATGCCAATATATGCCATTACTGTAACATAGCCAAGAACAAGGGCCGTGCCGGGAAGCGGGCGTATGTCAAGGCTGCTTTCAGGGCTTTGGTGGGCCGCAGGTCGGTGATGGCCAAAGTGGTAGTGGACGGAAAGAGCTTTTTCACAGGTAAGATGTTCTCTGTTGGTTTCGGAATCGGGAAATACAGCGGGGGCGGCATGATGCAGGTGCCTGATGCCGTGGCTGATGACGGTCTTATCAATCTGATGGTGGCGAGAAAGGTGTCCAAGCTGAAGTTCATAGCTATGTTCCCCCGGCTTTTCAAGGGAACGATATATAAAGTGAAGGAGGTCTCCCATAAAGTGGTCAGGAAGGTATGCGTCATCACCCGTAAGCCTGACAGGGTGGAGATAGACGGGGAGGTAGTGGGGACTACTCCTCTTACATTGGAAGTTGTTCCGTCGGCCCTCCGCGTGGTGGTCGGAAGAGATTACAGGTCATGCTCCAGAATCTGACGATATTTGCCATAGGACTGGTGTCCGGACTTTTCGGTGCGGCTGCCGTGATGTACCTGAGCGTGTTCAGGCGCGACAGGATCAGGACTGTCCTTGGGATCTGTCTGGCCATTTATGCCGTTTACATAGCAAAGGACGTTTTTTACATGTGCGAGGATGTAGCCGCCGATGAATTTGTGTACAGGCTCATGCTCTCGATTGACAACTGGGCGGTGCCTCTCTATGCCATATTCGCTTTTGAGCTGCTGCGGCCCGGAAAGATGAAATGGTGGCATGATGCACTTATGGTGCTGTCTTTCCCTCTGCTGACGCTGGTCTATGCCATATTTCCCTATGACAGCGTTTTCCGTTTTCAGGTTCTGTATGCGGGGACATTTTCCGTGGTGTGTATTTTCATAGTGCTCTACAGGACGTTGCAGTTCAGGAAGATGCTGAAGGCCAATCTGTCCGACATCACCCATATGGATGTGAAGTGGATATGGGTAAGCATAGCTCTGTTCCTGCCTAATTTTATCCTGTGGACCGTAGTCTCTTCCCGGCTGGATTATCAGTTGGATGCAGTGTACTATCTGGTCTTGGCATTGAGCTGGGGCATAGTGGCATACAAGATGTATTTCTATAAGGCGCCGGCCCTTTCGGATATAGCTTCCGAGTCCGAATCCGTCGTCGAGGCAGGCGCGCCGGCAGCGGCACCCCGGCATTTTATCAAGAAGCTGGAGAGTCTTAACGCTGAAGGATATTTCGTCAGCCAGCCTCACCTTACCCTTGTCGGACTGGCAGCGGAACTGGGTACCAACCGCACCACTTTGTCCAATTATTTCAATAAGGAACTGGGCACTACTTTCTACGACTATGTCAACGGCAACAGGCTCCTTTGTGCCGAGAAGTTGCTTGCGGATGAGTCCGTAAGCTGTTCTGTCGAGGAGGTGGCGGAGCTTTCCGGTTTCAATTCCGTCTCCACTTTCCGCCGTGCCTTCGCCAAGAAGCACAATATGTCACCGCAACAGTACCGTCAGATGGCGATGGAGCGGTAAAAGTCACAGTCCTGTGCTATCAGCGCAGGCTTATTGTACCACTAATGTATGTTACGGGTTGTCTTTCTGACGCAGGGTTTTTATCTTGTGAAAGGGAGGGACTGTGTGTATTCTTGTAAATTTGTAGCAGAATATTATGAAAAACTTCTACAAGAGGTCGCACAGGCAGGGGATGCGGCCTCTTTTTGTGTTTACACGTTTACCGGATCCACATCGATGGTCAGCACCGAGGCCGGAATGTTCCGCAGCATTCTGTACAGGCGTGCTTTCGCCGGTTCCCAGTTCCTGCTCCTGTCCGTTTTCAGCAACAGTTGTTGTACGAACTCTCCGGCGGATCTTTCCATAGGAGGAGCAGTAGGGCCGCAGATATCCTTGAATCCGGCATCCAGTGCTTTCCGGCGTACCTCATATGCGGTTCTGACAGCCGTGTCCCTGTCGGGAGATTTTACGGACAGCCTGAGTATCCTTGAGAAAGGGGGGTAGCGGTATTCGCGGCGCTCGTCCAGCATGGGGTTGTCGTCTGCCTTGCCCGGTTGCAGCAGCATCCTGAACACCGGATGGCCGGCGTTGTTGGTCTGTACTATCATCTCTCCGGGCGTGGCCCTTCTGCCGGCTCTGCCCATGAGCTGCCGCAGCAGCTGGAGGGCTTTCTCATCGGCCCGGAAGTCGAACACCTGAGTGACGGCCTCGGCCTTAAGCACTGCCGTGAGAGTCAGGTTCTTGAAGTCAAATCCCTTGGAGATCATTTGCGTGCCGACCAGTATGTCTATCTCTCCGTTGGAGAACTGTCTCAGGATTCTCGCTTCTTCCTTTCCGCTTTTTGTGACGTCTGCGTCGAATCGTTCAACAATGGCCTGCGGGAACATCTCCCGTAATTCTTCCTCGACCCGCTCCGTTCCGTCTCCAAGCAGCGCCAGAGGCTCTTTGCCGCATTGCGGACATATTTGCGGAGCAGGCTCGGAATACCCGCAGTAGTGACAGCTCAGCCTGTCGTTGAACTTATGGTAGCTCATGGGGATGTTGCAGTGCGGACAGCGCGGCATGTATCCGCACTCCGGACATTCCAGGGCCGATGCGTAGGCTCTTCTGGATCGGAAGACAAGCACCTGTTCCTTTCTTTCGAGCCGTTCCTCTATGGCCTTTGTCAGGGTGAGAGAGAACGAACCCCTGACGGCCCTTTTGCGCCTCTCTCTGGGCATGTCCACGACGGTTACGAAACAGTCGCTTCCGCCGTAGTAACGGTGGCTCAGTATGACCGGCCGGAGTTTTCCGGTATTCACGTTGTATATGCTTTCGAGAGAAGGGGTCGCAGAACCCAGCATCACGGGGCATTTGTGGATGCGGCCCAGCATCAGTGCCGTGTCACGGCCGTGGTATCGCGGTGCCTGGTCGGTCTGCTTGTATGAGGTGTCGTGCTCCTCGTCCACGATTATGAGTCCTAGTCTATGGTACGGCAGGAACAGGGCCGACCGCAGGCCGAGCACTATGTACGATGCGGAAGTGTCTGATGCGACCTGCTCATATACCTGACGCTTATGTGCGGCTGTCTGTTTTGAATGGTAGACAAGGAGCTTGTCGCCGAAGTAGAGGGCAAGTCTGGACTGAATCTGGCGGCTCAATGCGATTTCGGGGACAAGGTACAGGACGTTCAGGCCTTTTTTCAGATATTCTGCCGCCAGAGTAATGTATATCTCTGTCTTGCCGGAGCCTGTGACTCCGTGTAGAAGCACATTTTCTCCAGAGCGGAAATACTCCCTTATCTTGCCGGCGGCCTCATTCTGCTCGTCTGACAGGACCGGAAGCTGTGCGTCGGCTTTATTCTCAGGATCGTCCTGTGTGCCGGATTCGTCTTTTCCGTTGTCTTCGGATGTAGCCGCAGTCTTGGAACGTTTCAATGTCTTGACGGTTGACGGCGCCGCAAAGCGGAAGGCTTCTCCTAGCGAGCACATGTAATATGAGGCCACCTGCCGCAGAAAATCCATGTTGGCCTGGGTCACCGGCGGAAGATTGACCAGCTCTTTCACCGGTTTTATCTTCCCCGGGTCGAAATCAGGTGTCTCCTTGACCGCCAGCACTACCGCAGAATACGTGCGGCCTACTACCGTCACTTTTACTATGCTGCCGCGTACTATGCGGCTCTCCATCTCCGGTGGTACTGAATATGTCACGGAGTCTCTGAATTTCAGCGGTATGATGACGTCTACATACATTTCGGCCCTGTCTTTTTGTCTTTGGACGAGTCGCTAAGGTAATCATTTCTTCAGAAAATTTTGCAAATTCCGAAATATCTCTTACTTTTGCACTCCCAAACCAAACACGGTGCCATAGCTCAGTTGGTAGAGCAAAGGACTTAAAATCCTTGTGTCCCTGGTTCGATTCCCGGTGGCACCACTTGAAAATAAAGCAGTTAGAGTCACTCTAGCTGCTTTTTCTTTTATATCTGGACACGGTTTTAAGGCTGGTTTGAGGGGTTCATGTAAACCGAGGGTTAAACCAAACGGTATGCAATCATTTGTCTGTGTTGCCGGAAAGTTGTAACTTAGCTGCGTTATGGCAGTAAGGACAGATTTGCCGCAGGTGGCGGCGTTGAGACAGGCCGTGGAGAAGCGGTTCGGGCGTACGGTTGGAAGCCGTGCGGATTTTGCTCTCCTGGCATCGGAGATAGAGTGTGTAACCCATGAGCATATCGCCGAGAATACGCTGCGGCGGATATGGGGCAGTCTGAAAGGTTATGAGACTGCGTTTGACAGGACTCTGGACGTGCTGTGTCACTATATCGGATTCGGCGGCTGGGAGGCTTTCTGCACGCATGTCAGGGAGGTGAGCGGAAAGGAGTCGGACCTGGTCTCCGGCGGCAGGTCGGTGAGGACCGAAGATCCGCGGACAGGGGACCGGCTTCGGATAGGCTGGCTGCCGGACCGGTTGTGCGTGGTGGAACTGGAGGAC